>CALZIZ010000049.1 GCA_945787465.1 uncultured Desulfuromonadales bacterium
GCGCAGGCCGATAATGCGCTGCGCATAGCGCAGGGCGAAGTCCACCGAGTGCAATGAGCAGATCACCGTCGGCTCGGCGTCCATGATCATCTGGATGATGGCCTCGCCCTGATGCACATCGATGGAGGAGACCGGCTCGTCGGCAAGCAGCATCCGCCCTCCGCGGTACATGGCCCGGCCCACCGCCACCCGTTGCTGCTGGCCCCCGGAGAGGGCACCGACCCGCTCGAAGATTTTTTCGGAGAGCCCGAGCTTTTCGAGGATCGGGCCGATGCGTTCCAGTTCGGCCTTTTGCGGCTTGAGCAGGTTGAGCAGGTTGTAAAGCAGCGGCTTGCTGTCGAGCCGCCCGATGTAGATGTTGTGAAAGGCCGAGAGCTGGGGGACCAGGGCAAAGTGCTGGTGGATAAAGGAGGTATCCTGCGAGCGCAGCTGATAAAGCTTGTGCAGCAGGGTGGTTTTGCCCGCCCCGCTGGGCCCGACCAGGGCCACCTTTTCTCCTTCGCGGATCTGCAGGCTGATCTCTTTAAGCACCGGGCTCTGCCCGTAGGCGACACTGACCCTGTCGAGGTCGAGAAGCACTTCAGGCACGGGTGAGCGCGCTCTGGCTGCAGCGTATGTCATGGTTGATCACGCTCCCCAGGAGGCTGTCGGGCTTGACGGAACGTAGTGAGAAATTGGATGTTCGAGACCAGATTTTCGAGAATTTGAGAGCGAATAGCAGGGCTATTTGTCGAAAATTGTCGAGAATTTGGGCCGGTCAGCCGATTTCTCAGTAGGTTCATGTTAAGCTCGATAGCCCCCTACCGGCGCAGAATGCCGACCTCTAGCCCGGTGTCGACGATCGGCTGATAGAGGCTGTTGTCTGCCGGGATGAAACGGCTGCGGGGAAAGGAGGCGAGCAGCGCAGGGTCGCTCATGCCGACCAGGGCCTCCCGGACCTTTTCGATGAATCCTTGTCCATAGGTCTTCTCAACGTCCCCGCGGATGGTCCAGTTGTAGTCGGGATACTCCGGGCTGCGCCAGATGACCTGGATCTTGGTCGGGTCGATTTTGCCCTCCTGTACCTCTTTTTCCCAGACCTTGAAGTTCACCGCTCCAACCTGGTAGCTGCCCGACTGGACCAGGGCAATGGTTTTGGAGTGGTCGCCGCTGAAGCCGACCCTGGCGAAAGCCTCGCGGGGGGCTTTGGCAAAATGCCGGCGGAGAAAATACTCGGGCATCAGGCGTCCCGAGGTCGATCCCTTGGAGCCGAAGGTAAAGGTTTTGCCGGCCATCGCTGCGGGCAGGCTTTCGCCAAAGGAGAGCCCGGTGCTGGTATGGGCGATGATATAGGAGCGAAAGTGCTGATCCTCCTCGCCCTGGGCGATGGCCACGGAGTCGGGGACCGCCTGGCGGGCCTGAACTCCGGAGAGGCCGCCGAACCAGGCCATCTGCACCTGGTTGTTCTTGAAGGCCGCCACCGAGGCGCTGTAGGACTTGACCGGAATGTATTTTACCGGGATGCCCAGTTGAGAGGAGAGGTAATCGGCGATTTTGCCGAAGCGTTCTTGCAGCCTGGCGGTATTCTGATCGGGGATGGCGGTAAAGGTGAAGTCCTGTGCTTTCACCGCCGGAGCGGCGATAAGAGTGCCGAGAAAAAACAGCCCGAGAACGACAAGATGCCTTAGCTTATGTGACATTTGAATTTCCTATGGATTGGATTGATAATTGTGATCACCCTGGTAACTAATTAAACCCATAAACCCGTCATGTCAAGAGAGTGATGGATACCCGCCTTCGGTCGAGGGCATAAGTTTCGTGGTTTCAGCTAATTAGAGCAGTATAGAAAATAGCTATTTAACCCGTGCGTAGGATTAGCTATATCTATTTGGCTTGATTCGGAAAATCGCCTATTATTTCAATTCGCTAAACTCCCGTTTTTAACCGGACAATCCTTTGAGGGTGCTGCCATGCGTTTCGATCTCCATGTCCACACCACATTGTCTTCCTGCAGCATATTGCCGCTTGCCGACATCCTGCGCCATGCCCGCAGCCGTGGGCTGGACGGGGTCTGTATCACCGACCATGACACCATGGATGCGCGCCACAGCGTCCGTGAGGGCATTCAGGACGACGGCCTTTGTGTTTTGTTCGGCATGGAGTACGCCACCCTGGCCGGGGATTTTCTGCTCTTCGGCCCCTTCGAAGGCCTGCCGACGGGACTGCCCGCGCCGCAGCTGTTGGGGGTGGTCGAGCAGGCCGGCGGCGTGGCGATAGCCGCCCACCCCTTTCGCAGCGCCAGGCCCGCAGAGCCTTATGTGGTGCGCGAAGGGCTCTGCAAGGCGGTGGAGGTGATCAACGGACGCAACTCCGAGCTGGAGAACCTGCGGGTCAGCACCTGGCGGAGACGCCACAAGCTGACCGAATGCGGCGGCAGCGACGCCCATACCCTCGATGAACTCGGACGGGTGACCACTTGTTTCAATGTCCCGGTCCGCTGCCGCCAGGAGCTGATCCTGGCCCTGCAAAACAGTCAGTGCCGGGCCGAATGGAACCCTGCCGTCTGCCCCCCCGGCCGCCAAAGCGGCTAAGTCCCATTCGTCCACACCCTCGCACAAACCTCCCCGCGTAATCTTTGCTTCCAGCCTTTCGATTTACTTTCACTTTCCAGCCGGTAATATTGCATTAAACTTGAATCCGTGAGTTCTGACCGGGCAATAGCGCAAGTCATTGACCTGCCTAAGCGTTCAAAAAATCACCGACGAACCTTTGGGTGAGCCTCAGATTTTTTGAAACACTTATTCATGCCAGGCTCTTACACTCTTTTCCCGCCCCGATCTCACGGATCCAGGTTAAAGAAAAAACGCTCAGCCACAGAGGCCACAGAAAAAATGCCATTAAGTTCGAGGGTGTTCTCTGTGCTCTCTGTGTCCTCTGTGGCAAAAATTGTTTCAAGCTATTGGGATTGACTTCATCGCTGGAGTGCCCGTGCCAAGCAAATGCGTTCTCATCCTGCTGGACGGCCTGGGGGATCGCTCCTTTGCCGAACTCGATCATCTGACCCCGCTGCAGGCCGCTCATACCCCGGTCCTCGACCGCCTGGCATCCCTGGGGGCCAACGGTCTTTACCATGCTGCGGCCCTCGGCCAGGCTCTGCCGAGCGAGAATGCCCACTTCGCCATGTTCGGCTATGACCAGGCCGAGTTTCCCGGCCGCGGCGCTCTCGAAGCCCTGGGCGCCGGCATCGATCTCCAGCCCGGCGAGGTGGCCCTGCTGGCGCATCTGGCCTGTCTGCACGAGGAGGACGGCTGCCTGGCTCTCGGCAGGGACAGACCCGAGGTCACTGCAGCAGAGGCCAGGGATCTGATCGCATCCGTGGCCGAGTATCAGGCTGAAGGGGTGGACATGCGCTTTACCGCCACCAAGGGGGGCTTCGGCATCCTGAGCCTTGCAGGGGAGGTCGCCCCCTTTGTCACCGACACCAACACCATGCTCGAGGGGCGGCTGCTGCCCGAGGTCAGGCCCTGGCAGGAGTATGCAGAGGACAGGGCCGCTCTGAACACGGCCCGTGCGCTGCGCGCCTATCTGGTATGGGCCTATCGCCGCCTGGCGCAACATCCCATCAATCTGGCGCGCCGCAGGCAGGAACTGCCGGCTGTCAACGGCATGATCACCCAGCGGGCCGGGCGCCTCAAAGATGTGGTCCCTTTCCGGCAGCGTAACGGCCTGAAGGGGCTGTCCATCTCCTCGGGGATCATTTACTGGGGGCTTTGCGCCTACCTTGGCCTGGACGTGCACAAGATGAGCGACAGTGGCGACGCCGCGCGCGATCTTGCCGAGCGCCTGGCCCTGGCGGGGCGGGCCCTCGATTCTTACGATTTTATCCACGTTCACACCAAGGAGGCCGACGAGGCCGCCCATCGCAAGGACCCGCGGGGCAAAAAGGCGGTGATTGAGGCCCTCGACCGGGGTATCGGCCGGGTCATTGAGCCCTTGCTTGAAAACCCCGAGGTGCTGGTGGTGGTGACTGCCGATCATTCGACGCCCAGCGGCGGCGCGCTGATCCATTCGGGGGAGCCGGTTCCCCTTGCCATGGTCGGCGGCGGGGTGCGCCGCGATGGGGTGCAGCGTTTCGATGAGGTCAGTGCCGCCGCAGGTGCGCTGGGATGCGTGCGGGGCAAAGAATTCATCTACATGATCCTCAACCAGCTTGACCGGGCCAAACTGGCCGGCATTCGGGACACCCCGGTCGACCAGCCTTTTTACCCCGGAGACTATGAACCCTTTCGCCTCGGGTGAGGAGGTGTCTTATGAACCCTCAATATCCTCTTGGGGTGATTCACGGCCGTTTTCAGGTGCTGCATAATGACCACCTCAAGTACCTGCTGGCCGGAAAACGGCTGTGCCGGCACCTGGTGGTGGGCATTACCAACCCCGACCCCTGCCTGACCCGCGAAGACCGTACCGACCCCGGCCGCAGCAGCCCCCTGGCCAACCCCCTGACCTACTTCGAGCGCTACCTGCTGGTGCGCAGCTCCCTGGAAGAGGCCGGGGTACCCTCCGCCGATTTTTCCGTGGTCCCCCTGCCGATCAACCTGCCCGAACTCTACCGATACTACGTTCCCATGGACGGGGCTTTCTTTCTGACTATTTACGACGACTGGGGGCGCAAAAAGCTTGCTAATTTTCAGGCCCTCGGGCTTCAGGTCCATGTCCTCTGGGAGGTTCCCCGCGAGCAGAAGGGGATCTGCGGCAGCGAGGTTCGCCGGCGGATGCTGCGGGATGAACCCTGGGAGTCCCTGGTGCCTCAGGCGGTCGCCCGGCTGCTGCGGCACTGGAACATCCCGTCTCGGCTCAAGCGATTGGGTGCTCCCGGCTCACCCCCGCTCTGAGCGGGCCTCAGGCTGACCGGGGTCGCAGCCAGGTTCTGAAGAAATCGAAATACCTGCTATAATTAGGCTTTATTTTGTGGTTAAGGCCCGCTGTGTCTGATTTTTCAAGTGCTTAAGGAGCCTGTATTACGTGAGACGCTGCCTGCAATCGGCTTCTCTGGGCCTGATTTCCCTGGTGTGGATTCTGCTCCTGCCAGATCTTTGTGGAGCATCGCCCCGAAGGGTTCTTTTTATCAGTTCCTACCACCCGGGCTTTCCGACATTTTTCCAGCAGGTCGAAGGCATTACCGCGGTTCTTGAGCCCCGGAAGATACTTCTTGATGTCGAATTTATGGACACCAAGAGGTTTCCGGGCAGAGAGACCCTTGATCTCTTTTACCGCTCCCTGTCCCGCAAGATCTCTCGTCTTGCCCCTTATGACGCCATCATCACCGGCGACGACAACGCCCTCGCCTTTGCCCTGGAACACCAGCAGGACCTCTTCGCAAAGCGGCCCATCGTTTTTTTTGGGGTCAACGATGTGGACCTGGCCAGGGAGCAGATCGGCAACCCTCTTGTCACCGGGACCGTCGAGGCGGTGTCGATGCAGGAGACTCTCGAGCTGATGGCCCGGCTGCACCCGGGGGTAAAGCGGGTTTTTGCCCTTGTGGACAGCACTCCGAGCGGCCAGGGCGACCTGAAAACCTTCCAGAGGCTACGGGATGAGATGGCCCCGGTGGAACTGGCTGAGATCAGCTTAACCGATCTCTCTTTTGGCGAAATGGGCACCCGTTTAAGGGGGCTCGGCGAAGCGGATCTGGTTTTGCTGCTGAGTGCCTACAACGACAGCAAAGGCAACATTCTGCTCTTTGACCAAAGCCTTCAATTGATCAGGCAGAATCTCTCCCGGCCCCTCTACCACCTCTGGTATCATGGAATAGGTGAGGGGATCTTCGGTGGCAAGGTGATCAGTCACTTTGAACAGGGGCGCACGGCGGCAGGCGTGGTTCTGGAGATTTTTGAAGGGCGGCCTGTCAGTGAGATTGCTGTGCGGCAGGCCAGCCCCAATCATTATGTTTTTGATTACCTGGAACTGCAGCGATTCGGGCTCTCGTTGAAGGACCTTCCCGAGGACAGCCTTATTCTCAACCGCCCTTCGAGTTTTTACCAGGTCTACAAAGCG
Source organism: uncultured Desulfuromonadales bacterium (assembly GCA_945787465.1). GTDB lineage: Bacteria > Desulfobacterota > Desulfuromonadia > Desulfuromonadales > Trichloromonadaceae > CALZIZ01. The sequence continues at coordinate 6,034 of CALZIZ010000049.1, forward strand.
TACCTCTGGGCCGGCCTGGGGGTCATTCTGGCTTTGGCCGGGGTCACCTGCGCCCTGTTCAGGCATATCTATTATCGCCGGCAATTTGAGGAGGCGCTGAGAAAGAGCGAGTCCCTGTTTCGGGGGCTGATCGATTTTTCGCCGGTGCCCATGGCCTTGAATTCCCCCGATGGCCGGGTCGAGTACCTGAACAGCAAATTTGTCCAGACCTTCGGCTATAGCCGAGTCGATATCCCGGATGTGGAAAGCTGGTGGATCAAGGCCTATCCCGACGAAAACTATCGAAGCGGGGTCATGGCCCGGTGGCAGGAGGCCATCGCCGAGGCGGCCCGGGACGGGAGTGAAATACAACCGGCAGAGTACCTGGTGACCTGCAAGGATGGCTCGACTCGCAGCGTTGAAATCTTCGGTGCCCTGATCGGCGATAAATACCTGATAGTCCTGAATGACATCACCGACCGCAAGCAGGCCGAGGAGGCCCTCCAGAGGGCTCTGACCGAAACCGAGGAGGGCCGGGACAAGATCGCTGCCATCCTCAATTCCGTTGCCGACGGGCTGATTTTCACCGACATGGACAACCGGGTCGTGCTGATGAGCACTTCGGCCCAGACCATGCTGGGCAAATCGCTGCACGAGATCTTTTTGCAGCCCCTCGATGCGGTGATCGATAACGGGGCCCTTCGCGAACAGTTTACCGCCTTGCACCAGGGAGAGCGGAACCAGGCGCTGGTCGAGATGTCCCTGGGGGCGGAGGGCGAGGAGGAGGTTCGCACCGTTCAGGCCAAATCCTCCCCGGTTCGAAGGGGTAGCGGGGTCAGGGCGGGGGTGATTACCATTCTTCGCGATGTCACCCTGGAGCGGAAGCTGGATGCGATGAAGAATGAATTCATTTCTACCGCCGCCCATGAACTGCGCACCCCTCTGACCTCGGTCAAGGGTTTTGCCGACCTTCTGTTGCATGAAAAGGGGTTCAGCGCACAGCAACAGGATGAATATCTGGGCATTATCTTTGAAAAATCCCAGGTGCTGGAGGAGATCATCGATGACCTGCTGGACCTCAGCCGGGTCGAATCGGGGCGGCTTGTTCATCTGGAGAAGGGGCTGTGCGATCTTGTGGCGGTTGTCCAGCGCTCTATTGACCAATACCGAAAGGAGTTCTCCAGTCACCGGTTCGAGGCCGTTTTACCCCTCGGGGGCCTGCGTCTTTTGCTCGATGAGGGTAAGATGGTTCAGGTGATGGAAAACCTGCTCAGCAACGCGGTGAAATTCTCGACCAGGGGCGGTCTGATCAGGATCATCTGCGAGGGCGCCGGGGCAGAGGTTCGCTTTTCGGTTGAGGACCAGGGCATCGGCATGACCCCCGAGCAGATCGACAGAGTGTTCGACAAATTCTACCGGGCCGACACCTCCGATACCGCCGTGGGCGGCCTGGGGCTGGGGATGGCCATTGTTAAGAGCATAATCGAGGCCCATGGCGGAAGGATCTGGGTCGAAAGCAAGTCGGGCAAGGGAACCAAAGTGAGTTTTACGATTCCGTTTTCGGTTCAAGACACCGTTGAGATGGGGGCAAAAATGGAAGGAGGGCGGCAGTGAAGAAAATCCTGATTGTCGATGACCAGCCCGAGGTCAAAGAGTTGCTGAAGATGGTTCTGAAGGCCGATGATCGCCAGTTCTGGCTGGCCGAAAGAGGAGATGACGCCATCGAGATCGCCCGGGAGGTGCTGCCCGATGTGATTCTGCTCGATGTCATGATGCCCGGCGGACTGAACGGCTACGAGGTGACGCGTATCTTGAAAAGCGCCCCCCCGACCAACGCCTGCTCGATCGTGGTCATGACGGCCAAGGTTCAGGAGCAGGATCAGGTCGATGCCTTTGCGGCAGGTGCCGATGATTACATCGGCAAACCTTACAACCTGGAGGATCTGAAAACCAAGGTTGCCACTTTCCTCGAGCAGGGGTAGGAGGGCAAAGCGTCAGTGCAGCCGCTCGACCTGAGAGAGGCCAAGGCACTGGTTTAACAAAAGGGGCTGCCCCACCGCAAAGGATGGGGCAGCCCTTTTTAAATGCCTTGACTCAGAACAGGATCTTGCCGGCCTTCTCGAGGATTCTCTCGATCCCCTGCTGGTGCAGTTTGTCGGTGGGGGCCGCCTTGACCCCGGTCTTTTCCCTGGTCTTTTTCCAGATCGCGGGATCGGAGCCGTGGCAGGCGATGCAGGTCCCCGAGCGGAGGATGCGTTGCTGCTCACCCATGGTGAATGGCCGGGCGCCTTCGTGGGCGGTCTGCTGAATCTGGTTACCTTTCTCATCGACAATGCGCTCGAGTTCGAAGTCGATATCCAACCCGTTGGCGCGGGGCAGGTAGTAGCCGCTGCCCAACCCTATGGCCTTGCGGCTCATGTGGCAGTCGGCGCAGGAGCGGGCCTTTTTGGTGGTGGTATGGGGCTGGATGGGGTTGGTGCCGAGGCCGTTGGTGCCGTCCACGGTGGTAAAGATCCTGTTGTGCTCAAGGTTCTTTTCGCCGTCCATTCGGGTGTAGATCACCTGGCAGCCGGGGATGAAAGGGCTGACCTTTCCCTCGGTGTTGATCCCCAGGGTCGGGGTTTCCCAGCGCAGGTAGCTGCGGGACTCCTGCCAGTCGAAGGCGCTCTGCGCCCGGTTGCCCTTATGACTGGCCACACTCGGGTCATCTGCAGGCTTGGCGTTGAGCCAGTCGCCGCTCTTTTTGCCGATGTCCTGTTTGGCATGACAGCCGTAACACTGGGGTGCCCAGGTGGCGTGACAGGCGTAGCACTCGAGTTTCTTGAGGTGAGCGCCGATTGCAACCATGGCGATATGCCCTTCTGTGCCGAACTCGATTTCGGCAATCTGGGGGACCACATGCGTCTTGCCGTCGAGCTTGCCAGTGAGGATGACCTTGCCGTCACGCTCTTTGAGATTGTCGAGCTTGTTGCCCCATGAGGTTTTAAGTTCAGAGCGCTTCTCGAGGGTGCCGTGGCAGTCCTCGCACTCGATCTCCACGGCCTGTTCGCGCTTGGTGTAGATGTTGCCGTCGCCGTGGATATCCCGCTTGGTGTGGCAGTCGATGCAAGTCATCCCCTTTTCGTAATGCACGTTGGCCTGCAGGTGATTGTAGTTCTTGCCGTGCAGTTTGCCCTGTTTGCCCCCTGTTTCGCTCCAGGGTGTGCCGTAACCGTCGCTTTCCATGGTGCCGATGTAGCTGACCCCGGTGCGCCCGCCACGGTTGTGGCAGTGCAGGCACTGGGTCTCATCGATCCTGCTGGTGATGCGGTGGAAGCGGGGCCGGTCCTTCTGGTCCCTGGGAATCGCCTTGTCGCCGCCCTCGTAGGTGCCGGCGTCGGAGTAAAGCACGTGGCAGGCGGCACAGCCGCTGGCCCGGTAGTCGCCGTCACGTTGATGGCCGTCGCTCCAGATGTGGCAGCGCAGGCACTGGTTGCGCAAATAGTCATCGGCGGGGGTGTTGTCCGGCCCCTCGGGCTTGGCGGGATCGTAGGAGGGCAGTTCCTTGAGACTTTGCACAGCGAATTCGCCCTGGGGATCATCGTCCCGCACCGCGTAATTGGCGTAGATGGCCTTGCGCCCCTGGGCCCCCCAGGCGTAGCGGGTACCGCTGATTTTGCCGGCGCTGGTGGCATGGAGGGATTTTTTGAGGATTTCGACTTCGTCCGGGTGACAGGTGCCGCAGGTCTTGTCGATGACCCGCAGGTCACTGGGGTTGGCGAACATGCCGGCGTGGGCGGCCTCCTCTTCGGTCGCTTCGACGTCGCCGCGATGGCAGTCGGTACAGCTGAGTTGGCTCATCCCGGGCACTTCGGAGATCTTTTCAATCCCCTCGTGGCAACCCAGGCATTGTTCCTCGGCCCCGGACCTTGCCGGAATGACGAGAGCCAGCAGGACCAGCAGTGAAAACAGCATTCTCTGGCGCATCTCTTTATGCCTTTCTGTATGAAAACTATCTAGTTTCCATCCGGAATCTATTGATGGAACTAGCGCAGTTTTCATATGGGAAACGAGCAATTTTTCGCAAGATCAAGGAAATCAAGGTCTTGCGCGGAGACGTACATCGTACGTCGCACAAGCGAGACCGCAGATTGACGCGGAGATTGCGGAAAAGGGCCGTTTCCGGATGAAAACTATCTAACAGTTTACCAGGGGGGCAGGGCGATTGAAAGGGGAGGGGCCCATGGCCATGCTGCGCAGCCGGCGCTTCAAGGTACTGGCGGTCCGGGTGGTCCAGACGAGCCTGCTGGGCCATCCGCAAAGGGTTGTTGCTGCCTCTTTCGGGCCATCCCCGGGGGGGGCGCAGCGCCTGGCCGTTTTTTCTGGGCGGGCCTCTACTTTCCGCACGCCCAGCGGGTTCTCGGCAGCGCGGCGGCCCCGGCAGGTGCAGAAATAGCCCTTCGGGGCTTATTTTTTGAGGCAAAGTTCCGGAAAAGTTGTATATTTTATAACCTGATTGAGAAGCATTATCATGCCTGCCAGGGTACAAAGGAGACTATGGAATGTTCAGATGCAGTAAGGTTTTAACTCTGGTCGGGGGGCTTGTTCTGCTCGGGACGCTGGCGGCCTGCGGCGGTGCCGGGCTCAAGGTCGAGCCGATCCCCCTGACGGCAAACCCCATCGAGCAGATCAACAGCCTGGCTGATGACCTGGGCAAAGCCCGCAACAAACAACTCAACGTGCTGGCTCCCTCCTGGTTTGGCAAGGCTGAAAAGTCGCTGGTCGATGCCCAGCGAGGTCTCGAGAGCGGTGATTCGGTCTCTGAACTGCTGCAAAAGGCCGCCTACGGACGAGCCCACCTGCAGCGCGCCGAAGAAGCTGCCGAGGTGGTGCACACGGCCCTTGACGATGTTCTCAAGGCCCGCGAACTGGCCCGTTCAGCCGGTGCCACGGCATTTGGGGAGGCCTATGCCGAAGTCGAGGAGGACTTTCTGGACTTGACCCGCGCCATAGAAGACAACAACCTCAGCAAGGCGCGAAAAAACAAGGTCGGGGTTATTAACGCCTTCGATCAGCTCGAATTGCGGGCGATCAAGGAACGCACCCTTGGGGAGGTGCGACGGCTGATGGACGAGGCCCAGCGAAATGGCGCCGATCGCATCGCGCCGGGGACCTATGCCGCCGCCGAGCAGAGCCTGCAGGAGGCCGACAGCTTCATTACCGAGCAGCGCTACCAGCGAGAGGAGATGCAGAAAAAGGCCGAGGAGGCGCTCTTCCAGGCCCGTCGACTCACCCAGGTGGCCGCTCAGGGCGAAAAGGTCAAGACCATGCCCCCCGAGCAGATCGTGCTCTGGACCGAAGAGATCCTGCAGAAAACCACCGCCAAGCTTCGCGCCAGGGACATGAGGGATGAGTCCTTTGCCGTGCAGATCCAGAACATCCTTGGCAGCATCACCGCGCTTCAGGAGGACCAGCGCTACCTGTCACAGAAGGTCAAGGAGCAGCAGGCACAGATCGAGGGTCAGGCACAGGATATTTTCGCCCTCGAGGGCAAGACCCGCGAAGAGCAGGTCGCCAAAGATCGCCTTGCGGCAGAAAAGCGCTTCCAGGAGCTGTTCACCGAAGTACAGGGGTTTTTCTCTCCCCGTGAGGCCGAGGTGTATAAGCAGGGGCAGAATCTGGTCATCCGCCTCAAGGCCATGAAGTTTCCGGTGGGCAAAGACGTTATCATGCCTGATAATTACGCCCTGCTGAGCAAGGTGCGCCAGGCGATCCGCACCTTTGGCTTTCCGAGGGTGGTGATCGAGGGGCACACCGACAGCACCGGGACTGATGCGGTCAACCTGCACCTGTCCCAGAAACGGGCCGAAGCGGTTCGCAAGTATTTCATCGCCAACGAAACCCTGTCCGAGAACGAAATCTCCGCGGTGGGGTATGGCTCGGACCGCCCCCTGGCCTCCAACCAGACCTCCGAGGGTCGGGCCATCAACCGGCGCATCGACGTGGTGGTTAAGCCCTAGGGACCTATCCTCTGTGGAATTGGGACAAAGTAACAGCCTATAAAACAGGGTCGTTCCCCGCTTGGGGGGCGGCCTTGTTTGCCTTGATTTAATTCTGTCTGAGTGCCCTTGAACTTGGCCCCATGAAAGGTTACATTGATTGCGCCCTTTGCCGAGCATCAATGTTGATGGCGTCGCAAAAAGTCCATCCTACTGCGTTACAATGGTTTTTCAGGACCTCGACATACGACATGTATGCCTTCGCCCCTGAAAAACCATCAAGCCTTGTCGGACGAAATTTTTGCTTAGCCATCTCATGGGTTCTTCCGAGTGCGTCAATTTTGACCCCCTGCAGTTGAATTCATCTATGCCCTTTGGTCGCCCTGAAAATCCCGACGCCCATTTGCCGGCCATCGCTCCCGATCTTCTCCTGGCGCAAGGTCCCGCCGGCCGCTGGCTGGTTTCCGGCATTTCGAAGCGCCTGGCGGCGCTCATCGGCGTCGATGAGGAGCGGGTTCGCGGGGCGGGCCTGCAGCAGTTGGGCGAGGTGTTTCCCCCGCTTGAAGAACTTGCCGCAGAGGCTCTCAACCGGCAGGAGCCTGTGGTGGGGGTGCCGGTACGCTTTGGCGGCACCGGAGGCACTACCCTGATGGCAGAGTTGCGACCGGGCGGGCTGAGTGAAGACTACCGGGGGCAACTCGTTTCGGTTATCTTCACGCAGCAAACCTCAGAGGAGCTTGAGCGCGAGGTCTCTTTTTCCGGCATGGTCGGCAGCAGTCCGGCGATCCGCGAGGTCTTTCGCAAAATCAGCCTTTATGCCCCCTCCGACGCCTCGGTGGTGATCACCGGTGAAACCGGCACCGGTAAAGAGCTGGTCGCCCGCGCCATCCATGACCAGAGCCCCCGCAACCGGGCATCCTTTGTGGCGGTAAACTGTTCGGCGATTTCCGAAGAATTGCTCGAATCCGAACTCTTCGGTCACGAAAAAGGTGCCTTTACCGGGGCGCTGCGCACCCACCGGGGGCGCTTTGAGAGGGCAGACGGCGGCACCCTGCTTCTTGATGAAATCGGTGACATGCCGCTGCGCACCCAGGCCAAGCTGCTGCGGGTGCTCGAAGAGGGGCGCATCGAGCGGGTCGGGGCCGAGCAGGAGCAGCAGGTCGATGTGCGCATCGTCGCCGCCACCAACGTGCCCCTTGAAAGGGCCGTCGGCCAGGGGAAGTTTCGCGCCGACCTCTACCATCGCCTGTCGGTGTTTCGCATCCACATCCCTGCCCTGCGCCAGCGGCTCGAGGACCTGCCCCATCTCGCCGGGCACTTTCTCAAAACTTTTCGCCGCAAATACGCAAAACCGATCCAGCGGCTCACCCCCGAGGCCCTGAATCTGCTCGAGTCCTACCTGTGGCCGGGCAATATCCGCGAACTGCGCAATGTGCTGGAGCGGGTCTTTGTCGAAACGGAGGCCGAGGTGATCGGCGCCCGCGCTTTTGCCGAATGGGTCCGGGAACGCCAGGACTTCTCCCCCGGTGACTGGGATTTGCAAAGTTCTGACCGGCAGGGGGCCATGTCCATCGCGCCGCCTTATCCCCTGCTCGAAAAACCTCCCGCCCAGGCCCTCGAGGCTCAGCTTCTGTCTTCTTCCGAAGGGCCGGCCTACGGCCATTCGACCCGCCCTGTCGATCTGGACGAAGCTGAGATTCGCCGCGCCTATGCCGCCGCCGGGGGCAATCTCACCGCCGCGGCCCGTCTGCTCGGTGTCCACCGCGCCACCCTCTATCGCTATCTTGATAAACTCGGAATCTCCCGCCAGGACCTTGAGTACTGACTCTTCGGCAGATCCTCCCTGAACGGGGCCCCCTGGGCCCGCTTCTTGGCTGCGGCACAGCCTGAAAACAGGAAAAGCCCCTGGTCCTGAAAAAAGGATAGGGGCTTTTCCTGTCTCTGGTGATTTTCGGTAGCCTGTCTAGGGGCAATCAGTCGCTTCCGAACTTCCAGCAGTCGTCTTCTACGCCGGTGCTGAGGCAAGATACGTCTTCGAAAACCTGAGGGATAACTTCGATGATTTCTTCTTCATTGATCCAGAATGGTTTTGCCGCTTCGCCCATGGTTCGCTCTCCTTTGACTCGGAAGACTGTTGTGGTTGCGGACTTTCGTTGTCCGCTTTGTTGGGCCGCCAAGCTCCCTGGCGGTTGAATTGCTTCCGTAAAGAGCGAGAGTTGTGCCAAAAAACAAACTTTTTGTAAGTCGTTGAAACTCCAAGGTAAAAATATGGGCTGAAAAGAAACATGAGCCCTTGTGGGTAATAATGGCACAGGTCATTGTGTCTCGGGTGGCTCATTTTGACCATGTTTTGCCCCCCCTGGTCTTTGAGTTTGTTCAGGGCTCCCGCTTTTTTGGCTTTGCGCTTAAAACCCAGGGTCCCCATGGACAGGTAGACCCGGGCCGGCATGAGCGGTTTTGCCATTAACGCCACAGCCTCCGGGGGGATGTTCTGTTCCTGGCCCAGGGCCGTGGCCGCTTTCTGAAGAGCCTGCTGGACCTTTTTCATAATGCCGCCGCGGGATTCAAGGGGGCGCCCGGCAACCGCGCCTCCTGCTCCCATGGCCAGGCCGCCGGCCCACTCAAGGCCGGCCTTTTCGGCAAAGCAGCGGCAGATGGCAAGCGCCGTCTCGCATTGGGCAGCCTCGGGGAAACCGCAATTAACGATCACCGCAAAGCGTTGGTTCCTGGCGTCGGGCCTGTCTCTGCGTGCCTCGGCGATCCACTCGAGCACCCTGGTGGTATGAGCCGGCAGGCTGTCGGCGTAGAGAGGAAAGGAGAGGATCACCAGGTCTGCTCGCTCAAGGC
>CALZIZ010000050.1 GCA_945787465.1 uncultured Desulfuromonadales bacterium
CCCACGGAGGAGTCAATGAAGAATCTGTCCAGAAACCTCATCGCTTTTCTCGCTGCATCCTCTCTGATTGCCCTGGTCGCCTGCGCCGCCGGAACCAAAATGGCTGCCGCTGAAATGCCTGCCGCCGACGGACAGGCGGTCATCGACTACATCACCAGGACCAGCCCCTACCAGAGCTGGAATCTGTGGCCCGGCAAGGGCAAGCTGTACAAGGGCCAGCATCCCCATGGGGCCTTTTTGACCACCTATGTCACCGGCGGTGCCCTCGAGGCTTTCAACGGTAAGGCGGGACAGGTTCCCCACGGCGAGTTTATCGTCAAGGAGAACTATTCGCCCGAGAAAAAGCTTGCCGCCATTACCGTGATGTATAAGAAACAGGGCTACAACCCAGCGGCAGGTGACTGGTTCTGGCTCAAATACCAGCCCGACGGAACCATCGAAAAGGAAGGTATGGTTGGCGGGTGCATCGGCTGTCACGGCACCGTCAAGGCCAACGACTGGCTCTTTACCGGGCCGATCAAGTAGCCGGCTGATTTCGACCAAGAGTCTTCAGGCAAAAGCCGCCCTGTTCTAGCACAAGGCGGCTTTTGCAATGGGAGCGGGGCAACGATCTCCATGTCATCGTTTATCGGGTCCTTTTTAAGCGGACTCTACGCCTGGGAGGGAGGTTTGAATGCTTTCAGAAAAATTTCTTGGTTTCATGTCTTGACAGTCCGATTTCGGCGGGTAAAATTATGACCGTTTTGATGATAATTCTACCCAGGAGGATGGATAAATGACCCAGAAAAGAACCGGCGTGATCACCTTCAAAAGCAATCCCATGACCCTGCTTGGCCCCGACGTCAAGGTCGGAGACGCAGCCCCTGATTTCAAGGTGGTCGATAACGCTCTGCAGCCCGTGACCTTGGCCGATTGCAAGGGCAAGATCTGCCTGATCACCGTGGTCCCCTCACTCGATACCCCGGTGTGTGACAGCATGACCCGCAAGTTCAACCAAGAGGCAGCCAAGCTGCCCGACAACGTGATGGTCTGCACCATCAGCCTCGACCTGCCCTTTGCCCAGAAGCGCTGGTGCGGCAACGCCGGCATCGAAAAGGTCAAGACCCTCTCCGATTACCAGGACCGCTCCTTCGGCCTGAACTACGGCCTGCTCATCGATGAGCTCAAGCTGCTTGCCAGGGCGGTCGTGGTTATCGACGCCAACGGCAAGGTCGCTTACCGGGAGATCGTCAAGGAGGTCACCGCAGAGCCTGATTACGACGCAGCCCTTGCAGCGGCCAAGAAGCTGGCCTGATTTCGAAGTCGGTTAAACAAAACAAGAAAGCCCCCGGCACTAGACGGGGGCTTTTCTTATAGCGGCAGGTCGGTGGTGACAGGTGGGGCCTGCCCCACCGATTGTCAGCCTAAGAATCCTTATCCTTCTTGTCGAACAGGCCACTAAGGCTGAAGGTGCTGCGGAGATCCTGCTTGGTTTAGGACCACCAGGGCGACGATGATGATAAGTTCCATTTGACCGAGACCGAACATATAATTGACCCTACCTTTTTGTTTGGCGATTTGATGTAACTATCTTAGACGAAAAGCCCATCGGGAACAACCGCCTGTGAACTGTTTGGCCCTTTTCCCCCAGGTGGACACGAAAAAGGGGTTCGGGGTATTCTGTAAACCATCGCCCCAACCCGGGTGGTTTTTTCGCCGAAGACCGGGATGGGTGGGGCAGAACCTTTTTTCGGGCAGAAACCAAGTGAGGAAATTCGTTTGTCATGAACGTTGAACAGATGAAAACCGTGCTCAGGGAGATCCTGACCAGGACGGAGCTGACTCCCTGCGTTGTCGGCCACCGCGGGGTTGGCAAAACGGCCGGAATTATCCAGGTCTGCCGCGACATCGATCGCCGCTACGTGCCGCTGAGGCTGGGGCAGATGGAGGTCGGTGACCTGGTGGGCATCCCTTACCGACAGGATGATGTCATGCACTGGTCGAGGCCCAGCTGGTGGCCCACCGAGCAGGCGGCCAAGACCGTTATTCACTGCGACGAGCTTAACCGCGCCCAGCAGGAGGACACCCTTCAGGCGATCTTTCAGTTTGTAGAACCGCCTGCCGAAGGCCAGCAGCGTGCTTTGCATACCCATAAGCTTGATCGAGAGCATAAGGTGGTGGTGTCGATCAATCCCCCCGACGGCACCTACCAGGTCGCGACCCTTGATAGCCCAATCTGCTTGCCAGTGGGGGCAGTTCGGTCGACATGCAGATGGAGCCGACGGAGCGGGCCTGGGAGATGGTCAGCACCCTGCGCCGCAACTGCCGCTTTCCCAAAGACCTGGAGATGGAAGTCTATGCCGGGATTATCGGCAAGGAGGCTGCGGTCAGTTTTTTACGCTGGTGCACCGAGCAGCAGCAGCGTCCGGTGACCGCCGAGCAGGTTCTCAATGACTGGCAGAGTGTTGCCGATCGGGTCTACGGCCAACGCGACGATCAGCAGGCGGTCACCATGAACGAACTGATCACTACACTCGAAATGACCCAGGAGCTTTCCGAGCCCCAGGAGCAGAACCTGATCAACTACATCGGCGCGCTGCCTCGGGACATGCGTTTCGGGCTGGTCAAGGCGCTGGTGAAAATCCCCGCCGTGGCAACGGTTCTGGTGCAGGACAAGTATGATGCCGTGGTTTTCGAGGTCATTGAGGCGATCAGTAAAGAAGCCTCTTGAAGGCAATTTTGAATTCTGAATTTTTAGTTTTGAATTAAAGACCCTTAGGGCGGGCACTGCCCGCCGGGTGCTGGTGAGGCTATTGACCCTTCCGGATACAAAACACACCCATTCCGACGGGCTGCGTTGCCTGGAAAACGCGGTGGTGCGGCTGCTGAAGAGCCATCCCTTTTACGGGCATTTTCTGCTTGGTTTTCGGCGGCGGGCGGTTTCGGGCGGGCTGGCCCTGGGGACGACCATCTGCAACGGCACCCCGACGCTGGTGGTGAACCCGCAGGTTTTTTCCGAGTTTACCCCCGGCGAGCAGCGGGCGCTGCTCGAACATGTGCTCAAGCATGTGCTGCACCTGCACATGGCGCGGGGTAAGGAGCGTAACTCTCACCGCTGGGACATCGCCTGCGACCTGGCGATTAACCCGTCTATCGAAGGCCTGCCGCCCCAGGCGGCCCTGCCGGACCGGCACAGGCTGGCAGAGGGGCTGGCCGCCGAGGAATATTATTCCGAATTGCGCCGCTCCTTTGATACCGGCAACCTCGAAGGGCAGGGGCTTGGCAACGCCGCCGAGGATCTCGGCGACCACGCCGAACAGGGGCGGGCAGCAGAGGTGGCCGTGGAGGCCCGGGCGTCTCAGACGCTGGACGATCATCGTATCTGGAACCAGGCCGACAGCACCCCGCAGGGCCTGGCCGAAGAGGTGGTGCGGGGCATGGTTCGCGATGCCTGGCGCAAAAGCCGCGGCGAGGTTCCAGGCGATGTGCGCCAGCTGGTCGAGGGGCTGCTTGCCCCCTCACCCATCCCCTGGAGACAGGTGCTGCGCCAGTTCGTCGCCACCGCAGGCAGGGTCGGGCGCAGAAGCACCTGGAAGCGCGAACACCGGCGCTTCGCCCACAATACCCCGGGCACCCGCAAGCGCCAGCGTCTCAACCTGCTGGTGGGGGTCGACGTCAGCGATTCCACCGACCTTACAGAGTTGCGCGAGGCCTTCGCCCACGAACTGGTGCAGATCGCCCGCGGCCGCGACAGCCTGATCACCGTCCTCTATGCCGGAAGCCGCATCCAGCGCATCGACAGCTTTCGCGGCTCCTCCATTGTCGCCGAGGTCTACGAAGGCGGCGGCTTCACCGACCTGCGCCCGGTCTTCGACTACGCAAAAACCATGCAGCCGCGCCCGGCAGCGGTCGTCTATCTCACCGACGGCTATGGCGAGGCACCCGAGACGATGGAATTTCCGACCCTCTGGGTGCTCACCAAAGATGGTCAGAAACCGGCGGAGTGGGGATTAGAGCTGCGGCTGGAAGCTTGAGAAACCTTGGTAGGCAAAAAGCAAAAGGCGTAATGAGTAATAAGTGATGTGTAATATGACCTTCACTTATCACTCATCACAAATTACATATTACGATTTTAAGGGGTTACACCAATGGATCAACTCAAACCGATGACCGTGGATTCCGTTCGTGAATTGCTCGAAGAGGCCGGCGCCCAGGTTGCCGCCCGCTCCGGGCGTACCGAGCATTACAGTGCCCCCCGGGAGTTCTCCTTCGAGGTCAAGGCTGTTTTCGAAAACGGCATGGGCCTGCATATCGTCGCCCGCCAGTTCACCTACCGCGATCCCTGGGAAGAACAGGGGCGGGTCAATGACCTGGTCGATGTTTCCCTGCTGCGTGATGGTAAGTACTGCGAACTGCCCAAGGGGCATGACTGGTTCCAGGGGCAGGATGAAGAATGCGGCATCGATAATGAGGGACTTAGGCAGATTATCGCCTGCGTAAAAAATCTAAACCCCAAGATCTATGCGCTGCAGAAGCTGACCGGAGATCTGTAGGCTGATTCTTTTGTCGCAGGCCCCAATTTTTTAGGTGGCACCAAACTACAGTTACAAGCCAGCGCATTATTTGGATTTTGAAAGGACCTTGGAGAATTCATCCTGCAAGGACTTCACGGCCTTCACCAGGCCCGGCTTGAAAGAGGGCCACTTCTCGTCCGAGGCCAATTTCAACTCTTCCAGTTTTTTCTGCAGCCTTTGTTTTTTTTCGTTTAAATCCTCGATGTGCATGTCCATGGTCTTTTTTTCAAATCCGCCCACGAGCCTGGACTTGGCCTTCAAGGCTTCGATCTCATCGGCCCATTGGCGAAGTTTTGCCTCGATTTCCTGCCCATGTGTTTCTTTCATCCCCTTCGCTCCTTTCCCCTTGATACTGGCCCTGGAAAAATTATTTTTTATTTATATACCTATGATAGCCGATTTGGGGCGATTTTCCATGCCGGGGGCTCCAGACGCGGCGCGGCCCGCACAATCTTCAATCATGGGCCCTCGCTCCGGATGATCTAAGAGGCGCCTGGACAGAGCCTCGACAGCTTACAGCAACGCCCGACCGAATCTGGTGGGGCGGTGCTCTTTAAAACCGAAGCCAGAAGGAGAGATAGAGCTGGTCCTCGCCCTCTTCATCGAAACCGCTGGCGGCGACCAGGCGCAGGGTCAGGGGGATGAAATAGCCAAGGTCGGCATCGAGGCGCAGCTCACCGCCTGCGGAGGTGCGAAAATCGCTCAGGCGGATGCCGCCCGAATCGAAGGCGTCGGCCCCCTCGTAAAAGAGGGCGCCGTGCAGGCGGCGGAAAAAGAGCGGGCCGTTGCCGGGGCCTTTTTCGAGGTTGGTGATGGGAAAGCGGTATTCGAGGCTGCCGAGCACCGCCCGCTGGCCGCGGAACTCGTTGAACCCGTAGCCGCGCAGGGGCAGAAATTCGCTGTCGATGCCCGTCAGCAGGTCGCCGGGCAGGTCGCCGCCGACCTGAAAGGCCCTCTGGTCGAGGACGTCGCCCCGGGCCATTCCGCCGAAGATCCGGGTGGCGAGCACATGGTGGCGCGACCAGGGCAGGGCGGTGAACTCGCGCCAGTCGGCGCTGTACTTGGTCAACGAAAAGTCGCTGCCCAGGTCCTTGTTGTTATGTTCCACCGCCAGCGCAACCCGCCGGCCCTCTTCGGGGCTGATCGCCCGGGGGGGGCGGACCGAGTTGTCGAACAAGTGAGTCAGGCGCAAACCCGAGAGTTGACCCTCATCCGGGTCGGGAAAGCTGAAGGGCGAGTCGGTGAGGCCGCGAAACTTCTGGTAGCGATAACCGGGGATCAACGAGTGGCGCGACCAGACCCCGGCAAAGGGGATGCGCAGATCGAAGCCGAAGCTGCGCCGGCGCTCCCAGTAGTCGTTGTCGCCGGGAAAAAAGTCGACATGAACCACGTCCTGGTCCGAGGCGAACAGGCTCAGCTCGGGATAGATGCCGTCGTAGCGGTAGAGCAGCTGGTAAGCCGAGCGGCCGCTGTCAAACCCGTAGAGGTAGGTGGCGGCGTAGTTGTGGTGGCCGAGGGGGTCCTGCCCCGAGGTGATGGCGCCGAGCATGGTCCCTTCTTCGTCGCTGCCGAGCCACGGAAACCAGTGGTGGGGCAGCAAGGAAGCCCAGGGAGAATAAGGCCGAGGTTCAACTTCAGCCTGGGCAACTGAAGGCGCGTGGTCAGGCTCTTCCTGCAGGAGGACGGGCGAGCTGGCGAGCTGCACCCAGTCTTCGGGGGCCAGGGGCATGCTGGCGATATCGAAGCCTGTGGCATGGTAGGCCGAAAAGTAGAGAGCCCTGCCGTCGGCCGAAACCGCCGGGGAGAAGGCGCCGCCGAGCAGGTTGCTGACCCTGGCAAGGGTCTGGTCCCCCAGGCTGTAGGCGTAGATGTTGAAGATGCCGCTGCGGTCCGAGGTGAAAAAGAGAGTTTGACCGTCGGGGCTCCAGGCCGGGCTGGTGTTGATGGCATCGCCGTGGGGGATTTCGCCCAGCAGGACGCCCGCGGCATCGAGGAGCTGGATGATGAATTTTCCCGTGGCGGTCTTGGTCCCGACGGCTATTTTATCGCCGCCCGGAGACCACTTTGGCGAGAAGAAGAGTCTGTTGTCGGCTTCGCTCGTTAGATAACTCAGGTTCTGCCCACTCATGTCTGCGGTGGCAAGGCGGTTTTTGCCCAGAGCGTAGGTTGCAAAGATGATTTTTCCCGCGGCGGGTAAAACATCCGGGCTTCCGGTTCGCAGGCCACGGGTCAGGCGCATCTCCCGGCCCTGCTGCAGGTCGTAGGAATAAAGGTCGAAATAGAGGTTGTCGTGGGCGTCGCGGTCAAGCTTTGAGTAAACCAGCCCCTGGCCCTTAGCCAGCCAGGAGACCGCTGCGCTTGCCGGGGTGAAGAGGCGGCGCATCAGGGTTTTGCCCGAGCTGCCGTCGGTCTGCATCAGCCGCAATTCGGCGGGACGGTCGCTGGTCTGGGCCGAGTAGACCAGCTGCTTGCCATCAGGGGAGGGGGAAGGGAAGATGTTTTCGAAACCCTCCTGGCTCAAGCGGGTGTAGTCGGTGAGTCCCTCTGCGTTGAGTCGTTCTTCGACCTTCCGGTATTTTTTGCGCAAATCCTGCTGCCATTGCAGCCACTCGGCCTTGAAGGTTGTGCCCTGGGCTATTCGGGCCGAAGAATCGACCATCAGCGGCAGGGGGCGCCCGGCATAGGTGTGGCTGAAGTCGGCAATGATCTGCGGGCCGTATTTGCCGCTCAGATGTTCGACAAACCCCGTGCCGAACAGATAGGGGACCTCTCCATCAGGCCAGCTGTCGAGAAAGACCCCGGCCTGGGCCGGGCTGGGAAAGCGCTCTTCGAGCACCGCCATGCGCAGCACCATATCGGTATAGCTCGACCGGCCCCGCCCGCCCGAGGTGGCTTCCGTCTCCAGGTAGGTGGGAATCCCCTCGATGAGCCACTGGGGCTGGAAGAGGTTGGGAAAATAGGCCCGGCCGAAGAGCTTCTGGTAAAACCAGGGATAGCGGCGCACCGTATCGAGGTGCAGGATATGGGCATACTCGTGGGTCAGCACGATTCGCAGCCAGGCTTCGCGGTCAGTCAGGGCCAGCGGCTCTTCGAGGGGCGGGCTGAGGTGGACGATGATGCGGTTGTAGGGAAAAGGGGTGGCCTGGCCGTTGGAGGCGTCGGAAACATCGGCCAGGATCAGGTGGGTTTTGGCAGAGGGTTGCCACTGCAGGTGCCCGGTCAGGCGCTGGTGGACGTCTTCTGCGATGCGGGCGGCCTGTTCGGCTACGGGCTGCACTCCGCCGTGATAATGGATCAGGAAGTGTTCGGTTTCGAGGGTCTGCCAGTTAAGCCTGGTGTCGAAACGGGCCCCGGCCAGCGCCGGGACGAGCAGCAGGAGGCAGAGCAGGGTCGAGACAAAAGGGATCCTTCGCATATCAGGCCTCCTGGCATTAAAACAAAAAAAATGAGCATATAGCATTCAGGATATGTCGTTTTACCGGCAGTCGCGGTAAAAAAGTGGCCCCAGAAAAATCTCATCTGAGGGTTGCTGCCCCCTGTAGGAGCGGCTTTAGCCGCAAAGCCTTTGTGTCCTGCGAACATTCGCGACTGAAGTCGCTCCTACAAATGAAAGGCAGCATCCAGGGGTTGCGAGCCCTTGTAGGAGCGGCTTTAGCCGCGAAGCCTTTTATCTGATCCGCAGCTTCCCCGCAGCGGCACTCTCCACCCATCCGATCAGGTAAGCTCCGCAGCCCGCAGCTTTCAGTCGTTCTTGCAGCAGGGACGCCTTCTCTTTTGCCACGGCCATCAGCAACCCGCCTGACGTCTGGGGATCGGTGAGCAGGTCGAGGGCCTCAACGGGAATGGAGCCGCTCTGCTCGACCCGGGGCAGGTAGTAATCACGGTTGCGGTAGCTGCCTTCGGGGATCAGCCCCATGGCGGCCATCTCCAGCACCCGGGGATAGGCGGGCAGGGCCTGTGCCTCGATGACCAGGGCGACCTCGCTGGCTTCGGCCATTTCCAGGGCGTGCCCCAGCAGCCCGAAACCGGTGACGTCGGTGCAGGCCGATACGCCGATCTCTAACATGACGGCCGAGGCGGCCCGGTTAAGGGTCGTCATGCCTGAGACCGCCGCTTCGATGGCGGCTTCATCGAGCAGCTCGCCTTTCAGGGCGGTGGTCAGGATGCCGGTGCCGAGCGGTTTGGTCAGGATCAGCCGGTCACCCGGTTGGCAGCCGACGGTGGTGACCATCCGCCGCGGGTCGACCAGCCCGGTGACAGCCAGGCCGTACTTGGGCTCCTCGTCTTCGACGGTGTGGCCACCGACGATGACCGCGCCGGCCTCGGCGACCTTGTCAGCGCCGCCCTGCAGGATGCGCACGAGAGGCTCGGTGCCGAGGCTGCAACTGGGAAAACCGACCAGGTTCAGCGCCGTCAGCGGGGTTCCGCCCATGGCGTAGATGTCCGAAAGAGCGTTGGCCGCGGCGATCTGCCCGAACCGAAACGGGTCATCAACCACCGGGGTGAAAAAGTCCAGCGACTGCACCAGGGCCCGCTGCTCGTCAAGCCGGTAAACCCCGGCATCGGCAAAAGGGATGGCAGCAGAGAGCAGATTCGGGTCGTTTGATTGTGGAAGCTGACACAGCACCTGTGCCAGGGGCTCGGGGCCCAGTTTGGCAGCTCAGCCGCTGCTGCGGGCCAGGCTGGTGAGTTTTGTCATTTTTGTGGTCATAGGGTTGTCCTGGGACTGCAGGTTAAATTCTCTTGTCAGTTGTCAGTTGGGTAGGAATTCCCCCAGCTCTGGCTTTTCTGCTTGTCGGCGGGCAGTGCCCGCCCTACGTTTTTGCCTGTCACCTGTCACCTGTCACCTGTCACCGCCTTTCGGCAGTTTCCAAGCCACCCGGTGATCGCCCTGGCGCATGGTGTATTTAAGGCTGTCGAAGTGTTCGAGCAGGGCCTGCACCTGCTTGCGGGCGCTGCCGATATGGTCGCGGAACTCGGCAAGGGTCAGGGTCTCCTGCTTGGCGAAGTGGGTCCGCAGGGTGTCGATGGCCCGGCAGTAGGTATCGATGTGAAGAAAGCTCTCCTCGTTGAGCTTGACCAGCAGTCTGCAGCCGAAGAGGTAGGCGAAATAGGGCTCGCTGCCGGCGTGGTCGATGCCCAGACGATCGAGCATTTCATTTTTGTTTTTGGCCAGGGGGCCGTCCTCGCGGTAGGCGGCCTCGATACGGTCGATCTGCCGCTGCTGGTCCTCGGTGGGACGCAGATCGAAATCGGGGCAGCGAAGCCATTCTCCCTTTTGCACCAGTTCGCCCTGCTCGAGCAGCATCCCGAGGAACTGGTCGAACCCCTTGGGAGCGAACTGAGCGGGGAGGGCCCCTTTAAGCGTTGCGTGGGGGATGCCGGGCTGCAGGGGGTTTGCAGCATGAAAGCGCCCGGTCTGCTCAACCAGCTTGTGGCGCCATGCCCGCACCGTCTCAACCGTCACCCACTGATCGCCCAGCTGCAGGACCCTTGACTCGTCGGCGAGCTGCTGCAGGTGCCCTGCGATGCGCTCGCGTCCGAGGCCCGAGATCTGCTCCAGGTCCTTGACCTTCAGGCAGCCCTGGTCGGAGAGCTTCTGCAGCAAAAAGGATTTTTCCCCCGATTCGAGTTCGGCCAGCGCCTGCATGATCTCGGTGCGGAAGCGCTTGTGCTTGACCGGACTGGGGTCGATGACCAGGCCGCCGCCGATGGTGGTCATCGGCGAGTAGGAGCGGATGATGAATCGGTCCTGGCGGTGGGCGACCAGGGGGCGGTCGAGGTGGATCTGCACAATGGCGCTCTCGCCCGGTTTGAGTTCGTCGCGGTCAAGCAAGGCGACGATGCCGACCACCCGCGCGGTGCCGAGGTAAAAGTGTACCGGATCGCGAAACTTCAGGGGGCGCGGGGCCTCGGGCAAAAGGCTCAGGCGGGCATCGAGGCGCTCGGTCAGCTCGAAGATCCCCGGGGTACCGACCACCGAACCGCGCTGAATCCGCTCCCGCTCAAGCCCTGCCAGGTTGAGGGCGACCCGCTGCCCGGCCTCGGCGCAATCAACCTTCTTGCCGTGCACCTGCACTTCGCGGATGCGCACCTCGATGCCCGGCGGCTGAACCTCCACCGTATCGCCGGGGCGGGCGCTGCCCGATAGCAAGGTGCCGGTGACCACGGTGCCGAAGCCGCTGACGGTAAAGTGCCGGTCGAGGGGCAGGCGCATCGGGCCGTCGGCATCTTTGGGCGGGATGTTCCCCAGGGCCTCTTCGATGGTCCGCACCAGCTCGGGGATGCCCTGGCCGCTGATCGATGAAACCCGGCTCACCGGGGCGTCTTTGAGAAAGGTGGCCGAGACCTCTTCGCGCACCTCCTCCTCGACGATGTCGATCCAGTCCTCCTCGGCCAGGTCGCACTTGGTCAGCACGATGATGCCCCGGGGGATGCCGAGCAGTTCGAGGATCTGCAGATGTTCGTGGGTCTGGGGCATGACCCCTTCGTTGACATCGACCACCAGCAGCACCAGGTCCATGCCGCCGACGCCGGCGAGCATGTTGTGGATAAAACGCTCGTGGCCGGGCACATCGACGACCCCGGCGATCTGCCCGCTCGGCAGCTTGAACGGCGCAAAGCCCAGGTCGATGGAGATACCGCGTTCTTTTTCTTCTTTGAGGCGGTCGGTTTCACGGCC
This sequence comes from uncultured Desulfuromonadales bacterium, assembly GCA_945787465.1. GTDB lineage: Bacteria > Desulfobacterota > Desulfuromonadia > Desulfuromonadales > Trichloromonadaceae > CALZIZ01. The sequence goes on from CALZIZ010000050.1 coordinate 11,236, forward strand.
GGTCAGGGCGCGGATCAGCTCGGTCTTGCCGTGGTCGACGTGGCCGGCGGTGCCGATAATGACCGGATGGGGGGTAGCAGCACTCATGTCAGTCCTTTATTGATTCATCAACCGGTGTGTTTGTCAGCGCGCCACCGATGTTCTGCAACCATGCATATGGCAGTAGTAGGGTGGGGCCTGCCCCACCAAACCTGGGTCGGAATCGAACCTGGGTCGGAGTCGAACGTGGTGGGGCAGGCCCCACCCTACCGCTCCTACCTCCTCACGGATTCGGTTGATCCCAAAGCCGAAGCAAGGGCCTCGCCCAGTTCACCTTCCTCGCCTGCCTGCAGGGTTCGCGGGTTGAGCAGCAGGCGGTTTTCCTGGATGCGCCCGATCACCGGCACGGGGGCGCGGCGCAGCCGGGCGGCCAGTTCGTCCACCGAGATCTTTTGGGGCACCAGGGCCAGGGCGAAACCGGGCAGCTGGGTCAGCGGCAGGGCGCCGCCGCCGACGGTGGAGGTTTCGGCGACTACCTCCAGGCTCGCCTTATCGCCGAGGACTGCACTCAGCTGCCGGAGGATGCCCTGGCAGCGCGTTTCGAGCTCTGCGGCGGGGACCGCCAGCATGTTGAGCACCGGGATCTCGCGCAGCGCCTGCTGCTGGTCGAGGTAGGGGCGCAGGGTCGCCTCGAGGGCAGCCAGGGTGAGTTTGTCGATGCGCAGCGCCCGGGCCATGGGATGGCGGCGGATTTTTTCGATGGCGGCCCGTTGGCCGACGATAATCCCGGCCTGGGGGCCGCCGAGCAGCTTGTCGCCGCTGAAGGTGATCACGTCGACCCCGGCGGCGACCGTTTCTTTGACCGTCGGCTCCTGGGGCAGGCCGAATGCGGAGAGGTCCATGAGCATGCCGCTGCCCAGATCCTCCATGACCAGGATGTTACGCTCCCGGCCCAGTTCGGCCAGCTCTGCCGCAGTGACCGCGGCGGTGAAGCCGACGATGCGGTAGTTGCTGGTATGAATCTTGAGAAGCAGGCCGGTCTGATCGGTGATCGCATCGCGGTAGTCGCGCAGGTGGGTCTTGTTGGTGGTGCCGACCTCGCGCAGCATCACCCCGCCCGAGGCCATGACGTCAGGCACCCGGAAGGCCCCGCCGATCTCCACCAGTTCGCCGCGCGAGAGTATCGCCTCCTGGCCCTTGGCGAGGGCGGTGAGGCTCAGCAGCACCGCGGCGGCATTGTTATTGACCACCGTAGCCGCTTCGGCGCCGGTCAGTCGGCAGAGCAGTTCTTCGACGTGGGCATAGCGATGGCCGCGTCCGCCGCTGTCGAGGTCGAACTCCAGGTTTGAGTAGGAGCGGGCGACTTCGTTGACCGCCTCCAGGGCGGCCGCGCTCAGGGGGGCCCGGCCGAGGTTGGTGTGCAGCAGCGTGCCGGTGGCGTTGATCACCCGGCGCAGCGAGGGGCGCAGGGCCTGCCGGGCCAGCGCCAGGGCCCTTGCCGAAACCGCCTCGGGGCTCAACTGGGCGTCCTCGATGGCTGCCGGTTGATCGAGGATCTGCCGGCGAAGATCGGCCACGGCTTTCTGGGCCGATTCAAGGAGAATGGCGTGGGGCAGCTTTTCGGCCAGATCCGCAAGGGGAGGGGCGTTCAAAACCCGGTCCACGGCAGGCAACTGCCTGAGCAATGATTGTTTTGGATCCATTGACTCTCATTCAGGGGGCAAGGGGTTGGCAGGAGCTGACATCTTTGAAAAAACTGTCACTTGCAGCGCAAAAATAGCATAACTGACCAGGGGTCACAAGGGGCGTCTGGGCTTGCCCGGAGGATGGTCGCTGACAGGGGTGATTAAGAAATGAATCATAGATTCAATGTATAATCAGAGAAGGAGAGGTGGACCTGGGGTGGGAAATCTGCCCCCTGAAGGGCATAGTGATTCATTGGTGAATCAATTGCCTTGACGCTGTCCACCTTCTTCTGTGTGTAAGTCTTTGAAGTTGTTCGGTTTAGCAGATTGGAACGGCCCTTGCTTAATACATTGGTAGTATCCATCCCGAAACTATTGACACAGTTTTGGTGTGGGAAGGGGCCGTTTTTGGAGAAGAGCCTTGATAGGTTGTTTGAATTTCTGCAGCCGGTAGATACACTTCGGTTGCTGACTGGCTCCTTGCGACCCAACAAAGTCATCCCGGTAAATAACATAACCAACCCGCAAGCGGAGAAAATCCATGAAAGACGTTTTTGTTGTCGAGGCTCTGCGCACCCCGTTTGGCTCCTTTGGCGGCTGCCTTGCCGGTGTGCCCGCCCCTGAACTTGCCTCGCAGGTGATCAGCGAGTTGTTCAAGCGCAACCCGGTGCCGGGCGACCAGGTCGACGAGGTGATCATCGGTCAGGTGCTGCAGGGCGGCTGCGGCCAGGCGCCTGCCCGGCAGGCCATGCGGAAGGCCGGCCTGCCCGACAGCGTGCATGCCATGACCATCAACAAGGTCTGCGGCAGCGGCCTTAAGTCTATGATGCTGGCTGCCGATTCCATCCGCCTTGGCGAATCATCCGTGGTGGTCGCGGGCGGCATGGAGAGCATGTCCCTGGCCCCCTACGCGCTGCCCAAGGCCCGCTTCGGCCAGCGCATGGGCAGCGGGGAGATGCTCGACCTGATGATCTCCGACGGCCTGCAGGACCCCGACTCGGGGATGCACATGGGCGACTTCACCGAAGGGTGGATCGTGAAAAACGGCATCACCCGCGAGGAGCAGGACGAGTATGCCGCCCGCTCCTACCGCCTGGCCCAGGCCGCGGTGACCGAGGGGATATTCAGCGATGAACTGATTGCGGTGGTGAAAAAGAGCCGTAAGGGGGATCTGACCATCGCCGAGGACGAGGAGCCTGGCCGCGGCAATATCGAGAAGCTCGCCAGCCTGCGGCCGGTCTTCAAAAAGGACGGCAGCATCACCGCCGGCAACGCCTCGACCATCAACGACGGTGCGGCCCTGGCGCTGATTGTCAGTGAAGAAGCGCTCGCCAAGTTCAATCTCAAACCGGTAGCGCGGCTGGTCGCATCGGCCACCCACAGCATGGCACCGAACCGGTTCGGCGATGCCCCCGTGGAGGCGGTGCGCAAGTGCGTGGCCCGCGCCGGCCTCCAACTCGACGATGTCGGCCTGTTCGAGATCAATGAGGCATTCTCGGCAGTTGCGGTGCTGTGCCAGAAGCAGCTCGGGGTGCCGCTGGAGAAGCTTAACGTCAACGGCGGCGCGGTGGCCCTCGGCCATCCCATCGGCGCCAGCGGCGGTCGCCTGGCGGCCACGGTGATCCGCGAGATGAAGCGCCGCGGCGAGAAGTACGGCGTGGCGTCCCTGTGCATCGGCGGCGGCGAGGCGGTTGCCGTGTTGTTCGAACGGATCTGATTTCACCACACTCTGGAGGTTAAGCGATGAAACCGATTTATTCCGATGCGGCCGAGGCGCTGGGGGGCCTGGTCAACGACGGTATTACCATAGCTGCCGGTGGGTTCGGCCTGTGCGGCATCCCCGAGAACCTGATCGTCGCGCTGCGCGACACCGGCGCAAAAGAACTCACCGTGGTCAGCAACAACGCCGGGGTCGATGAGTTCGGGCTCGGCCTGCTGCTGCAGACCCGGCAGATCAAGAAGATGATCTCGTCTTATGTCGGCGAGAACGCCATTTTCGAAAAACAGTTTCTGAGCGGCGAACTGGAGCTCGAATTGACGCCCCAGGGCACCCTGGCCGAGAAGCTGCGGGCCGGAGGCGCCGGCATCCCGGCCTTTTACACCCGCACGGCCTTCGGCACGCCCCTGGCCGAAGGGAAGCCGACCGCCGAGTTCGGCGGCACAGAGTATGTGCTCGAAGAGAGCATCGTCGCCGATCTGGCCATCGTCAAGGCCTGGAAGGCGGACAAGGCCGGCAACCTGACCTTCCGCCAGACGGCCCGCAACTTTAACCCCCTGTGCGCCAAGGCGGCCCGGGTCACGGTCGTCGAGGTCGAAGAACTGGTCGAGGCAGGGGAGCTTGATCCCCACGAAATCCACATCCCAGGCAACTACGTCGACCGCATCCTTGTGGGCTGCAGCTACGTTAAGCCCATCGAGCAGCGCACCCTGGCCGGCAAGGTGACGGTCAAGGGCTTTACCGAGGTTCGCGAATGGATGGCCAGGCGGATCAGCCAGGAATTCAAGGACGGGGACTATGCCAACCTCGGCATCGGCATGCCGACCCTGGTGGCGAACTACATCCCCGAAGGAATCACCGTCACCCTGCATGCCGAAAACGGCCTGCTCGGCGTCGGCCCCTTCCCCGAAGAAGGCAAAGAGGACGCCGACCTGATCAATGCCGGCAAGCAGACCGTGACCTGGCTGCCGGGTTCGAGCTTTTTCGACAGCGCCGAATCCTTCGCCATGGTCCGGGGCGGTCACATCGACCTCTCGGTGCTTGGCGCCATGCAGGTCTCATGCAACGGCGATCTGGCCAACTGGATGATCCCCGGCGCCATGGTCAAGGGGCCGGGCGGGGCCATGGACCTGGTCTCGGGGGTCAAAAAGATCATCATCATGATGGATCACTGCGCCAAGGACGGTTCGCCCAAGATCATGCAGGAGTGCACCCTGCCCCTGACCGGCAAGAACTGCGTCGATATGATCGTGACCGACCTGGCGGTGTTCGAGGTCGATGCCCAGAAGGGGCTGACCCTGACCGAACTGCCCCCCGGTTCGAGCCTCGAGCAGGTCAAGGAGAAGACCGGTTGCAACTTTGCGGTGGCCGACAATCTCAAGCAGTCGTAGGGGATTGCCCCCTGATCCGTTTATTCAACTCCCCTGTAATTTTTTGGCCCCGTCTTGGCGGGGTCTTTTTTTTTGTAGGGGCGATAAAGGCAAAAAAATGTTGGCCACGAAGACACCAAGGCACCAAGAAGGTCGGAGAGGCAAGAAATCCCCGCCAGCGGTAAAAGTATTTTTTTCTTAAAGATTTGGCATTGTTTTCTCCGTGTCTTGGTGCCTTGTCTGGTGTTATCAGTGGTGGGGCTGGCTCCACTCCGTTCGGCCTGAGCCTGTCGAAGGCCCTGGAAGAGTCTGCTGAACCAATGCTTCGACAGGCTCAGCATGAACGGCA
>CALZIZ010000051.1 GCA_945787465.1 uncultured Desulfuromonadales bacterium
GAAGGAGGCGGGGCAGACCAGGTTGCCGACGTTTTCGATCATCAGGATGTCGGTGGCGCCAAGGTCGAAATGCGCGGCGCCATGGCCGACCATGTGGGCGTCGAGGTGGCAGCCGGCGCCGGTGTTGATCTGGCGCACCGGCACGCCGGTGGCGGCGATGCGGTCGGCGTCGTTGGCCGTCTGCTGGTCGCCTTCGAGCACGGCGAAGCCGAGCTGGTTAGCAATGTCAGAAAGGGTGCGCTCGAGGATCGAGGTCTTGCCCGAACCGGGGGAGCTGACCAGGTTGAGCACGAACAGCCCCTGTTGAGAGAACACCGCGCGGTTGGTGCCTGCCAGGCGGTCGTTCTTGGCCAGCAGGTCCTCTTCGATGCGGATCGTTTTACCCTGAGCGCTCGCGGGCTCGTCATGGTGATGATGGTGCTCGTCGCCCTGGGGCGCGGGGCAGCCGCAATCAATGCACATGGTCAATCGACCTCCATTTCGGTTAAGCGAAGTTCTTCCCCCTGGAGAATCTCCAGGCCAAAGTTGCCGCAGTTCGGGCATTCGAAGGTGTAGCGGTCAATGTCCGATTCGGTGGCGCACTTCTGGCAGCGCCCTCGTCCGGGGATCTGGTTGATGATCAGTCTGGCGCCTTCGAGCAGGGTTTCTCTGGAGCAGGCTTCGTAGGCAAATTCCACCGCTTCGGGTACCACTCCGGAGAGGGCCCCGATGTCCACGGTGATCGAAAGGACCTTGGTTGTCCCCTGGTCGCGGGCCGTTTTTTCGGCGATCTCGACAATGCTGCGGGTGATGCCGACTTCGTGCAAGGCTTTGATCCTCTGATGAAAAATGGGGTGTGTATACCGTCAACGGAAAAACTCACTATATGGGCAATGTGTAGAAAAAATCAAGACCGGGCTGGTTTGGATAGCGTATACCTTTTCCGGGCTGTCCGCCGGACAAATTCCCGTTGCCGCGCCCACCGGGCATTTGCTATGGTCTGGTTATTCCCCCCCAATTCCAGCCCTATCCCCTCGAGGTCCAGGGTAAGGGGGCCTTTTATTTCCTTTCTGACCAGGGTTGTACAAGCGATGGAACAAGGTCGAATTTTTATTTGTGACGCGCAGGCCGAAGCCCGCGACTTCTTGAAAAATTCCCTCGAGGCACGGGGGCATGTGGCCGAAACTTTTGGCGGAAGTCCCCAATTGCTCAAGGGGCTCGAAGAACTCAAGGACCAGCGCCCGGACCTGGTTCTGCTCGATGCCGCAGCCCCGGGCACCGAGGGGCTGGAGATGCTGCGGCGCATCAAGGCTCTTTACCCGAACCAGGCGGTGGTGGTGACCAGCGCCTTTGCCACGGTGCGCGTCGGGGTTGAAGCCATGCGTCTTGGCGCCAGCGATTACCTGGCCAAACCCCTGCTTGCCGAGGAGCTTTGCGCCTTGGTTGAGCAAGTGGTGGAGCGCAACCGCCTGGTGGAGGAAAACCGCTCGCTCAAGGCGGAGATCAGGCGCCGTTTCGACCCCGAACAGGTTGTGGCCAAGAGCACCCCCTTCAAGAAGGTGCTTGAACTGGCCCGGAAAGTGGCGCCCAGCGAGGCCAGCGTGTTGATCCTTGGCGAGAGCGGCACCGGCAAAGAACTGGTGGCCTCGACCATCCACTATACCAGCCGCCGCCGGGAGCAGCGGTTTCTGACCATCAACTGCGCGGCGCTCACCGATACCCTGCTCGAAAGCCAGCTCTTCGGGCATCTCAAGGGCTCTTTTACCGGCGCCTCGGGTACCCAGCGAGGGCTGGTGGAGGAGGCCCACAAGGGGACCCTGTTTCTCGACGAGATCGGCGACATCAGCCCGGCCCTGCAGGCCAAGCTGCTGAGGGTGCTGCAGGAGAAGGAGTTCCTTCCCGTCGGCTCCACCCGGGTGCGCCACGCCGACGTGCGGTTTATTGCCGCGACCAACAGGAATCTCGAGGAGGAGGTCGCCAAAGGCAGCTTTCGTGAAGACCTCTATTATCGCCTCAACGTGGTGAGCCTGCAGGTGCCCCCGCTGCGGGAGCGGCGCGATGACATCGCCCCGCTGGCCGAGTTCTTCGCCGCCAAGTACGCGACCCGCGAGACACCGTCGATCACCCCCGAGGCCCTGGCCCAGTTACGCAGCTACGACTGGCCGGGCAACGTCAGGGAGTTGGAAAATGTCATCGAGATGTCGGTTATCCTCTCTGAAGGCAATGAAATCGCCGCCGAACACCTGCCGGTGAAGGTCGCCGAAGGCAAGCCGGTCGATTTCGCCCTGCCCCAGGAGCAGATGTCCCTCGAAGAACTCGAAGCCCTCTACATCGAGCAGGTCTACCGCCAGACCCACTACCATAAGCTCAAAACCTCCCAGATTCTGCAGATCTCCCGCAAGACCCTCGACCGCAAACTCGCCCAGTATCAAATCACAAAGGAACAAGGTTAAAGGTTCAAGGTTCAAGGTTTCAAAACTCAAAACTCAAAACTCAAAACTGACACCGAGCACCGAAGCCTTGATCCGCCTTGCTTTTGCTTTCAGGTTTAAACCTTTGACCTTGAACCTTTCACCTTGAACCTGCCTTCAAGGCCAAAAAGAAACAGAATGTGACATTCTGTCCTTTTTGGTCTTGAGGGCGAATCTGTCCACTGTATACAATTTAAGACCTAAGGGGCCGTTATTAAACGGCCTTTTTTGTTGGGTGCGTGTTGGCGGCATGCAACTTGCCGATTCCTCTTCGACATGTGTCAAGGTTGCCCGGTTTGGTCATTTTTACCCATAGGCCAGCCCGGCCGATTTCAAATACCTTTTGTAAGGAGAGGAGTTTTATGGCGAACAAGATTGTAATCGATCCGGTGACCCGTATCGAGGGACACCTGAAGATCGAGGCGATGGTCGAAGACGGGGTGGTCAAAGAGGCCAAAAGCTCGGGGATGATGTACCGCGGGCTCGAAAACATTCTGCAGGGGCGCGACCCCCGCGATGCCGCCCGCATCATGCAGCGAATCTGCGGCGTCTGCCCCACCTCCCACGGCATGGGGGCGGCCCTGGCCCTTGATGAGGCCTACGGCGTCAACGGGGCTCTGACAGACAACGGGCGCGTGCTGCGCAACCTGATCCAGGGGGCCAACTTCGTCCAGTCCCACATCCTGCATTTCTACCAGCTGGCCGCTCTCGACTATGTCGATGTCACCGCGGTGGCGCCTGGCTCATGAGACGGTGTCGGTCTTCGGCGGCAAGATGCCCCACAACATGTCCATCGTCGCCGGCGGCGCCACCGCCGCTCCGACCTTGGACAAGATCGCCGGTTTCATGTGGCGGGTCGAGCAGCTCATCGATTTCATCGACAGCATCTACCTGCCCGACGTGCTGATGGTCGCCGGCCGCTACAGCGATTACTTCGGTATCGGCACCGGCTGCAAGCAGTACATGTCCTTCGGGGTGTTCGACCTCGACAGCGACCCCGACCTGACCAAGCGCCAGCGCTACCTGCCCCAGGGTATCGTACGCGGCGCAGACCTCAAGCTGCAGCGCATCGACCCCACCAAGATCACCGAAGAAGTCCAGAGCAGCTGGTACCAGGACACCGGCCCCCTGCACCCCTACGACGGCCAGACCGTTCCCGACCGCGACAAGGCCGGCGCCTACAGCTGGTGCAAGTCGCCGCGCTATGACGGCGAGGTGATGGAGGTCGGTCCGCTGGCGCGGATGCTGGCTGCCTACGTTGCAGGCGACCAGCAGGTGCAGCAGCAGGTCGGCGCAGTGCTCGGGCACTTCAAGGCATCCCCCGAAGCTCTCTTCTCGGTGCTGGGCCGCCACGCCGCAAGGGCTATCGAGTGCAAGCTGGTCGCCGAGAAGCTCAAGGCCTGGGCTCTGGAACTCAAGCCGGGCCAGCCGACCTTCACCGATTTTCCCCTCGAGGTCACCGGCCGCGGCATGGGCCTGTGGGAAGCGCCCCGTGGCGCCCTGGGGCACTGGATCGACATCGAAGGCGGCAAGACCAAGAACTACCAGGCCGTGGTCCCCACGACCTGGAACGCCGGCCCGATGGACGGCAATGGTCAGCCCGGCCCCATCGAGCAGTCGCTCATCGGCACCAGGGTCAAGGACCAGCGCAACCCCTTCGAGCTGGTGCGCATCGTTCGCTCCTACGATCCCTGCCTGTCCTGCGCCGTCCACGTCGTGACACCCAAGGGCGAGGATCTGAGCCGCTTCGTCGTCGGAGCTGAGTAATGGAGGCCGCGGTTTTGTTCGAGCGGGCTCCGGTGCTGGTCATGGCGGTCGGCAATATCCTGCGCGGAGACGACGGGTTTGCCGACGCGGTTCTTACCGAACTCGAGCAGAGGGAGCTGCCCGGCGGGGTGGAGCTCTTTGACGCCGGGACCTCGGCCATTGACCTGATGGACGTCTTTCACGACCGGGAGAAGCTCATCGTCCTCGATGCCGTGCGCGGCGGCCAGGCACCGGGCACCCTCTACCGCTTCAGCCCCGATCAGGTCGAGGCGGGAGAGCTGCCGATGAACTCCCTGCATCAGGTCGGCCTGCTCGAGACCCTCAGGCTGGGCGAGCTGGTCGACTGCAAGCCCAAATCGACGGTGGTGATCGGGGTGCAACCGACCCACACCAATCTCGGCATCGGTCTGAGCGACGAGGTGCAGGCGGCTGTGGGCAAGGCCGTGGAGTTGGTTATGAAGGAAATCGAAAACGACCAGGGAATGTAGAAGACAGAAGACAGAAGACAGAAGACAGAATAAAACCTTCTATCTTCTGTATTCCCAAGCTTTTCAGGAGATATACATGTCTATTTCACGACGTAAATTTTTGAAATATTCCGCCGGAGGGGCCGCGGTTCTTGGCCTCAACATCTTTGAAAACCCCCTGATGCGCAAGGCCTTTGCCAGCGCAGTGCAGGAAACCCCGATCATCTGGCTGGCCGCAGGCGCCTGCAGCGGCTGCAGCGTTTCGCTGCTCAACGCCCTCTCTCCGCGCATCCAGGACGTGCTGCTCGACCAGGTGCTGCCCGGCCATCACACCGAGCTGGCTTTCCATCCCACGGTGATGGCCGCCTCGGGCGACCTGGCCATGCAGGCGATGTACGACACCGAAGAAAAGCCCTTCATCCTGGTGGTCGAAGGCTCGATCACCACCGCCGACGGCGGACGCCACTGCGAGGTCGGCGAAAGCCATGGTCACGGCATCCCCGCCGTCGAACACCTCGACCGGCTGAGCCGCAAGGCCAAGGCGGTCATCGCCATCGGCACTTGCGCTGCCTTCGGCGGGGTGCCTGCGGCCAACATGAATCCCACCGGCTCCAAGGGGGTGATCGAGGTGATGCGCGAGAAGGGGATCTCCACCCCGGCCATCAACCTGCCCGGCTGCGCGGCCCACCCCGACTGGTTCATCGGCACGGTGGCCGCGGTGCTGCTCGGCGGGCCCGAGTCGGTGAAGGTCGACGAGCACCACCGCCCCGAGATGTTCTACAAGAAACTGATCCACGACAACTGCCCGCTGCGCGGTCACTTCGACGCCGGCCGCTTCGCCCAGAAGTTCGGTGACGAGGGCTGCCTCTACAAGCTCGGCTGCAAGGGGCCTGTGGCTCGCGCCAACTGCCCCGAAAAGCGTTTCAACGGCGGCACCAGCTGGTGCATCGACAATGGCCACCCTTGCAACGGCTGCGTCGAACCCGAGTACCCCTACGACCATGTTCACTGACCGCAAGACATCGGTGGATCTGACTCCCGGCTATGCCGCTGTGGCTGGAGCCGTAGCCGGCGCCGCTGGGGTCCGCATCCTCAAGAAAGGGGCTGCAAACAATCAGCAGGACCAGGACAGGGAGGAGTAGCGGATGGATATCGATCGCAGAAAGTTTCTCAAAATCGGTGCCGCCGCCGGGGGGGCTACAGCCTGCAGCATGGCAACGCCCGCAGCGGCCCGCGGGCCCAAGGAGGCCCATCCCGACGCCTACGGGATGCTCAATGACTCGACCCGCTGTATCGGTTGCAAGGCCTGCATGGTCGCCTGTAAAAAGGAAAACAAGCTGGACCCCGAGTCGACCCTGGGTGAAGAGCAGCAGCTCGGCCACCAGCTCTACGATTCGCCCCGCAGCCTCTCGGAGCATACCTACACCCTGATCAAGCTGCATAAGGACGAAACAAGCGGCGAGGCGACCTTCGTCAAGCAGCAGTGCATGCACTGCAATGACCCGGCCTGCCAGTCGGCCTGCATCGTCGGGGCGCTGAAAAAGCAGCCCAACGGCGCGGTCAAGTATGACGGCGGCATGTGCATGGGCTGTCGTTACTGCATGGTTGCCTGCCCCTACAGCGTGCCCCAGTTCGAGTGGCACAAGGCGATCCCGGTCATCAGAAAGTGCACCCTGTGCAGTGAGTCCCGCCTCGAAAAGGGCGGCCAGCCCACGGCCTGCTCGAGCGCCTGCCCGGCCGGCGCCATCACTTTCGGCAAACGCAGCGATCTGCTCAAAATCGCCGGTGAGCGTATCGAAAAAGACCCGCAGCTTTACGGCGAGACCATCTACGGCGAGCACGAGGTCGGTGGCACCGGGGTCCTTTACCTGACCAAAAAGCAAGTCAACTACGCGGCACTGGGGCTTCCGGATTTTGACTACCGGCCGGTGTCGGGTTTGACCGAGAGCATTCAGCACCGCATTTTCCAGTACTTCATCCCGCCCATCGCAGTCTACAGCATTCTGGGCGGCATTATGGCCTACACCCAGCGCAAGAAGCGCCAGGCCGGCAAAGGAGGTGGTGACGATGAGCTTTGAGGCAGCGCCTTTGCTTATCCCTTCGGGGTCTGGATCGCCTTTGACGTCGCCTGCGGCGTGGCCCTGGCCGCCGGTGGTTTCACCACCGCGGCGATTGTCGAGATCTTCGGCCGCGAAAAGTACCACGCCCTGGTGCGCCCGGCGATCCTCACCGCCTTCATCGGCTACTTTCTCGTCGGCCTGGCAGTCTTCTTCGACCTGGGCAAGTACTATAATATCTGGCACGCCCTGGTGTACTGGAACGGCACCTCGGTGCTCTTCGAGGTCGCCTGGTGTGTCATGCTTTATCTCAGCGTGCTGGCCATCGAGAACGTTCCCAACGTGGTGGAGCAGTTCAAGGGCAGTGTGCGGCTTCCCGGGCCTCTTGCGAAACTCAACGGTCCGATCGACTGGTTGCTGCACCACCTTGACTGGTTCTGCAACAAGACCATGGCGTTTTTCGTCATCGCCGGGGTGGTCCTCTCCTTCGGCCACCAGTCGTCGCTGGGGACCATGATGCTCATAACCCCCTACAAGCTCCACGAGCTCTGGTACACGCCGCTCTCCCCGCTGCTTTTCCTGACCTCGGCGGTCAGCGTCGGCCTGCCGATGGTCATCTTCGAGGGGACTCTGGCGGCCAAACTTTTCGGCCGCAAGCCAGAGACCGAGCTTTTGACCGGCATCGCCAAGTACATCCCCTGGTTTCTCGGCACTTACCTGCTGTTGCGCCTGGGCGATCTGGCCTACCGCGGGGTGCTCGCCAGCGCCTTCGACGGCAGCGTGCAGGGCAACGCCTTTTTGCTTGAGCTGGCGCTTTTTGCCGGGCCCTACTTTTTGCTCAAGCGCGATGTTCTTCGCAAAGACATGCGCTGGCTCTTTGGTTGCGCCGTGTCGGTGATCCTCGGGGTGGTGCTCAACCGCTTCAACGTCTTTCTCATCGGCATGGACATGGGCCCGGAGTGGAGCTACTTCCCCTCGGTGGGCGAGTGGGGGGTGACTTTTGCCTTTGTCGCCTTCGGCGTGCTGCTCTACAAGATCGGCGTCAATTACCTGCCGATCCTCGAACGTGAGCATTAAAAGAATATCCCGTTCGGCCTGAGCCTGTCGAAGGCCTTGTCGGAAAATGCTTCGACAGGCTCAGCATGAACGGATATCGGTAGCGGGGCAGAAGAGAGCGACCCCGTTCGGCCTGAGCCTGTCGAAGGCCTGGTTGGAAAATGCTTCGACAGGCTCAGCATGAATGGGTATCGGTAGCGGGGCAGAAGAGAGCGACCCCGTTCGGCCTGAGCCTGTCGAAGGCCCGGTTGGAAAATGCTTCGACAGGCTCAGCATGAACGGTTATCGGTGCTGAGGACGAAGAGAGCGACCCCGTTCGGCCTGAACCTGTAAAAGGCCCGGTCGGCTGCACCAAGCAGCCGACCGGGCCGGTTTTTTTTGCCCAGCTTGACTCCCTGACGAAGCATCCCGTAAACTGTTTTTTTATAATGGGTCTCAATGGATCAAAGCCACTTGTTTCCGGAAAAATTGCAACTGATGAATCTTTCAGCAGAATCGAGCGACCCTTTCGCCGGTGATAAGCAGTGCTGGCGGCCCATAAGCCGGGCTGAAGTTGACCTGTTTGTCCGCGGACTGGCCGCTGCCTTTGAGGTGGTGGGAGTCCGTGAAAAACGGGGGCGCCTGACCCTCGACCGGATCGAGGACCCGGCCGAGTTGCGGCTGGAGTATTCTCCCCAGGTTCATTCGCCGAAGAAATTTCTGTTTCCCAACTGGGAGAAACTGTTTCGTTTCAAACTCGGTGGGCGGGTGCTGCTCGAGGCCGAAAAGGCCGCAGCTCCCCGGGTTATTTTCGGTATGCACCCCTGCGACCTGCATGCCGTGCAGGTTCTGGACAACTGCCTTTTCGAAGGGGAGGCGGACAGTGCCTACCGGGCAAAGCGCGAAGCGACCATTTTGATCGGCGTCGACTGCGTGCCTGACGAGCATTGTTTCTGCTCCAGCGTTGGGACCGACCGGATTCTCAGCGGTTTCGACCTTTTCTTTCACCGTGTCGAGGGCGGCTACCTGGTGCAGACCGGCAGCGCCAGGGGCGAGGAGCTGTTGGGGCAGTTCGTCCCTGGTGTGGCCGCCAGGGCGGGGGAGTCGCCCCTGCCGCTGCAGGACAAACAGTGTTCGAGCAGCCTGCAGGTTCCCCTGGCATCGCTGGCCCCGTTGCTTGGTGAAAGCTATGATCACCCGGTCTGGCGAAAGATCGGCGAGAAATGCCTTGGCTGCGGAGCCTGCACCCTGCTTTGCCCGACCTGTTATTGCTTTAACGTCCAGGACCAGCTCGATCTCGACCTGGCCGGGGGTGAACGGGTACGGACCTGGGATTCGTGCCAGTTCGACCAGTTCACCAAGGTCTCCGGTGGAGGCGAATTCCGTGTCGACCAGGCCGACAGGCAGCGCCATCGGTTTTTTCGCAAATACAAGTATCTGTGGGAAAAACACCAGAGGACGGCCTGTGTCGGCTGCGGCCGCTGCAGCCGCGAGTGCCTGGCCCGCATTGAACCGGGCGCGGTTCTCCAGGGGCTCTACCAGGAGCGGGCGGTTCCGGTTTTAGCCGATGCGCCCGGCGCCGAGTACCATCCTCAGCTGGCCCAGATCGTCGCGGTGGAAAGGCTGACCGGGCAGGAGAAACTGTTTCGGCTGCGCCTGCCCGATCCGGTGAAATTTTCCCCCGGGGCCTTTATGGCCGTTTCGGTCTTTGGCCTCGGCGAGGCCCCTTTTACAATTGCCTCCGAGCCGGGTGACGGCCAGAATATCGAACTGGTGGTGCGGGCCCAGGGCAACCTGACCCAGGCCCTGCACCGGCTCAAGACCGGCGATACCGTGGGGATTCGCGGCCCCTTCGGCTCGGGATTTCCGCTGGAGGAGTTCGTCGGCCGCGACCTGCTGCTGGCCGCCGGCGGCCTGGGGATGATCACCCTGCGCTCGCTGCTGCTCTCGGTGCTGGCGCGTCGCCAGGATTTCGGCAGGGTGGTGCTGCTGTACGGGGCCCGCGATGTTTCGGCCTTTCTGTTTCATGACGAGCTGCTGAGCTGGCATTGCAGCGGACTGCTCGATTGCCGGTTTGCCGTCGATGCGGCGGATAATCCCTGGGGCGTGGTCAATGGCGACATTACCCACCTGTTTCGGGATCTCGATCTCAATGCCCAGCGCACCTCGGTGGCAATCTCGGGTCCGACGGCCATGTACAGGTTTACCAACCCGCTGTTGTTTCGCCTCGGATTCGCCGAGCAGGATATCTACCTGAACCTCGAACGCCACATGAAGTGCGGGCTGGGAAAGTGCGGCAAATGCCAGATCAACGACATCTGCGTCTGCGAGTGCGGGCCGATCTTTGCCTATAGCCGCATCAAACACCTGCGGGAGGCTATCGAGCGATGAAACCGCGCATCGGCTTTTTCGACTTTACCGGCTGCGAGGGTTGCCAGTTGACGGTGCTTAACCTCGAAGACGAGCTCCTCGAACTGCTCGAACTGGTGGAGATCGTCGAATTTCGCGAGGTCAGCTCGGAGTCCAGCGAGGTTCTGGATATTGCCTTTGTCGAAGGGAGCATCTGCCGCCCCGATGAGGCAGAGCGGTTACGGGCCATTCGCAAAAAAACCACGACCCTGGTCGCCCTCGGCGCCTGTGCCGATACCGCCGGGGTCAATGCCCTGTGTCACTTTCGCGACCTCAAAGAGTTGCGGCAGGAGGTGTACGGCGGCGAGTTTCCCCAGATGATGACTGAGCCGCCCCGGGCCCTGGCCGAAGTGGTGGCCGTAGACTACCGGGTGCCGGGCTGCCCCATCGACGGGCGCGAGTTTCTCAGCGTGCTTCAGGCGCTGCTGGTGGGGCGTCCCCCAGAGTTGCCTAGCTATTCGCTATGCGTCGAGTGCAAACTGGCCGAGCTGCCATGCACCTTTGAGGCCGGCCAGGTCTGCCTGGGGCCGGTCACCCGGGCCGGTTGCAAGGCGCTGTGCATTGAGGCCGGCGATCGCTGTCGCGGTTGCCGGGGGCTGATCGATAATCCGCGCTCAGACCCTTACCATCGCATCCTTGAGGAGCAGGGGCTGAGCGTGGAGGAAATCCTGCAGGAATTTCGGACCTTCAATGTTGAGGGCAGGGGCAAAAAAGACTGACAGCCACAGAGGTCACGGAGGTCTCAGAGGAAAAACATGAAGACTCCGTTGGCTTGGTAGTAGGTAGCTTGCAAGGAGCGGCTTAAGCCCCGAATGTCGGCAGGAGAGCAAAAGCTTCGCGACTGAAGTCGCTCCTACAACGGGACCTCTCAGGACAACTGTAGGATGGGCAGAGCACAGCGATGCCCATGAGATGAATTTCTCTGTGTCCTTGTGGCAAAAAGACGATTTTGGCTGAACTGGAGAGCCGGATGAGAATCGAAATCAAGCACATGGCCCGCATCGAGGGGCACGCCAACCTGGTGGTCGATGCCGAAAGCGGACAGCTCAAGGAGTGCCGGTTGGAGATCATCGAATCGCCGCGGTTCTTCGAAAGCCTGCTCAAGGGGCGCCACTACAGCGACGTTGCACCGATCATTGCCCGGATCTGCGGGGTCTGTTCCAATTCTCACACCCTGGTCTCCCTGGAGGCGAGCGAGCGGGCCCTGGGGCTCGAGGTGAGTCCGCAGACCAGCGGGCTGAGGCGGCTGCTTGCCTACGGGGAGATTCTGCAAAGTCATATCCTCCAGCTCTATTTCATGGCCGTGCCCGACTACCTTGGGGTGGCCAGTATCTTTCCGCTCGCCAAGAGCCGCCGAGACCTGGTGACCCGGGCCCTGCGGCTGAAAAAACTGGCCAACGACATCTGTCTGGCGGTGGGAGGGCGGCCGGTGCATCCGGTGACCCCTTGCGTTGGCGGTTTCTCAAGCCTGCCCCAGGCGGCAGATCTGCAGGGACTGCGTCGGCGGCTGGTCGAGGCCCTGCCGGATCTCGAGGCCACTGTGGAGTTGTTCGCCTCTTTTGGGACACCCTCCTTCGACCGGGAGACGGAATATCTCTGTCTGAGCGGCACCGCAGGATACCCTGTGCTGGGGCATACCCTCGTCTCAAGCGACGGCCTGTGCGCCCCGGTCGAGGAGTATACATCGGTCATCGAAGAGTACCTGGTCCCCCATTCGACCGCCAAGTTTGCCCGTGCGACCCGCGGCAGCTACCTGGTCGGGCCGCTGGCCCGGTTTAAAAACGCCTTCGGCGCCCTCTCTCCCATGGCCCGCCAGGTCGCGGGAGCCCTGGGGCTGACCCAGGCGACGGTCAATCCCTATGCCAGCCTGAGCGCCCGGCTGGTCGAGGTGATTCACTGCGTCGAAGAGGCCATCCACCTGATCGACGAACTGCTGCTTACCGGGCTGCGGCCCGAGGTGATCGCCGAGCCCCAGGGGGGCGGTTCCGGCGCGGCCGCCATCGAGGCACCCCGGGGAACCCTGTTTCATGCCTACACCTACGATGAGAACGGCTGCATCGAAGCAGCCGACTGCATCATCCCCACCGCCCAGAATCTCGCCAACATCGAGGCCGATCTCTGTGCCCTGACCCCGACCCTCACCGGCCTGGCCCAGGACGAACTGGCCAAGCGCCTGGAAATGCTCATCCGTGCCTACGATCCCTGCATCAGCTGCTCGACGCATCTTGTTCGAGTCGATTTTGTTTGACAAAATCGACGGCTAGGGGCTAGGGGCTAAAGGTTCAAGGACCGTTGGTTTTTGGTCTTCTGATTTTCTCTGTGTCCTGTGGCAAAAGGATTTTTATGCCAGAAACGATTCGCATAATCGGTATCGGCAACCCGCTCATGGGCGACGATGGTGTCGGCATTGTCGCAGTGCAGAGGCTGGCCGCTATGGAATTGCCCGAGGGGGTGGAGGTGATTGACGGCGGTACCGTGGGGCTGACCCTGTTGGATCTTCTGGAGGGGGCGCAGCAAGTGCTGCTGATTGACGCGGTGGAGATGGGCAAGGCGCCCGGGGAACTGGAGATTATGGCGCTTGACGAGATCAGGCTGGAGGACGCAGATGCCGGCGGCATCTCTCTGCACCAGACCGGGCTGGCCCAGGTGCTGGCTCTGGGGCGTGAACTGGGGCCACTGCCGGAGGTGACTCTGTTCGGTATACAGCCGGACTCTGTGGCGCGAGGGCTGGGCTTGTCACCGCCGCTGGCAAGGGCAATCTCACCCATTGTGGATCGGGTTGGAGGCTGGTTGAGGCAATTTGGAAAGCCTTTCTGAGAGCATAGAAAAAAATAATCTGGCCCAGGCAGGGAATGTGTGTTATTTCTTATTAACGGGATGACCTATCCACCCGATTAAATGAATAATTTGCCATTGGAGGGAGAAGTTGATGAAGCCCTTTTCCAGGCTTTGCCTTTGCATCTGGGTTCTCCTGGTTTTGGTCCTGCCTGCCCAAGCTGCCACCACCGAATTAAAGCTCAAGTCCGATACCATCGTCCGCAATTTTGAGCGGGAAACCCTCGATCGAGAAGACCAGATCGTGCCGGTCTACGAATATCTTCAGCTCGATTATGCCAACAGCAAGGCCAAAGACATGACTTTTCATGCCTATGGCTGGATGCGGGTCAACCTGGGCGATGACTATTTCGATGACGAGACCGAGGCCGAACTTCTCTATGCTTTCGCCGATTATCGCCCCAAGGGGCGCGACTACATGGTGCGCATCGGTCGCCAGTATGTATTCGAGGGGGTGGCCAACGAGAACGTTGACGGAATCAGCGGGTCTGTCGATATCAACCCCTACCTCTCCCTTTCGGGTTACACGGGGTTCCCCGCAGCCCTGGACGCAACCGACGGGCGCTCGGGCGACTGGCTTGCCGGAGGCAGGCTCTCGCTGCACAAAACGGGTAAGCACGATCTCGGCCTCTCCTACAAATATGTGCTTAGCGACGGCGATCGGGACGAGGAACTGGCTGGGGTCGATCTTTCGCTGAGCCTGCCGGGGCGTGTCACGCTGATGGGGTACTCCACCCGAAACCTGGTGGCCGACAGGTGGGCCGAACATTTCTACGAACTGCGGTTCGGCCTGGGGCGCTTTGAGTTTCGTCCCTTTTTCCAGCAGTACCAGCTTGACGGATTTTTTCTTAACAAGGACAATAGTTCCGGCCCGTTTCGCGTCATCTCCACCCTCGACTCCGAAACCCGCGTTGTCGGGACCGAGGCCTTCTGGTATCCGAGCGAGGATTACGAATTCGCTGTCAAGTACAAGGATTACGACTACCAGGAGCGTTTCGATAGTGCCCGCTACTATTCCGGGGTTTTTACCTATAAGTGGGACATCCTCTCCCACTTTGGCCTCGAGGGGGGGCGCATGGAAGGTGATCAGGCCGATTTGAGGTACAAAATGGGCCGGGCCTTCGTCTACCTGAACCTGCCTCCGGGGTTCATCACCGGCGATTTCATGTATGTCGACTACGACGAACCGATTTTCAACGAGGATCGCTCGGTCTTCGCCAGTCTCGGCTTCGGGCGTCGGATGCTGCATGACGCCCTCGATCTTCGGCTTTCTTTCGACTACAGCTCCGACCCGAATTTCGACGATGATTACCGGGGGCAGTTTGTGGCAACCTATACTTATGATCGATAAGCTCAGCGGCGCTGCCCGGCAGGGCGGGCAGCAAGCTTTGCTTTATGCATTTTTCAGGGATTTCAATGGTCAAGCCAATGTTTAAGTACCTCATCGCTCTGGTTTTCGTGCCGGCCTGCATGGTCGCTTGTGCCTCCATGAAGGACAGCTACCAGCTGCCCGAAAAACATCCCCCCATCTATGATCTGGGTGAGCGGCGGGCCTATTGCGTTCGCTGCCACGGGCATGACGAGGGGGATGTCGATTTTGCCCGCTACAATCATACGGTTCTCTTTACCGATTCGCATCGCCTTGTGGCTTACCAGGACGAAAAGGTCTGTGCCATTTGTCACCAGCAGAGTTTCTGCAACGATTGCCATGTGAGCCGGTCGGAGTTAAAACCCTCGGTTCGCTACCAGACCCAGAATTACCGCCGGACCCAGCACCGTGGGGATTATCTGACGAGGCACAAGATTGACGCCAAGGTCGATCCGAGTTCCTGCTTCCGCTGTCATGGCAACCCAAAATCGTCCCAGACCTGCGTTCCCTGCCATGGGAAGTAAGCCTCCGAGAAAAGAGATGAGAATCCAACGAGCCGCCGTTCTTCTTCTGGTTATGTTTCTTGCCCTGGTATGGGGAGGTTGTGCGGAAAACAGCAGCAACGCCGATGGGCCCGAATTCGGCGAGGTTCATGAGCCCGGCTGGAGGTTTCTTCATCCCTTCGAGTTTCAGGAGGATCTTTTCGGCTGCCGGGTCTGCCACGGCATTAACCTCGAAGGGCTCGGCGGTCCGGGGTGCCTCGATTGTCACGTGATCGACCCGATCGAAAACCCTTCGGGTTGCGTCTCCTGCCATGGCTCTCCGGTGACTTCACCCGAAGCCTGGGCATCCCTGGTCGGCCGCACCGAACCTCTTGACCCGGCGTTTCTCGAGAGCGTAAGGCGCAGCGTTGACCTGGTCGATCCGCCGATCTCCCTGATCGGGCATCTGATGCACGAGGCGATCCCCCTCGAAAACCGCGACGAACTCGACGATTGCCTGGTCTGCCACGGCGAAGGTGATCTGGACCCCGACGATCCCGGCTTTATCACCGATCCCCGACGTAATGTCAATCGCCACCACCTGATCGTGGGCGAAGTCATCCCCGCCGATACAGAATCACCTTTCGGGGTCCCTGGGCAAACCTATTTCTGCAACACTTGTCACGCCTTCCAGCTCGACCCGGACACCGGGTTGTTTGATCTGGTCGTGCCTCGTGATTGCAGCGAGTGTCACACCACCCTGCTGCCCCAGTAATTTCTCATCAGTTTCTGACCATACGACTGCTGCCGCCCCGGACCACCAGGTCCCGGGCGGCTGTTTTGTTTTCACAAAAAAACTGATAGCCACCAAGTCACGAAGACACCAAGGAAAACGAAAATAAAAATTGTAATGGTTTTTCTTGGTGTCTTGGCGCCTTGGTGGCAAATCATGCATGTGTTCTGGTTCTGATTTCATCTGCTTATGTCTGGCGGCAGCACTCGGTTCCGGAAACGGCACCGCTTATGCAGTATTATATGAAAGGTACTTTGTTCCCCATTCAAAATATCCCACGGAGGCATCATCAAATGAAAACCGCACTGGTTGTCGACGACGAACCTTTGATCCGCCGCCAAGTGGCAGAAACCCTTGTTCATTATGGGTTTGAGGAAATTATTGAGGCCGAAAACGGCATGCAGGCCATCGATCTGGCCCGGGTGCGCAAGCCGTTGCTGATCGTCATGGACGTGTCCATGCCTGTTATGGATGGCATCACGGCTGCCGAAAAAATAGGCAAGAATGTCGCCGCCCCCATCGTTCTGCTTACCGCTACGGCCGACCCAAGGACCGTGGAGAGGGCCCGAAACGCCGGGATCATGAATTATGTGATCAAACCCTTTCGTGAAGAGCAGGTCTATGCAGCGGTCGACCTGGCAATTCACCACTACGTCGAAGTTCACAGCCTGCGGGAGGAAGTGGCCTCGCTGAAAGAAACCCTTGAGGCACGCAAGGTGATCGAAAAGGCCAAGGGCCTGATGATCGAAAAAGGCATGAGCGAACCCGAGGCCTATCGAAAAATGCAGAAAATCGCCATGGACAAGCGAAAAAGCCTCAAAGAAGTCGCAGAAGCGATTCTGTTGATGGAAGGTTAAATGCCAGGCTAAAGGTGAAAGGTGGAAGGCCAAAGGTAAATCCAGAGTCATGGATCCCTTTAGCCCTTAGCCTTTAGTCTTTTGCCAAAGGGTTTTTCATGGAGTCTTCCGCTTTTAACTTGTGCAACCTGCCGCCTTGGGCCATTGCTTCGCGGCATTTTAATGTCCATCCCAAGCCTTTGGAGATCCAGGGGGTTCGGCAGGCCAATCGGTTGCTTTTCGAGCGTTTGGATGGCTTGGATGCAGCCGAAGAGCGGGCGCGACAGTTTCACGACTACATGGATGTCACCTTTCAGCTCCACCAGTGGCAGATCGAAACCTCGGTCAGCGGTCGTAAGAGCCTGAAAAACAGTTACCTGCGTTTTCTCAAGGGGTGGATGTTCGACTCCAATTCACCTGGAGGGGCGGTGCTTAAGGGGTGGGTGGAGAGCCGCTTCGGCCTTTCGCCCACCTTTCACCGCGAGCCGATCGACAGCATCAACTCTGAAGCCTATTATCAGTTTATGGTCGATCGCATGCAGGGGGCGGCCCGCACCAGTGCAATCCACGGCCAGCTCGATCTGCTTTACGAATTTGTTCAATACGAATTGCAGCGTCGCTTCACTGGCCGCACCCATCTGACCCTTTACCGAGGGGTTTTCGATTTTACCGAACACCGGATTATCGAAAAACAGGACAAAACCAATTACCTGATCCGCCTGAATAACCTCAACTCCTTTACCACCGATTTCGAACGGGCCTGGGAGTTTGGCTCCCGGGTGCTCAAAGCCGAGGTACCCCTCGCCAAGATTATTTACCTCTGCGGGATTCTTCCATCCTCCCTGCTCAAGGGTGAAGAAGAGGTACTGGTGCTTGGTGGGGAGTATGAGGTGCAGGTTTTAACGGGAGGGTAAAAGCAAGAAGCGTAATGAGTAATGTGTGATGTGTCATTAACAAACCGAGCTTTGATTTATTAATATTACTTGTTGCATTTTACCTATCACGCTTTTTTTGAAATTTATATTTCCCCAAATACAGGTCTTCCCAAATTTTTCGCATGGAAAAGAATGAAATTTTAAGCCGCGCCCAGGCCGCTTTTCTCGGCCTTGCCATCGGTGATGCCCTGGGGGCGACGACCGAGTTCATGACCCCCGGGGAAATAAAGGCCAAGCACAAGGTTCATCGCAAGATTATCGGTGGTGGCTGGCTTGGGCTCAAGCCGGGGCGGGTCACCGACGATACCGAGATGTCTCTGAGCATCGCCCGGGCGCTGGTGACTGCAGGGGAGTGGGACCTTCAGGGGATAGCGGATAATTTCGTGACGTGGATGAGGGGCAAGCCGATCGATATCGGCTCGACCTGCCGCAAGGGGATTCGCGAGTACATGCGCAAGGGGACCCTTGAAGTCCCCCTCAACGACTGGGATGCCGGAAACGGGGCGGTTATGCGCATGGCGCCTGTCGCTCTTTTCACCCTCGGCGACGAGGCGCTGTTAGAAACCTGTTCCCTTGCCCAGGCGCGCCTTACTCACCACCATCCCCTCTCGGACTCGGCCTGCGTCAGTGTCGGGCAGATGGTGCAGCAGGCCATTCTGGGCGCCGACCGTTTTCAGTTGCACGCGATTACCCGGGATCTGGTGGCCCGGCACCCCAACTTTCGCTTTAACAAATACCGGGGGCACGCCGGTGGTTATGTCGTCGAGACCATGCAAACGGTCTTTCATTACATCTTTACCACCGCTGAATTCGAGGAATGTTTGGTCGGTGTGGTTAACCAGGGGGGCGATGCCGATACCACGGGAGCTATCGCCGGGATGATTGCCGGGGCTTTCTACGGCCTGGACGCCATTCCCAGAAAATGGCTGCGCAAGCTCGACCCTTCGGTGAGGCAGGAGGTGGCGGAGATGGCGGTACGTCTGGTGAACCTGTCACCCTTGATGGAGAGGGGCAGGGGAGATTCGCCGCAGGAAGCGTCAGTGGAACTGAGCGAAAAATTCGCCTAGAGCCTGTCGCAACTGTCCTTGTCTTTGCAATCGCCCCCATTCGCTTGGAAAGGCCAGGGGGCTGAAAGCGATCTCGAATTCGCCGTGCATGATGCCCTTATCCGCATCGAAGCGGTAATCGAGAGCCCGGCTCGGTAGCCGGATCGCCCCCTCGTAGTTCATAATGGTTTCTTCAGCCAATGTCCCGTTGGTCAGGCTGCTCTGGTTCTTTACGGATTTGAGTCCCGCACGAACCAGGAGGTTGGCTATGGCGTTATGCTGTACGGCTGCCTCGATAGGCAGGGATGACCCGGGGGTGCCCATCCCCCCAACTCTGTAGCTGGAAAATTTTTCCCACCGAAATTCATCATCCCTTGGGATCATCAACAGATTGGTATCGACCAGCGTCCCGTTTCTCACCGTCTCCGAATAGCGCACATAGTACAGGGTGCCTTCGGCGCCGCTACAGATCCCCGGCAGCAAACAGCAGGCAAAAACAAGTGCCAGGGATAGCCGCTTCATTTTTTCACCCCTTTGACCGAAACAGTGCCATCAATGAAACGCCAGGGTTTTCGGCCTTATAGAAACCAGCACCTTGGCGGTGGCCAGGCCATCCTCGTAGTCGACCTCGATGATCCGGGCTCCGCGCAGATAGCTGGTGGTTTGCAGGTTGATCTGGTCGACGCTGACAAGGTTCTGCCCTTGCTGGGTGTAGGCCTGGACAAGCATGCCGGTTAAGCGTTCGGAGAGGTTGCGGTAGGCATCGACCACCGCGGCCCTTCGTGCCAGGATCATCTTCTGTTGGGCACTGCCGCTTTCGGGAGGCACCCCTTGGCCGATCGCAGTCACCAGAACAAAAGACTGGCCATCGCCGCCTTCCTCAATGCCTGGAATCAGGCTTTTATTGCTCTGGCCTCCCGGGGCCTCGTAGACGAGTTTCCCTTTTGCGCAGCCCAATGTCACCAGCAGGGCCGCGGCGCAGAGCCACCAGCTTGCCAGTTGTCGGATTCTCTTGTTTCTGTCCACGTGCATCCTCCTTTGGGCTTTTGATCAGCATTTACCGTGCCGATTTCTTATCGGATGTCCGACACAGATTCTTAAGTGCGAATCACAGGGCGTACTGGATCGGGCAAAAAAAAACGGGCTGACCTCCGAAGGGGGCCAGCCCGTTTTTTCAGCTGAAAGAGGCGGTGGCTTAGAAGCCGTATCGTAAGCCGACCAGCAGGTTGTGCGCATCGTATTCACCGTCAACACCGCCAAAGTTTGGATCTTCGGTGATGAAATAGCGGTAGCTGAGGTCGAGAGTGAGCAATTCGTTCAGGGCAATCCCGACGCCGGCACCAATCTGGCCGGCTGCCACCACGTCATCCTCGTCGGCCCCTTGGGGGCCAAGCTGGCTCTCGTCGATGGAGAGCTGAGCGGCACCGATTCCGGCCCCCACAAAAGGAGTCAGGGAAAGAGCCGGTGTTTGTTGGCCTTCCGCTGTTGGCCCGGAGAAAAAGTGGAATGTGCCCAGATCGAGGTAACCATTGAGCATCAGGCTCAGCGCCGAGATGTCGCCGCTGCCTCTGAACTCCGTACCGTTATCATCTCCAGTGTCCACGTCGTTCTGGGCATAGGCAACCTCCCCCTCAAGGCGCGCCGCTCCCCAGTTATAGCCGATGCCAGCTCCCAGGTTGAAGCCGGGGTCGAATTCGGCATTGGATGATAAATTCGTTTGAGAGAAGGTGATGTCGTTGACAAAACTCCCCCCCAGGTGACCTTTCAGGTAGGGGCCCGCGGCTCCGAGGGCCGTTGAAGAGAGAAACAAGGTCGCTGCAACTGCCAAGGCTCCGATTTTTCTGCACATGATTCGAATCTTCCCGTGGATTGGGGTTAAAAACAGACGTAAACGCAGTTGGGCTGACGAGAGGGTCGGCAGATGTCAAATCTTAGACAGCAGGGTCTGGGCTGTCAAATAAACTGCTCAGATTGCTGCGACACTGCAGGCCTTTAGAATAAACCACCGATGGTCTAAAGATTCTCTGCCCTTTCGCCGAAAAGGGTAAAGCAATCTTTATTCCGAAAAAAACGGTCCCTGCCGGGCGAGGCCTCTTGGACGGGGTTTTGCATCAGGCATGACTGGAAAGCAAAGAGCAATAATGCGAGCAAGGAGTTCGGCATGATTCAGCGGGGTTGGGGGCTATGGGCATCGGTATTGATGGTTGTTTTGCTCTTTGGTTGCGGCGGGGG
>CALZIZ010000052.1 GCA_945787465.1 uncultured Desulfuromonadales bacterium
AGATCGATCGATGCCAGCACTCTTCATGCACATTCGCTACTGCGGTAGTAATTACCCCTATGGCAATTTCCTCTGACCTACAGAGCACGCCGCTGGCAAGCGCAATTCCCGGAAAAGCAACTTCGGCTTTGAGATGCGGCCTAATTTGTCCAGAAAATGGATCTGCCTGTTTTCGACTATTCAGGCAGAGGGGCAAATGCCGCTTTCTATAAGCCCTGCAAAGCAAGAATGGCCCACCCGAATTTGGGGCGGGCCATCTCCATTTCTTTCGAAGTCATACCCCATGCGGTCCATTAAAACGTGATTCGGAATCGCGTTTTGCACCGATTCTTTTTTTCCCTCCAAGACCAGCTAAAATTGAAAGCTGGAGACTACGAAAGAGGAGAACGTAATGGCTAACGACTCTGGGGTGAAAGTGACGATGTACCGCTGGGCCGGATCTTGGGGGCCGTTTCAGATCAAGGTGCCGTGTGGGGAATGCTCCCTGACCCAGGATGTGATCCGCGACACCATGGCCAGCGAGCTGGAGGGCATCGGGGTGGAACTGCAGATTCGCGAGTGGCTAAGCGAGTGGTGGCAACCGCTGCTAAAGGGGGGCTGGCACGCACCAATAGTCATGGTCGAAGAAAAAGTCATCTCCCAGGGCAGAGCTCTCAACCGCGGGGTTCTTACCCAGGCAGTCATCGAGCACCACGCCCGGCGAACTCCCGTGGAGGGAAGTCATCTCTTCGGCAAAGAGAGTTGTCCCCACTGCAAACGAGGTAAGAAGTATCTCGAAGAGGCCGGAATCAATTACACCTACCACAATGTGGTTCGGGACCCGCGGGATCTCTACGAAATGCTCGCTCGGATCAAGCCCCTCATTGGGGCTAAAACCCCCATTACCGTACCGCAGATCTGGATCGACGGTGAATATGTCGGCGGGGCAGACCAGCTAAGCGAAATCGTTCACCAAAAGGTCCAGCCGAATACCGACCGCGGACAGTGCTCACTTTCGCCGGGAAAATACTTTGAAGGTAAGGGGGGGGTAGAAACCCCTGGGAGGCTGACTGAGTAGAAACATTATCCATGTGAGGGGACAGGCAAGGTGGCTGTAAGATAAAGTTGCTTCAGGTTGTTGAGGTTGACCGAAAAGCGGCGATATCGCTGGGTCCCGTAAATCCTAAGAAATAAGACAGCCCTTTCACCCTTTCACTCTCCGCACAGACACGCAATAAAGCAACTACGTCCCGGCCCCGGTCCCGTCCCGGCCCCGGTCCCAGACACGCAAAAAAGCAACTACGTCCCGGCCCCCGTCCCGGCCCCCACTCGACTATGGTTCAAGGGTTTAATAGGCTACTTCATTGTCCGCAGGCAGGCAACAGCGGCCCCCCCCTTACACGGCCTGTACCTTGACGGCGCAGAATTTGAACTCCGGAATTTTGGCGTCGGGATCAAGGGCCTCGTTGGTGAGCAGGTTGACCGCCGCCTCCTGGTAGCAGAAGGGGATGAAGACCTGGCCGCGCTGAACCCCATCGCGGGTGCGGGCAAACAGTTCGATGCGTCCCCGTCGTGAGCTCACCGCCAGGCGGCCGCCCGGGGCGATGCCGAGGTCGCGCAGGTCATCGGGGTGCAGGCTCGCCACCGGTACCGGTTCGATGGCATCGAGTACGGCAGAACGCCGAGTCATGGCGCCGGTGTGCCAGTGTTCGAGCTGGCGCCCGGTGATCAGCACGAAGGGATATTCCGCATCCGGCAGCTCGTCGGCGTTGCGGAAGGGCGAGGGGACGAACTGGGCCAACCCGTCTGCGGTGGGAAAGCCGTCCTGGAAGATCACCGGATGGCCGGGGTCGTCCTCGCTCGGACAGGGGTAGGTGACGGAATGCTCGCGCTCCAGGCGAGTCCAGGTGATGCCGCGGATGCTCTGCATCGCCTGGCGCATCTCGACAAACACCGACTCCGGCCCGTCGTAGTGCCACTCAAGGCCGAGCCTGCGGGCGATCTCCTGGATGATCCACAGGTCCTGGCGGGCCTCGCCGGGCGGGTCAAGGGCCTGGCGTGCCAGCTGCACCCGCCGGTCGGTGTTGGTGAAGGTGCCGCTTTTCTCCGGGAAGGCCGAGGCAGGCAGGACCACGTCGGCGTGGAAGGCAGTCTCGGTAAGAAAGATCTCCTGCACCACCAGATGCTCGAGGCCGGCCAGGGCGGTGCGCGCATGGTGCAGGTTGGGGTCGGACATGGCCGGGTTCTCGCCCATAATGTACATGCCCTTGATCTGGCCGTCGACAATGGCGTGCATGATCTCCACCACGGTGAGGCCCGGCTCCGGATCGAGGGCGGTGCCCCAGAGACGCTCGAAGAAGGCCCGCGCTTCGGCATTGTCCACCCGCTGGTAGTCGGGGAAGACCATGGGGATCAGGCCCGCGTCCGAGGCGCCCTGCACGTTGTTCTGGCCGCGCAGCGGGTGCAGGCCGGTGCCGGGTCGGCCGATCTGGCCGGTCATCAAAGCCAGCGAGATCAACGCGCGGGCGTTGTCGGTGCCGTGCACGTGCTGGGAGATGCCCATCCCCCAAAAGATCATGGAGCCCTTGGCGGTGGCATAACACCTGGCAACCTCGCGGAGGGTGGCCGCATCGATGCCGCACACCTTCGCCATCTCCTCAGGAGCGAAGTCCTGGAGGTGCTCGCACAGCTCAGTGAAGCCCTTGGTGCGATCAGGGTCTTGCCGGCCTTGACCGCGTTCTTGATGAAGGTTGCCGCCACAGGGTGGTTGGCCTCGGTGTTGGAGCCGATGACGACGATCACCTCGGCCTCGGCCACATCCGCCACCGGGTTGGAGACCGCCCCCGAACCGAGCATCTCCAGCAGCGCCGCCACCGACGAGGCGTGGCACAGGCGGGTGCAGTGGTCGACGTTGTTGCTGCCTAACCCGGTGCGAACCAGCTTCTGGAACAGGTAGGCCTCCTCGTTGGAGCCCTTGGCCGAGCCGAAGCCGGCCAGCCCCTGCGGTCCGTCGCGGTCGATGATGCGCTTCAGCCCGGAGGCGGCCGCCTCCAGAGCCTCATCCCAGCTGGCTTCTCGAAACACGGCACTGGGGTCGGCCGGATCGACCGTAGCGTTGGCCGACTTGGGTGCCCCCTCTTTTCGGATCAGCGGTTTTGTTAAACGGTGCGGATGGTGGATGTAGTCGAAGCCGTAACGGCCCTTGACGCAGAGCCGACCGAGATTGGCCGGTCCATCGCTCCCTTCGACGTACACGATGCGGTTGTTTCTGACGTGGTAAGTGAGCCTGCAGCCGACCCCGCAGTAAGGACAGACGGTTTCGACGGATCGTTCCGGCGGCCTGCGGGCCACCCCGTCGGCCGGTGCCAGGGCGCCGGTGGGACAGGCCTGCACGCATTCTCCGCAGCCGACGCAGGAGCTTCGGCCCATGTCGTCGTTGAGGTCGAAGACGATCTGTGCCTCGGCGCCGCGCAAAGCGAGGCCGATGACATCGTTTACCTGAACCTCGCGGCAAGCGCGCAGGCAGCGCGTGCACTGGATGCAGGCCGCAAGGTTGACGGCGATGCCGGGCTGAGTGTGGCTGGCAGCGGGTAAAACGCGTGGGGCGAAGCGCGACTCTGCGATACCGAGCTTCTGGCACCAGCGAAGCAGCTCATTGTCATGAACGGCGCTCTCCTTCGGCATGTTGGCAAGCAGCAGCTCCAGCACCAGGCGCTGCGCATGGCGCGCCCGCTTGCTCTCGGTGAGTACCACCATGCCCTCGAGTGGCTGGCGGCTGCAGGCCGGCGCCAGCACCCGTTCGCCCTCGATCTCCACCATGCAGACCCGGCAGTTGCCGTCGGCGCCCATGCCCGGCTTGTAGCACAGGTGCGGGATGTCGATGCCGTTGCGCCGGCAGGCCTGCAGGAGGGTTTCGCCGGCCAAGGCGGTGAGCGTCCGGCCGTTCACCTCGAAGGTGACCCGGAGGGTGTCAGGAGGTGCTGCCATCATCGAGTTCCTCGGAGAAATACTTCATTACGCAGCGCACCGGGTTGGGCGCTGCCTGGCCCAGGCCGCAGATAGAGGCATCGGCCATCACCTGGTTCAACTCTTCGAGCAGCGGCCGGTCCCAGCGGGCCTGTTCCATGAGCGCGACGGCCTTGGCGGTGCCCTCGCGGCAGGGGGTGCACTGGCCACAGGATTCGCGGGCGAAAAAGCGCATGAGGTTGCGCGCCACGTCGCGGGCGCGGTCGTGGTGGGAGAGCACGATGATTGCCGCCGAACCGATGAAGCAGCCGTGTTCACTGAGGGTGTCGAAATCGAGGGGCAGGTCGGCCAACCTGGCCGGCAGAATGCCGCCGGAGGCGCCTCCCGGCATGTAGCCGTAGAGGGTGTGGCCCGGCAGCATGCCGCCGCAGTACTCGTCCACCAGTTCGCGGAGGCTGATTCCGGCCGGGGCAAGATGGACCCCGGGGCGGGACACGCGCCCGCTCACCGAGAACGAGCGCAGCCCCTGGCGTCCCCGTCGCCCCTCTTGGGTAAACCATTCCGGACCGCGCTCGATCAGGTCGCGCACCCAGTACAGAGTCTCCATGTTGTGCTCCAGGGTGGGACGGCCGAACAACCCGACCTCGGCCACGTACGGTGGGCGCAGCCGCGGCATGCCGCGCTTGCCCTCGATGGACTCGATCATGGCCGACTCCTCGCCGCAGATGTAGGCTCCGGCGCCGCGGCGCAAGTGGATAGGCGGCAGGGGGGCTGGGGGGTCGGCCCGCAGGGCGGCCAGCTCCTGCTCCAGCAGCGTACGGCAAGCGGCGTACTCGTCGCGCAGGTAGACGTGGATCTCGGCGATGCCCACCGCCTGGGCGGCGATGAGCATGCCCTCGAGGAAGCGGTGCGGGTCGCGCTCCAGGTAGTAGCCGTCCTTGAAGGTGCCGGGCTCCCCCTCGTCGATGTTCACCGCCATCAGGCGCGGGGGCGGCTGGTCAGAGACTATACGCCACTTGTGGCCGGTCGGAAAACCGGCACCACCGAGGCCGCGCAACCCGGAGGCCTCCATGCTCGCAATTACTTCGGTTGGATCGAGTTCGCCGCCGGCCAGGCGTGCAAGAGTGCGGTAGCCGCCGTCGGCACGGTAACAGGCATAGTCCACGTAGTTCGGTGGCGCCGGCTCGGTGGCGCCGGCGCTCACCACGGCTTGCACCTTCTCCACGCTAGCGTTGGGAACCGGGTTGCGACCGACCACTGCCACCGGCGCTGCATGGCAGCGCCCGACGCAGGGCACGCGCTGCACCCGTACCTGCTCGCCCAGGGCGGAGCGCAGGGCGGCGATCAATTCTTCAGCTCCGAACATCTCGCAGGTGACCGATTCGCACACCCGCACGGTGAGGGGCGGCGGCGTCTGCTCCTCCTCCTTCACCAGGTCGAAGTGGTGGTAGAAGCTCGCCACCTCGTACACCTCCACCGGCGCCAGTCTCAGTTCGCGCGCCAGCGCCACCAGGTGTCGCGCCGCCAGGTAACCAAAACGGTCCTGCAGGCAGTGCAGGTATTCAATCAGCAGGTCGCGCCGGCGTGGCAGGCCCTGGATGGCCTGGCGCATCTCCGCCAGGGCCTCGGGCTCGACGCTGTGGCCCTTGGGCGCGCCGCGCGCCTTGCGTGCGGCTCTGTCGGGGGTGTCGGTCACTTCGGTCTCCTCGCTGCTAACCGGCCCCCAAAGAGCCGGCAAGCCAGTATACAGAAGAGCCTAATCGATCTTTGCTCCCTGTCAAATTCAAACCACTTCACCCCCCTAAAACCTGGGCCGCACTGGCGGGATACCGGTCCAATGGGGCCGGCTGCTCTTCATTAAATAGCCCGCCCCTTTCATTTCCCTGGGAAAATGATCAGGAGGATTTTGTTTTTATCTATCTGAACGTAAGATTTTCCTGCCATGCAAGATGAAAAAAGGTTAAGATTGGCTTCAGTTAGCTTTCACCAATCTTCTGGGAGGTAAAAATGAAAAGATTTATTTATCCGATGCTGGCTCTGCTGCTGATGTCGGGGGTGGCCTGGGCTGTTGAGCAGGAGGAGTCATGTATTACCTGCCACAGTGAATTAACCCCCGGACAAGTTGCCGACTGGCGGGTCAGTGCCCATGCCGAAAATGGTATCACCTGTTCCGCCTGCCATGGTGAAGAACACCAGAGTGCCGATGATGTGGCCAAAGCAGCTTTTCCCGATGAGCGGGTGTGCGAGGAGTGTCACTCTGAACAGTTCAAGCAGTTTTCCAAGGGCAAGCACAACCATGGCTGGACCTCTCTGAACGCTATGCCTATTACCCATGTCGAGCCTGACGAGCTGATGGAAGGCGGTCGCGGCTGCGGCGGCTGCCATAACATGGGAATCAAAACTGAAGCGCAGAAGGCCGAGCAACTTGCCAAGGGTTACCGTTACCAGACCAACTCCTGCGACGAATGCCACACCCGCCACAGTTTCTCCAAAAAAGAAGCCAAAGACCCACGGGCCTGCCAGCAGTGCCATATGGGCTACGATCATCCCCAGTGGGAGATGTGGAGCAGCTCCAAACACGGTAGCCGCTGGCTCGCTAGAACTTCAGGAAATCTGCCTGAAGGGGCCCCGGCACCGACCTGCCAGGAGTGCCATATGACCGACGGCGATCACAACAACCATACCGCCTGGGGCTTCCTCGGGGTGCGCCTGCCGTTGCCGGAAGATCCCCAGTGGAAGGCCGACCAGATCACCATCCTCAAGGCCCTTGGCGTGCTGAACCCTGAAACGGGCGAGCCGACGGCGCGTCTGGAGGCGGTCAAGGCGGTCGATATGGCGCGTCTGACCAAGGAAGACTTCGACCGTGAGCGGGAAAAGATGATCGGTAACTGCAAGAAGTGCCACTCTGAGACCTATGCCCGCAAGCAGTTCGAGATGGGCGACAAGATGATGCAGAAAGCGGATGTCCTGATGGCTAAGGCGATTCGCATCGTAGCCGCCCTGTACAAGGATGGCATCATCAAAAAACCTGCCGATTACGCCTTTGCCTATCCCGACTTTTTGTATTTCATGCGCACCAATGGCGCCAACATCGATGGCATGTCCCATATCGACCAAGTGCTGTTTGAGATGTACATGAAGCACCGCATGCGCACCTATCAGGGACAGTTTCACTTCAACCCCGACTACGCCTACTGGTACGGCTGGGCCATGATGACCAAGGCCCTGGGCAAGATCGAAAAACTCGACAAGACCCTGCGTGCGACCCACGCTAAAGCGCACTGACGACAAAGCGGTTGATATTCAAAAGCCCGGAGGAAACTCCAGGGCTACCAAAAATCGGCCCCGCCAGAATTGGCGGGGCCGTCTCAAATGTTGTGCCGAAATGCTTTACAGCTGGTTTTGTCCAATTCTTCAGGGTTTCCTGTAACGGTTTCCAGGTCGAAGCAAACTCCGGCTTCGATCTCTTTCTCGCCGCGGGCCGGCAATCTCAGAATTTCTAACTCATGCTGGGTCTGTTCATATTCCTTCATGCTGACCATCACCGCGGCGGCACGCCCACCTTGCGTGATGATCACGGGGTTGTTGAAACCGCTTTTATGCGTCCTCCTCTTCTGGCAACACTGCTCCAAAGCCCCCGAGAGTTGCAGCCAAGAGACAGACCGTTAAGGGCCACGTTCAGCGAGCCAGATGGTATGGAGATCGCCCTTGTCATCCTTTTCCAGCACATGGGTCTGCTCTACCTTAAACCCTGTCTTTTGCAGACGCTCCGTGAATCTCGGGTCGGGATCGGCCGACCACACGGCCAGTATACCCCCAGGGCGTAGCGCTGCGAAGGACGCAGTCAACCCATCCATGGTGTATAGCCAATCATTTTTCTTGCGGGTTAAACCCTCGGGGCCATTGTCGACATCGAGCACGATCGCATCATAGGCCTGCGGTTTTTCCTTCAGGATCTTGGCGACATCGCCCTGGCGTACTGTGGCCCGTTGATCCTGAAGCGGATAACCCGCATGTTGCCCAAGAGAGCCGTGGTTCCATGCCACCACTGCCGGTACCAGTTCGGCCACCACCACCTGCGCATTGGTACCGAGGCGGCGCAGTGCTGCGGCCAGGGTAAAACCCATGCCCAGGCCACCAATCAGCACGCGGGGCCGTGAACGATCAGCGATTTTGCTGCATGCAAGTTCCGCCAGCGCATCTTCGGAACCATGAGCCCGCGTGCTCATCAGTACCCCGCCGCCCACGAGGATGATCGAGTATTCAGTGTTGCGCTGGTAGAGCTGAAGTTCGCCACCGTTACCCGGTATCTGTGCAGAATCGAGCAATTTCCAGGACATCATTGCTAAGTCTCACACGATCAAAAGAGGGGCGAGTGTCTGGCCGAAGAAATGAGGCCAGTGCATTCCACGATCAAAATTATACATCGGAAAGTTTATCGAAGCGGTGTCAACCTTGGCCAAAGCAGAAGAAAAACACTTCTTTGCCCTGAAATTGCATATGGCCGGATACCTCCAAAAGACCCTCCTGTGTCTTTTCGCAGTGTGTTCAGATCAAAGCGTTGGACGGTTATGCAAACCCTGGCTGTTCAAAATATGCGAAATCTATAGTTAGACGCTTGTTTCACACAATAAAAGGCCTCCCCGCTTTGGGGAGGCCTTTTTCAGCAAAAAATTTATCGATGGAGTTCATCCCTTGCGAAGATTCTCAGGGCTGAGTTGGGACGAGGCGAAGGCGCGGTATTTTTGATCCTCATTCTCCAGGTGGTCATGCAGCCAGGCGACGAGGATTTTCATGATCCCGGAGTTTCTCGGACCACCGCAGGAGCCCAGGTTCTGCTTGATGATGTCGATGCGCTCGAGAAAATCGGTGTGCTGGCGCAGGTGGGCGTTGAGGTCAGGGTAGTTGATCCCGCTCATGTAGGCCTCTTCTGAGGCAAAGTGGTTGCGGCCGTAATCTTCGAGCTCGTAAAAGGTCTTCTCCTTGACCTGCAGAATATCCTCCGTCTCTCCATCATCCATCATCACCTGATGCAATCTGTTGATGATCTCAAACAGGGCTCTGTGTTGCTCGTCGAGTTCCTGGTTTCCGACACTGTATCTGTCTTCCCACTGGACTTTGGGCATAGGTGTTTTTCCCTTCAATTTGAACGAGGAATGACATCCCGGTTAGAGGGGCGCAACCAATAATGCGCAGAAAATTAGCAAGAGGCGTTCCAATGTTCCATCTGGGAGGATGAGGGGGGAGACAATTTTCCCTTTGCGACGTCGCGACCTGGCTTGCGACGGACGCTTGCGGCGTCGCAAATAAATGCGGTTGAAGCCGCTCTGGGCTTTATGGGGTTGAATTTGTTGATTTTTAGCCGATTAGTGGGTCCGGCACGGCAATTGAACTGTTGAGTTGACGATTCCCGGGCGGTCAGCTTGCCGCTCATCACCTGTGACCTATAATAAGAGTGGCCTTACTCGACGGGACCACCAGGCAACCGAAAGGGAACACTTATGGATGTAAACAAGATGACCACCAAAACCCAGCAGGCCATCGAGGCCGCCCAGGCCCTGGCCGTGCGCATGAATCATGTCGAAGTCGATGGTGAACATCTGCTTTCCGCCCTGCTTGGTCAGGCCGACGGACTGGTGCCGAGGCTGCTGAAAAAGATGGATGTGGACGTCGAACGCCTGGCGGCCGATCTCAAGCGGGAGCTTGAGCGCCGCCCCAGCGTTTCGGGTCCCGGGGCAGAGCCGGGCAAAATCTACGTCACCCAGCGCCTCAACCGCCTGCTGCTCAAGGCCGAAGAAGAGGCCCGTCACCTCAAGGACGAGTTCGTCAGCGTCGAGCACCTGCTGCTGGCACTGGCGGCCGAGGGCGAGACCACCGTCGCCGGACGCCTGCTGGGCCGTTTCAACGTCAGCCGTGACCGGGTGCTGGCGGCGCTCACCTCGATCCGCGGTCACCAGCGGGTGACCAGCCCCGACCCGGAAGGAACCTACGAGGCGTTGGAAAAGTACGGCGTCGACCTGGTCAAGCAGGTCGAAAAGGGCAAGCTCGACCCGGTGATCGGCCGCGACGGCGAGATCCGCAGGGTGATCCGCATCCTCTCGCGCAAGACCAAGAACAACCCGGTGCTGATCGGCGAGCCGGGGGTGGGCAAGACCGCCATCGTCGAAGGGCTGGCCCATCGAATCGTGCGCGGCGACGTTCCCGAGGGGCTCAAGGATAAGACGATCTTCGCCCTCGACATGGGGGCCCTGGTGGCCGGGGCCAAGTATCGCGGCGAGTTCGAGGAGCGGCTCAAGGCGGTGCTCACCGAAATCCGCCAGAGCGAGGGGCGCATCCTGCTCTTTATCGATGAGCTGCACACCATCGTCGGCGCCGGCAAGGCCGAAGGCTCCATGGATGCCGGCAACATGCTCAAGCCGCTGCTGGCCCGCGGCGAGCTGCACTGCATCGGCGCCACCACCCTCGACGAATACCGGCAGTACATCGAGAAGGATGCCGCCCTGGAGCGGCGCTTTCAGCCGGTGCTGGTCGATCAGCCCAGCGTCGAGGACACCATCAGCATCTTGCGCGGCCTTAAAGAGCGGTACGAAGTCCATCACGGGGTGCGCATCCACGACAACGCCCTGGTGGCCGCAGCGACCCTCTCCAACCGCTATATCTCCGATCGTTTTCTGCCCGACAAGGCCATCGACCTGGTCGACGAGGCCTGCGCCATGATCCGCACCGAGATCGACTCGCTTCCTGCCGACCTTGACGAGGCGACCAGGCGGGTGATGCAGCTGCAAATCGAAGAGGCGGCGCTGACCAGGGAGAAGGACCAGGCCAGCCGCGAGCGGCTGGCGGCGCTGCGCAAGGAGCTGGCCGAGCTCAAGAGCCAGGCCGATGGCCTGCGCGCCCAGTGGGATGCGGAAAAGGGGGCGATCAAGAAGGTTCAGGTGCTGCGCGAAGAGATCGAGCAGGTGCGTCAGGCGATCAGCGTGGCCGAACGGGACTACGACCTGAACCGCGCCGCCGAGCTCAAGCACGGGCGTCTGCCCGAGCTTGAGCGCCAGCTTGCCGCCGAAGAGGCCGGCATTGCCGGGTCGGGGGACGGGGCCGTGAACGAGGCGCAGCTGCTGCGCGAAGCGGTGACCGAGGACGAAATCGCCGATATCATTTCGCACTGGACGGGAATTCCCGTGACCCGCCTGGTCGAAGGCGAACGGGAGAAGCTGCTCAAGCTCGACCAGATCTTGCATCAGCGGGTCATCGGGCAGAACGAGGCGGTGCAGCTGGTGGCCGACGCGGTGATTCGCGCCCGTGCCGGGATCAAGGACCCGCGCCGGCCCATCGGATCGTTCATCTTTCTCGGTCCCACCGGGGTGGGCAAGACTGAACTGGCCCGCACCCTGGCCGAGGCGCTCTTCGACAGCGAAGAGAACATGGTGCGCATCGATATGTCTGAATACATGGAGCGCCACAACGTCAGCCGCCTGATCGGCGCTCCCCCCGGCTACGTGGGCTTCGAAGAGGGGGGGCAGCTCACCGAGGCGGTGCGCCGCAAGCCCTATTCGGTGATTCTGTTCGACGAAATCGAAAAAGCGCATCAGGACGTGTTCAACGTGCTGCTGCAGATCCTCGACGACGGCCGGGTGACCGATTCCCAGGGGCGGACCATCGACTTTAAGAACACGGTGATTATCATGACCTCCAACATCGGCTCCCAGTACCTGCTCGAAGGTCTCGGGCCGGACGGTCAAATCACCGACTCGGCGCGGAAAAACGTCATGGCCGAACTGCGCCGGCATTTTCGACCCGAGTTTCTCAACCGGGTCGACGACACGGTGCTCTTCAAGGTACTGACCTTGGAAGAGATCAAGGCCATCGTCAAACTTCTGGCTCAGGATCTGCAACGCCGTCTGGCCGGCCGCAGGATGCGCCTGGAGCTCTCCGAGGCGGCCCTGGAGCATATCGCCAGCACCGCATACGACCCGGTCTACGGGGCACGTCCGCTCAAACGTTACCTTCAGCATGAGCTTGAAACCCGAATCGGTCGCGCCATGATCGGCGGCGATATCCGGGACGGAGCGGTGATCAGCGTCGATCTGGATGGGGGGCGGCTGGCGGTCAGGCACCGCAACCCGGAACGGGCCGAAGCCGGCCTCGAAGGAGGGTAAAAGCTTTAAGAAGCCGAAATTATTGCTTCCCCTTGCGGGCTGGTTCGAAATTTGCATTTCATGAAGGGCGCCAGGCAAATCAAAATGAAATCAAGAATCTTCGTAAGTGGAGCTTTGACCATGAACAAGCGCAAACGGTTTGGGGAGATTCTCGTTGAGGCCAAGGTCATCAGCGAGTCGGCCCTGCAGACGGCATTGGATAAGCAAAAGGTCAGCGGCATGCGCCTGGGGCAGGTCCTCGAAGAGATGGGCGTTGTCTCCGAAAAGGACACTGCAGTGGCTCTGGCGAGGCAGTTCGGCTTCAAAACCGTGCAGAACCTTGCTAAATTCAGTTTTCCCGACGATGTGCTTGCCATGGTGGAAGGCGAAGAGGCCCTGAAAAAGAGCATCTTTCCGCTCAAGCGGGACCAGAAGGTCTTTTACCTGGCGATGGTCAATCCCCTGGACATGGAGACGGTGGACAACATCTCTTTCAAGTCCGGAATGAGGGTGGTGCCCTGCGTGACCACCGCTGGCGAAATTCATGCCGCCGTCAACCAGCACTATCATGGGGGGCGCCCCAATGAGCCGGCCCAGCAGCAGTCAGACTGGTGGACCGTGCAGGTGGTGGACGACCAGGAAATGGTCCGCAGCGCAATCCTGGCGGCGTTGAAGCGGGAGGGTTATAACGTCATCGAGGCTCCAAACGGTGCCGATGGATTGAAACTGGCCTGTCAGACCGCTCCCCATCTGATCGTCACCGACACGGTTATGCCCCGTATGGACGGCACCGAGATGTTTCGGGCGCTGCAGTCGAACAACGCCACGCGCAACATCCCGGTCATCGCTTTGTCCTCAAAGTCGGCGCCCGAAGAGGAGGCCAAACTGCTCGATATGGGCTATTTTGACTTTATCGCCAAGCCGATCAACCCGGTGCGCCTGGTGGCCCGGGTCAAAAGGGCACTGAAAGCAACCTACGGCGAGGGCGGGCCACCGACTCGATAATGTCCGTGATCAAATAAATATTGTTTTTTGCATGCGTTTGGATATAATATTACAAAAATAGTCAACAATTGCCAGGCTACCCCGAGCATCGGGATCTTTCGACAGGTTCAAGACGAGTGGTCCTGGCTTTGCCGGCAAGCTTTCTATCTGCCCCGCGGATGGCAGAAGACGAGACGACAAATAGTGCCTGTTCGCCTGAAGAGGAGGACCTCATGCGCATCGACATTCTTTGCAAACCAGAAAGTGGCCGCCGCTGCGAATTGACCTTGAATAACGTTCGCGAGGCGCTTTCCCAGCTAGGGGTGGAGGCAGAGGTTCACCTTTACCGGGACCGGCGCAAAATGATCGACAACCGGGTCTACGTGGCACCGGCGCTGATTATCGACGACACCCTGCGGGTCGCCGGGCGGGTTCCGGATGTCAAGGAAATAACCAGCCTGATTGTCGAACGACCCTGCTACCGCAAGCGACTGCCTGAAGTCGCCTGAATCCGCAGCCCCCCTTGCCGGGCAAGGGGGGCTCTGCTTTGCTTCGATTCACCCCCTGCAACCGGTATAATTAATCCCCATGGCAACCATTCTTCTTGTCGATGACGTCAAGCTGTTCCTTGAGCTTGAGCGCTCTTTTCTCGAACCCGAGGGCCACCAGCTGTTGAGCGCCGATTCAGGCGAAGCGGCCCTGGAGGCGCTGAACGAGTTCGAACCCGATCTGCTGCTGCTCGATCTTTACCTGCCTGGGCTCGATGGGGATGAGGTCTGTCGTCGTCTGCGCAATACCGAACGTTGGCGCAACCTGCCGATCATCATGGTGACGGCTGCCGGCAAAGGTGAGGACATCAGCAAGTGCCTGGCAGCGGGGTGCAATGACTATGTCACCAAGCCGATCAACAAGAACGCCCTGCTGGAGAAGGTCCAGCGCAACCTGGGCGTCACCAAAAGCCGGACCGCTGAGCGCACGCCGGTTACCCTGAGGGTTCAGGTGCGCGGCGAAGGCAAGAGTCTCAGTGCCACAGCCAAGGACATCTCCCGCAACGGAATCTATGTCAAAAGCCCGGTCACCCTGACCCAGGGGGCGCCGGTGGAGCTGCGTGTGGAACTGCCCGAAGGGCGCCAGTTGCCGATGCTGGGCAAGGTCATGCGGGTTCAGCCAGGCCCTGAGGGGGGGATGGGGATTTATTTCGTCAACCCCGAGCCCCAGGGGCTCAGGGCCCTGCAGCAGCTGATCAACCAGGAGTCTGCGCAGGCTGAGGAGCAGACGCCGGAGGTGGTTCGGCGGGTCGGCGAGCTGGAGATCGCAAACGCCGAACTGCAGCAGCAAAAACGCAGCCTTCGACAGCGGATCGCCGAGTTGGAAAGCGAAAACCGCGAGTTTGCCGAACGCATTGTGCAGACCGAAGAGGTCAATAATAACCTGACCAATCTCTACGTGGCCTCTTCCCGGCTGCATTCCACCCTTGATCGCTCAGAAGTCCTTCAGGTCATTACCGAGGTCGTGATTAATTTTGTCGGGGCCGAGAAGTTTGCCCTGCTGATGTTCGACAAAAACAGCGCAAAACTCAGTTTCCAGGCGGGAGAGGGGCTCGAGGCGGCGGATTTTCCGGAAATGGTTGGTGGCAAAGGGCTTCTCGAATTGACGGCCTCAACCGGGCAGAGCTACTATCAGGAAGGCTCAGTCGCCGCCGGGTCGGATGACCCGCTGAAGCCCTTGGCGGTGATCCCGCTGCGCATTCACGACGAGACCATGGCAGTGCTGGCCGTATACCGGCTGTTTGTGCAAAAAGAAGAGTTTCAGCCCGTCGATTACCAGCTCTTCCACATGCTTGCCGAACATGCCGCGACCGCGCTCTTTACCGCCACCATCTACCAGGACTCGGAACGCAAGCGGGCCACCTACAAGGGTTTTGTCGATCTCCTTTTAAAATAGGTGAAAGGCTAAAGGCAAAAGGCGGGTGAAAGGCGTAATAGGTAATGAGTGATGAGTGATGAGTGATGAGTGATGAGTGATGAGTTGCTCACAATGCTTTTGACTCGTTACACATTACACATTACGCATTACGCTTTCCAGCCCCTTGCCGGTTTTAAAAACCCTTCTGCTAAAGCGAACTCGACGATTTCGTTCCCTTCTTCTAACGTCATGCTGCCGCCGAACACCTCCTGGGCGGACTTGCCCTGGCGGCAGGCGCTCAGCAGGCGCAAAAAATCCTCTTCAAGCGACTCGCAAAGGACCTCCTCGCCTCTTCTGGCAAACAGGGCCACTGAGCCGACCGGCCGAAACAGCTCGGCCATCTGTTCCAGATCCGCCTCGCCCATCTCCAGCAAATCGAGAATCTCATAGTTGAAAGGCACCATCCGCAGCTGCGATGACGTCTGCAGGGGGGTGCTCCAGAGGTCCAGGTCGGCCAGGCTCTCGGGATCGGGCGGGACCAGTTCGGGGCCGAGCAGTGTTTCGGCGTAGTGAAAGTGAAAACGCAGCAGGTCCAGGGCGGCAGGGAGCAGTTCGGTCCGGCCGTTTCGGGTCAGCCGTTCGTTGATGTACTCTTCCTGCAGGGGCAGCAGTTGGGCCGGTTGCCAGGGCTCGGTGGCGAGAATTTTGTCGCGGTCGAGCTCAGGTCGCTCGAGCAGCCAGTTGGCGAACCCCTCGAGAAAGTCCACCGCGCTTTGCCCCGCAGCTTTTACCAGGGGTTGGAAAAAACCGACCGCCCGTCCGGTGTTGTAGAACAGGTCGAGGGAGGCTGCCAGCAGGCGGCTGCGCTCGAGGTCCGGGCGGCTCCATGATTCGCTCTGCAGCAGTTCGTAGGGCGGGTGGGGCTGGGCCTCAATACCGTGCTGGAGGCGGTTCTGGTGTAAAGCGGTGCCCGGCAGCACGGCCAGCACGAAGGCTTCAAGGTGGTTCGGGGCCAGTTGCAGGGCGCTTTCGAGGCTGGCGCAAAAACCCTGGTAGTTGTCGCCGGGTAACCCGTAGATCAGGTCGAGGCCATAGGTCACCTGCTCAGCGGTGAGCAGGTGGATCTTGCTGCGGAACTGCCCGGGATCGAAGGGCCGGTGGACGTTGCGCAGCACCTGGGAATGGATGGTCTGCAGCCCGACCTGCACCGAGCAGCGCAGCCGGCCGAGCAGGCTTGCGGTTTCGGCGTCGAGGTAATCGGCTTTGGCCTCGAGGTGAAAGTGGATGTGCGGGGCCCGCTCGGCGAGCAGGCGCAGCAGGCGTTTGCCGCGTTCGGGCGGAAAGTTGAAGGTGGAATCGAGCACCCAGACTTGACTGACCCCGGCTTGGACAAACAGCTCGAGTTCGGCTTCAAGGCGCTCCCAGGGCAGGTGGCGCACCCCGTGACTGCCGCGGGCGTCGAAACAGTAATCACAGCCGAAGGGGCAACCGCGGGATCGGGGACGCAGGGCTCGGCTGCCCCTTTTCTGTCTGTTCCGGCCAGCGCCAGCCCCGGCAGCGAGGCGGGCATCCCGGAGCCGTTAAGGGCTTCTGCCAGCGCACGGAAGGTGGTTTCGCCTTCGCCGCAGATCACTCCGTTGAAGGCGCCTTCGGCCAGCACGCCCTGGGGATCAGCGGTCGCTTCGGGCCCGCCGGCGACCATCCAGAGCCCAGGCCTTTGCAGGCGCAGGCTGCGGGTCAGGGCCAAGATACGGTTGCGGTTCCACAGATAGATGGGGAAGGCCAGCAGGTCGGGCTCCAGCTCGAGGATGGCCTCAATCATCTGCTCATCGCTTTGCTCGGGAAACAAATCGATCAACCGGGTGCGGTTGCGCAGCGCCTCAGGCAGGGCCGCGGCCAGGCAGCCGGCCGCCAGGGGCACTGACTGGGCCGAGGGGCGAACGTGGAGGGTGGGCAGAACGATGTTCATGGCAGTGTCCTCGGCTTTGGCATGATTGCGTCGGTGGGCAGTCGGGTGTGGGCCAAGCCTATCAGGAGAGCGAAGCGATCGCAAGCCGTCGGGAATTTGGCCTAGGAGGCTGTCCGATAATAGGGCCGAAGCGAAAATCCAGAAGTTTGAGAACAGATTTTGGGTCGTTTGAGAGCTCATAGCCGTAGCTATGGGCC
>CALZIZ010000053.1 GCA_945787465.1 uncultured Desulfuromonadales bacterium
TCGTAGTACAGGGCGAACTCGGTGGGAGTGGGGCGCATCCGGTTGGGATTAACCTCGGCTTCCATCTTGTACTCGATCCACTTTTCGATGACGTCTTCGGTGAAGAC
This sequence comes from uncultured Desulfuromonadales bacterium, assembly GCA_945787465.1. Lineage (GTDB taxonomy): Bacteria > Desulfobacterota > Desulfuromonadia > Desulfuromonadales > Trichloromonadaceae > CALZIZ01. The sequence goes on from CALZIZ010000053.1 coordinate 108, forward strand.
ATCACCCTTCAGCAAGAAGGCATGGTCTTCACGGAGGTTGCTGAGGGCGTCATCGAGGCTGGCGGCAACACTCGGGATATCCTTGAGCTCCTCGGGCGAAAGGCCGTAGATGTCCTTGTCGAGAGGCTGACCCGGATCGATCTTGTTTTCAATGCCGTCGAGGCCGGCCATGAGCTGAGCGGCGAAAGCGAGATAGCCGTTGCAGCTGGGGTCGGGAGTGCGGTATTCAACACGCTTCGACTTGGGATTGCTGGTCACCGGGATACGCAGGGATGCGGAACGGTTACGGTTCGAGTAGGCCAGGTTAACTGGCGCTTCGTAGCCGGGGACCAGGCGCTTGTAGGAGTTGGTGCTGGGGTTGGTGAATGCACACAGAGCCTTGGCGTGCTTCATGATACCACCGATGTAGTACATGGCCATCTTCGAGAGGCCGCCGTAGCCGTCACCGGCGAAGAGGTTTTCACCGTCTTTCCATAGGGACTGGTGGCAATGCATACCGGAACCGTTGTCAGCAAAAATCGGCTTGGGCATGAAGGTTACGGTCTTGCCGTTACGGAAAGCAACGTTCTTGACGATGTATTTGAACCACTGAAGGGTATCACCCATGGCCAGCAGGGAGTCGAAACGCATGTCGATTTCGTTCTGACCACCGGTGGCAACTTCGTGGTGAGCCGCCTCGATGCGCATGCCGACGCTCTGAAGAACCTGAACCATTTCGTTGCGCAGGTCGACATAAGAGTCGTTAGGGGAAACGGGGAAGTAACCCCCCTTGTGGGCCGGTTTGTAGCCGAGGTTAGGGAACTCGTCGCGACCGGTGTTCCAGGCACCCTCAACCGAATCGACGCAGTAAAAAGACTCGTTGGCGCTGGAAGCGTAACGAACGTCGTCGAAGACGAAGAACTCGGGCTCGGGACCGAAGTAGGCTGTATCGGCGATACCGGTCGACTTCAGGTAAGCTTCGGCTTTCTTGGCGATGAAGCGAGGATCGCGAGAGTAGCCTTCACGAGTGATCGGATCAATGATGTCGCAGATCAGGCTGAGGGTCGGCGCTTCGACGAAAGGATCGATCTTGGCGGTGGTCGGATCGGGCATCAGCAGCATGTCGCTGTTGTGGATCGGCTGCCAGCCTCGAATCGAAGAGCCGTCAAAACCGAGGCCTTCTTCGAAGGTATCTTCACCGAACTCGCTGACGGGAGTGGTAAAGTGCTGCCAAATCCCTACGAAGTCGAGGAATTTGTAGTCGACCATCTGAACATTGTTTTCAGTAGCAAAAGCTACGGCTTCTCTAGGTGTCATCATTAAATCTCCTTCGATTGAAGACATTTTCCCAGCCTGCTTAAGGCAGGAAGGGCATGGGGTAAACACAAAATGATGTTAAAAAACCTGGGATCACAACGCGTCGTCGCCGCGCTCCCCGGTACGGATACGCAAGACCTCATCGACTGGGGTGACAAAGATCTTACCGTCACCAATGCGTCCGGTGCGGGCAGCCTCGGCGATGGTTTCGACAACCTTGGCAACCATATCGTCGCTGACGATGATCTCCATCTTGATTTTGGGAATGAAGTCGACCACGTATTCGGCGCCACGATAAAGCTCAGTGTGCCCTTTCTGACGACCGAAACCCTTAACCTCGCTCACGGTAATGCCCTGAATCCCGATTTCATTCAAGGACTCTTTGACCTCGTCGAGCTTGAAAGGCTTAATTATGGCCTCAACTTTTCTCATGTCGGATACCTCCCCGGCAAATTTTACGTTATCAAAAGTCTACTCCGCTGCGAATTGACTTCACCCTGTCCAATCGATCCGGATAACAAGGGCCGCTGAAGAAATCGACTGCCTGCAACTTCAGCAAATACCTTGCCAAAAACACAACAAGTCATTCACCCTGGCAAGGCCTCACAATTTCAACATCTTAGCAAGGGATGTCACATTTTGCTCAACGATCCGAAAAATAAAGCCCCCGCAAGAGCCTGCTTTTTAATCACTTCACGCAAAAATGTGCTCACTAATTAGGCACACCATTTAAGAATACCCGTACTGCATGGGGGCCGGCCTATACCTAGGAGGCTGTCCGACAATGAGAGACCGGCTGCAAACCCAGCTGTTTGGCCCATATTTCGGCTCCTTTTCGGCCCATAGCTGCGGCTATGAGCTCTCAAACGACCCAAAATCTGTTCTCAAACTTCTGGATTTTCGCTTCGGCCCTATTGTCGGACAGCCTCCAAGGAGGCAACCAGTTGCGAACAGAGATCGGGAAAAGTATCCCCGGCGCAAAATGCGATGCGATCCTTGTCATTAACCGGGTAACGGCGGCACCAGTCCTTCCACAAGGCCCACTCCTCCTCGAAGTTGGGAGTAAACACCCCTGATCCCAGCGCCGCTTCGATCTGCCCAGCGGACCAGTACCTGACTGCGTCGATCTCATCCGTGCAGAACTCTACCTCACCGTTGAAGCGGGCCAGATAGGTACTGACATTCTCCGACTCGACGTTATTGCGGATCTGGGAGCGGTAAAGAAAGGTCAGGGGGATCCCCGCGATGCCCAACTCCTCGTACATTTCGCGAGTTGCGGCCTCAAGGTAAGTCTCACCAGGATCCAGATGGCCGCCGACGCTGGTGTCCCACCGCCCGGGCTGTATGTCTTTACGGTTGGAGCGTTTTTGCAGAAGAAGTTCGCCCCGGGGGTTGAAAACCAGAACATGGGCCACCCGATGAATCAGCGATGGGTCCCCATGGCAAAGGCTACGAGGGGCTTGACCGACGATTCGATCATGCCCATCGACAATGTCGAAGATTTCAGTTTTCTTGGCCATAATCCCAGATGACAGAGTCGATCATCAGTTGCAACAGACCCAGGAATACTGCCCCTATCCCGGAATGATCGCCTAGCTTAAACGATTGCCTTGAGAATCGCAAGCACCGAAAAATGCAGACCCCGCTCCTTAACCAAGGGGTCTGGCATAAAACCACCAACAGCTGCGTTTAAGGAACCAGGCGAGTGCCGGTCTGGCCGTCGAGGGCCAGATCAAGCCGTTCAGGAAGGGTGATCAGGACCTCGCGACCGCCGCCACGCAAAAATTCAAGAGCGGCTTCGATCTTCGGCGCCATGCTGCCCGAAGCAAACTCACCGGCAACAAGAAGATCGGTGGCTGACTGGAGGTCAAGGTGGCGGATGACTTGCTGATCAACTTGACCGAATCGCCTGTAGACATATTCAACTGCTGTAAGGATGATCAGGCGTTCGGCCTTCAGGCTGGTGGCCAGAAGAGCCGAAGCGCGGTCCTTGTCAATAACCGCTTCGACCCCTTGCAGCCCCCCGGAAGGGGTGCGAACGACCGGAATTCCGCCGCCGCCAGCGGCAATGACGACGACGTCCTTTTCGAGCAGAATCCGGATCGGCTCCAACTCGACCACCTCAAGGGGCAGCGGAGATGGCACCACCCGCCGAAACCCCCGGCCGGCATCCTCGATCAGAGCCCAACCTTTGGATCGGGCAAGAACATTGGCTTCGTCGCTGGAATAAAACGGGCCAACCGGCTTGGTCGGGTCGGCAAAGGCTTCATCGGCAGCATCGACGACGATCTGGGTAATCAGGCTGACCACCTGCTGCCGCCCCTTGCGGCCCCTCAGTTGGTTGGCCAGGGTCTGCTGGGTCAGATACCCGATGCTCCCTTCCGAATCGGCATCGCAGACATCGAGGGGCATCGGTGGGACAATATCTTTTGCTGCCTCATTTTGCAGCAGCAAGTGGCCTACGATCGGGCCGTTGCCGTGAGTCAACACCAGCCGATACCCCCGGTCAAGGACCAGCGGCAAATGTAAAACCGACTCGCGGATATGTCTTAGCTGCTGATGAATTTCACCCTTCTCACCCTGGCGAATCAGCGCATTGCCACCAAGGGCGACTACTGCAATCGGCTTTTTGCGCGCAGCCATAAATCAACCCCCACCTTCAAACAGGCGCTTCAGCAAGCGGGGGATTTTCACCGGTGGCATCTCGCGGAAGTCATAACTGACCCTGGCAAGTGGACGATGCAGGGAGATGACCCGCTGCAGGTCGATCGGGGTCCCGCTGAGAACCAGGTCGCAGGGGATAGCTTCAAGGGTCGCCGCAAGATCTGCAATCTGACTTTCGCTGTACCCCATAGCCGGCACCGCCTGTTCCAGGTGGGGGTAATCCCGAAAGACGTCAATCAGACTCCCCACGGCGTAAGGCCTCGGGTCGACGATTTGGCCTGCGCCGTACTTTTTTGCTGCAGCCATTGCAGCGCCAAAACCCATGCCCCCGTGGGTCAGGGTCGGCCCGTCTTCGACCAGCACCACACGTTTGCCGCGGATCTGTTCCGGGTCATCCACAGAGACCTCGAGGGCCCCGCGGATGAGCTCAGCTTTCGGGTTATGCAGGCTGACGTTCTTCTCGACAAGGGCAAGCTGGTCCGAGGTGGCGTCTGCGGCCTTTGCCAGGATCACGCCATCAGCGCGAAGCAAATTGGCCATCCCAGGGAAATAGCTCAGTTCGTGACCGGGACGCAAAGGATCGACAAGAACCAGTTCAAGATCCGGGCGGATAAAGGGCAGATCATTGTTGCCGCCGTCCCAGATCAAAACGTCCCCGGCCTTTTGGGCCAGCTGCATGATTTCGGCGTAATCGACCCCGGCGAAAAGGGGAATACCCAGGTCGATCAGGGGTTCATATTCCTCACGTTCCTCAAGGGTACACTCATAGGTATCGAGGTCGGCGCAGGTGCGAAAACTTTCCGCGGCCCGTATATCCAGGCGCCCATAAGCCATGGGATGGCGCACAACCGTCGGTTGATGCCCCATGGCCCGCAACGTTCTGCAAAGGTCGCGGGTGACCGGGCTCTTGCCGCAGCCAGTGCGCACCGCACATACCGAGACAACAGGGATTGAAGCCTGCAGCATCGATTGCCGAGGGCCAACCAGGCGAAAATCCGGCCCCATGGCCATGACCCTGGAGGCTATTTCCATGACGACCTGGTGGGACAGGTCGCTATAGGCGAGAATCACTTCGTCAACCCGATGTCTCTCGATAAGCCGGGGCAACTGCTGCTCAGCAACAATGGGAATCCCTTTGGGGTAAAGGGGACCACTCAGCTGAGGCGGATAGGTTCGCCCCTGCTGAAAGGGGATCTGGGTGGCGGTAAAAGCGACGACTTCAAAGGCAGGATTGTCCCGAAACAACATATTGAAGTTATGAAAGTCACGCCCGCCAGCGCCCATGATGACCAGCCGGACCCGCTTCTGTGAAAACTCCATGACCGCTACCCCCCAGGGTCGGTTGAAACTGCACTCGGACAGCCTCCGAATTCCAGGTAGACCGATTTACCTGATAAAAAAAATCGATGGCCGCAAATCTGCCGCGCCCCGTCGGCGACGACCACCTGCATCATGAGAGGCGTAAGGTTGCCCCGAAGGCTCCATGGCACAGCGCGCAACCTCAACCAAAGCCAGGATCTGATGAGCATCGGCAAAACATGGCAGAAATATTGCCGTCGCTAATATTTCTCTGCTCGACAGCATACCGTCTCCATTTGGCAACACTAATTTCAGCATACCAGATGCCATTTGGGATGCAACGGCGCCCGCGGTGGAGAATTCCCTTGATGGGCGTTTGCGCTTCGGGCAATATGCCCTGAATCAAAGATCTCGATTTAACCTGCCCGGGCAAAAGGCGCTGCATGCCTTTATGCCGCTCCGGGTTTGTTCAGGAGGCTTCTTCATGGCAGAGATTCACCCCACGGCATTCGTGCATCCCTCGGCAAGACTGGCTGACGATGTCCAGATCGGTCCCCAGGCGTTTATCGATGCCGACGTAATCATTGGCAACAGAACCCGCATCATGCATGGCGCTCACATTGCTCGCTGGACGACTCTCGGCAGCGACAATTGTATCTACCCGGGGGCTTTTATCGGCCTCGACCCGCAGGACCTTGGCTACAAGGGCGAACAAGCCTTTACAGTCATCGGCGACGGCAATGTCATGCGCGAGGGCTTTACAGTGCATCGCGGCAACCGGGAGGGCACCTCCACGGTCATCGGCGACAATAACTACTTTATGGTCAACAGTCACGTTGCCCACAATTGCCTCATCGGAAACCACATTATCCTGGTCAACGGGGCCCTGCTCGCAGGCCATGTCGAGGTGGGTGATCATGCCATCATCTCCGGCAATTGCCAGGTCCATCAATTCGTCCGCATCGGCCCTTTTGCCATGATGCGCGGCGGCTCTGGGGCGTCCAAGGACATCCCCCCCTTCTGCATCAACGACGGACTCAACTGGATCCGCTCGATCAACACCGTCGGACTGCGCCGCAACGGGTACGACAAATCTCGCATCAGAACTATCAAACAGGCCTTCAAGATCATCTTCCGCTCGGGAATGACCCTCGATAAAGCCCTGGAGTACCTGGCTGTCGAGGAAGAGGAATCAGAGGACGTTGCCTGCCTGATCGATTTTATCCGCAGCAGCAAACGCGGCATCGGCAGTGGCAGAGGATCGAGCCGGGAATAATGGCCAGTCCAGCCAGTCCAGGGAAATGCCAGGAGTATATCCAACAAAGTTGACCAATCGAAGCAAACAGAAAGCTTTTTACGCGTTTGACCTGAGCCTGCCCAAGGCATGGAGTTCCGGACTTTGTTTGCCTCAAAAAAAGGGCTGCCCCCAAGTTACTCACTTGGCGGCAGCCCCTGTTTTCGCGACTCTATTTCCCTTTTTGGTCAATAGCTTAACGAGGCGGTTCGTTAGGGGCGAACAAAGGAACTCCGGTCGTCCCCCTGGCAGGAGTTTGTCTTTTCCCTTGGCGGATTAAGATCTCTCATTGTGTTCTCGCTCCACCTCGGCCACCCTCCGCAGGGTGCCAATCACACTGTCGGGATTTAGAGAAATAGAATCGATCCCCTCTTCGACCAGAAACGCCGCAAAGTCCGGATAATCACTCGGAGCCTGCCCGCAGATGCCGATCTTGGTGCCGGTTTTCCTGGCTGCCCGGATGGCCTGAGCGATGGTGGATTTGACCGCCTCGTCGCGCTCGTCGAAGAGGTCTTTGAGAATCGCCGAGTCGCGGTCCACGCCGAGGGTGAGCTGGGTCAGATCGTTGCTGCCGATAGAGAAACCGTCGAAACGCTCGGCGAACTTCTCTGCGAGCACCACGTTGGAGGGAATTTCCACCATAACGTAGATTTCCAGCCCCTGCCGGCCGCGAGCCAGGCCGTTTTCTGCGAGCACCTCAAGGACCCTGTCGGCCTCACCGAGGGTGCGACAGAAGGGAATCATGACGATCACATTATCAAGACCGATGGTCTGGCGCACCCTTCTAATGGCAGCGCATTCCAGGGCGAAACCGGCCCGGTAGCGGTCGCTGTAGTAGCGAGAGGCGCCGCGGAAGCCGAGCATCGGATTGTCTTCGGCAAACTCGAACTGGCCGCCGCCGATCAGGTCAGCGTATTCGTTGGTCTTGAAGTCGCTCATGCGCACGATGACCGGCTCGGGATACTGGCTTGCGGCGATGGTGGCGATCCCCTGGGCCAGCTGGTCGACAAAATACTCGGTCTTGTCGTCGTAATAGCGGGTCAGCTCCCTGATCTTCTTCTTTGCCTCCTTATCCTCAAGCCTGTCATACTCGATAAGAGCCATGGGGTGCACCTGGATGCCATCGTTGATGATGAACTCCATGCGCGCCAGGCCGATCCCTCTGCAGGGTAGCCGCCACCAACGAAAGGCTGCGGCCGGGCTCGCGATATTCAACATAATCTGGGTCCGGGTTTCGGGCAGGTCCTCAAGATTCACCTCTGCCTGCTCGAAATCGAGAATGCCCTCATAGATCTTTCCCTCGTCCCCTTCGGCGCAAGACAAGGTCACCTCCTGCTCGTCCTTAAGCACCGAAGTGCCGTGCCCGGTGCCGACCACCGCGGCAATGCCGAGTTCGCGGCTGACGATGGCGGCGTGGGAGGTACGCCCGCCATGGTCAGTGATAATGCCTGCGGCCTTTTTCATGACCGGCACCCAATCGGGGTCGGTCATCCCGGTAACCAGAATGCTCCCGTCTTCGAAACGATCGATTTCGCTGGCACTCTTGATGACCTGCACCGGGCCTGCTGCGATCATCTCGCCGATCGCCAGGCCGGTGAGCAACTCCTCGCCCTGCTCCTTGAGAGCATAGCTTCTAAGCACGCCGGCCGCCCTGCGCGATTGCACTGTTTCCGGGCGGGCCTGAACGATAAACAAGTCGCCGGACTCCCCGTCCTTGGCCCATTCCATGTCCATCGGCTGGCCGTAATGCTTTTCGATGGCCGCCGCCCAGCGCGCCAGGCTCAGGATATCCTCGTCCGCAAGCACAAAGGAATGGCGCTCTTTCGCCGAGGTATCTACGTTGCGGGTGGCGTGGCCGGCCCCGCGGGCATAAACCATCTTCTTTTCCTTGGTGCCAAGCTTCTTGCGCAGAATCGGCGTGAGCCCCTTCTTGCCTAGCAGCGGCTTGAACACCAGGTAATTGTCCGGGTTGACGGCCCCCTGCACGACGTTCTCTCCCAAGCCCCATGCCGCGTCGATCACCACCACACCGGGAAATCCGGTTTCGGTGTCAATAGAGAACATGACCCCGGCGCCGGCCCTGTCGGAGCGCACCATTTTCTGCACCCCCACCGAGAGGGCAACCTGAAGATGGTCGAAATTCTTGGTCTCGCGATAGACTATGGCGCGGTCGGTGAACAGAGAGGCATAGCATTTGCGGCAGGCCTCGAGCAGCTCCTCCTCGCCGGAGATGTTAAGAAACGTTTCCTGCTGCCCGGCAAAGCTCGCGTCAGGCAGATCTTCAGCTGTGGCGCTGCTGCGAACCGCCACGTCGAGCTCCTCCTGCTCCATGCGGCGGCACAGCTCACGATATGCCTCGCGAATCGCCAGGGCGATTTCCTCGGGCCAACTGCCTCGACGGATCATCCGGCGGATTGCCTCGCCGGTCTGATGCAGTGAGGTCTTTTTGTTGCGATAGTCCTCAAGGCTGGCACGGATCTTCTCGTCCAACCCGTTGGCTTTAAGAAAGCGCCTATAGGCGCCGGCGGTGGTGGCAAACCCATCTGGAACCAGGATACCCTCGTCTTTCAGGGTGCCGATCATCTCCCCCAGCGAGGCGTTCTTGCCGCCAACCAGAGATACGTCCCGAATACTGAGGTTCTCGAACCAGTGAATTGTGTCGTTGTCCTTACCCATACCAGCCTCCCTGCTAAGGCTATAGGTTCCAGTACCCGCCCGGTAAGAGGCGAAAGTCAGCTTATTTTCATCCGGAAAAGGGCCGTTTCCCATTTGAAAACTGCACTATTCCCGTCCATAGTTTCCAGATGAGAACCAGCTACAAGTCAATATTAAATAACTTTTATCAACTTTAAAGTACCGCAGGGCAATTTCTTACTATCCTGACAAAGCAACCCGAAGAGACGCCTTACTAATTTATCCCAGAGCCCCTCAAGTCAGCTTACCCACGTCCTGGCACCAGGTCCTTCGATGCTGCAGAGTGCATGTGTTTTCGACAGCCTGTCTTCTTAAACAAGCCGTAAACAATTTTTAAATAAATTTATCCTTGCTTCTGGTTAACTCTTGCATTATGCTTTGCCTCAGATTAGGCAAATAACTCACGGGTACCGACTAAATAAAAGGAGAAAAAATATGGATGCAACAAAATTCAACAATGATTTCATGGATTTCTACAAAAACTCGATCAAAATGAGCTTTGATGCCCTTAACGCTTTCACCGACCAGTCCGAGGCTTTGACCGAAAACCTTTTGGGGACCATTCCTTCTTTTCCCGAAGAGGGGAAGAAAGTTGCCAGCCTTTATTTCAAAGAAAGCAAAAAGGGCCTGGCCATTCTGAGGAAATGCGTGGAAAGCAACCTGGATCTCGACTGGACCAGCCAAGATGCCCCGGTGAAGAGCCTGGAGGCGATCGAAGCTTTCAGCAAAGATGTTTTTAAAGAGGCCGCCGCGATCCAGAAAGAGATGAAGCCTTTGGTTGAAAAAGCGACAGAGCAGCTCCCCAAGGAAGCCAAAGAGCTCGTCGATTTTTCGAACAAGGTGGTCAATAGTGGTTCCGAAAACCTCCAGAACAACGTGACCAAGAGTTTTGAATCGGCAAAAAAGACCATTGTTGACATTTCGGCAACGGTAAAGAAAGCCGCTAAGTAATTAGATTAAAAATGTTAATGGTAAATAGTGCCCCTTACCTCCTGGTGCCAGAATCGACCATCATGGTCAATCAAGGCCGGCGAAAGTAAGGGGCATATTTTTCATGCCCCTCCCCTTCTATTGCCAATCCTCCGAATCAAATCATAACCGCACCAAACCTTCTGATTTTATATATATTTGGAAATCTCTGCCCTGAATGAACGGCTCTTTGGGCCATTTTCTGGATATCATGGCGGGCGTATCGAGGTCGAAAGCCCCCCTGGGCAGGGAAGTACCTCTACCCTGTGGTTGCCTCTCGAGACGACACCTTCCACGGGTGGCGATTAAAGGCCATTTTTCTTCATAAAGTCCGCCCCCCCACTCTCTCCCCTTGCCTTTTGGCTAAAATTGGCCAATCCTCCATTGTTTTTCTTCCGCCTTGTGTTTAGTATACGGTTTAGACTGGAATTTTAATTCGCCAACGGAGTTCAGGCAGGGAGTACCCATGGAAAAAATATTGATCGTCGATGACGAGGCTTTTATCCGCGAGAATCTTGAGCGGATACTGTCCGAAGATGGCTTCCGGCCTTTTTCCACCGAAAGCGGTGAAGAGGCGGTGAAGCTGGTCAGTGAAGAAGAGGTCGACCTGGTGCTGCTGGATCTTAATCTTGGCAACAAGAGCGGCCTGGACGTGCTGCGGGCGATGCGAGAGGTTGACCCTGAACTGCTGGTGATCATCATCACCGGTTACGGAACCGTTGAAAGCGCCGTGGAGGCCCTCAAGATGGGGGCCTACGACTACATCAAAAAGCCCTTCAAGGCCGAGCCGGGGGGTCAAGGACAAGGACCTGCTCGACAAGGCCGACATGGTCGGCTCAAGCCCCCAACTGCTGCAGGTCTACCGGCAGATTCGCGAGGTGGCCAAGCACGAGACCGCCACCGTGCTGATTACCGGGGAGAGTGGCACCGGCAAGGAGCTGGTGGCCCGCGGCATTCATAACCTCTCGCCGCGCAAGGACAAGCCTTTTGTCGAAATCAACTGCGGGTCGCTCCCCTTCAATCTGCTTGAAACTGAACTTTTCGGCCATGAACGGGGCGCCTTCACCGATGCCAAAACCCGCAAGATCGGGCTGATCGAAGAGTCCAACGGCGGCACCATCTTTCTCGACGAGATCGGCGAGATGGACATGAACCTGCAGGTCAAGCTGCTGCGGGTGCTCGAAGATCGCAAGATCCGTCGCCTTGGCGGCACCCGCAACATCGACATCGACGTGCGGGTGGTGGCAGCGACCAATCGCGATCTCAAGGGGGCCATCGATGAAAAGGAGTTTCGCGAGGACCTGTTTTACCGGCTGCATGTTTTTCCCATCTACGTGCCGCCGCTGCGGGAGCGCCGGGAGGACATCCCGCAGCTTCTCGATTATTTTCTCAAGCGCTTCAGCCGCGAGTTCAATAAAAAGATCCGCGAGATCTCCCGTGATGCCCTCGATCTGCTGATGCGCTACCACTGGCCCGGCAACGTGCGGGAGCTGCGTAACGTTGTCGAGCGTATCTGCATCATGTACAACGCCGAGGAGATCAAGTCCGAGCCATTGCCATTACCGGGGGCAACGTGGCAAAAACCGCCCGGCTACTCAACGTGCCCCGGGGAACGCTGCGTTACAAGCTCGACAAATACGACCTCGGCGACGAATCCTAACTAGTTTCCATATGAAAACTGCGCTAGTTCCATCAATAGTTTCCGGATGGAAACTAACTTGGAGGCTGCCCGACAATAAAGGCCGAAGCGAAAATCCAGAAGCTTGAGAACAGATTTTGGCTCGTTTGAGCACTCATAACCGTAGATATGGGCCAAGCAGCTGGGCTTGTAACCGGTCATGGATTGCCGGACAGCCTCCTGGTTCCCATCCGGAATTTATGGAAGGGAGTTAGTGCTGTTTTTATATGGGACTGAAGTTTAGAGTTACAGCACTCCCTGCCCACCATCAGGGTGAGTTGAGGAACAGCTCTTTGACTGTCGAAACGACCTGAGACTACGCGGCCTTGTCCTGCCATAGAGGAGATTCGTCCTCCATCGGCCATTTTTTCGGTCCGAATTTACCGGACTTCGGGTGCCACAGGGCCCGAATGTTGACATGGACAAAAAACCTTTGCAGCCCCTGCCGGACTCTGCCGGCGGTGATGGGTTGCTTCAGATGCCAGGGTGCCAGCGACGCCAGAGCGGTCACCTTGGCGTCATCAAGCAGCACCAGCAGCTGGGGGATGGCATAGCTGACGGAGAGGATCTGCACCCAACGGTGAAGCACCTGGCGTGACTGCTGCCAGGTCTCCTTCCATCCCCAGCGATTCTTGAGCTGATTGAACGGGTCTCCAACTGACCACCTGCGCCCGTAGTTGAGGATGACTCGTGCGGCGGACAGCGAGAGGTCGGTGGAAAGAATCAAACTCGGCTGGGTCCGAGAGCCATCCTCCTTTTCCAGTTAGCTCCAGGCCATCCGCACAGCCCTGCCCTTCAGAAAGCGAGCAAGAACAATGGCAGAACGGTAGTACACCATCTGGGTTTTGCCATAGATAAAGCACTCCATGCGGACTTCCGGCAAGGAGGCGACCCACTCAGGGGAAACCTTGTCGCCGTACTTTCTTGGGCGACCCCGCTTGCCGGCGTGCTCAGGACGGTGAAAGAGCGCCGTGTCCCGGCGCACCTGAGACCGATCACCTGCAGCCCCTGCTCCAGGGCATAGGTGATCAGGGTGCAGCGCATATACCAGCTATCCATCAACAGGACGGTCTGGAACCCGTTAAACAAAGGAGCAATGACGCGCAGCAGGGTTTTTGCGGCCACTAATTTGCCCGAGTTCCCTCCCAGACGAACCAGACGAGAGAGGATCGGGATGCCAAGCGAGCGGAACCCCTTCGGAAGCGTCAGAGCCAATGCCACCCAGCACTGCCCTCTGGCAAAGGTCGGGCGATTGTTTTTTTCCCATGCTGGTGATGGATGGCAGAATCAGGGGCCTTCTTTGACCATTTGAATACAATCGTATCGTCAATCATGAGAAACCAGCGCCGGCGGGAAAACATCCGCAGGGCCAGGCGAGCCATCTGCCGCCCCAGGTCAACCCAGGAACACCTGCCGAAGTGGAGCCACTTGTAATAACTGTTCCAGTGCCTGACGGTATCGACCGCCAGGATGGCATCTGTAACAAACCCGGTCTGAGTCAGCATGGCTCCAAAGAGCAACTCCAGAAACGTGGGCACCGAACGTTTCGCAAGGCCCTCGGCCAGAAATTTGATAGCATCGAACAGGGCTCGGGGGATCTGGCGGTATCCCTTGATGTCCATAGCGGCCTCCTGGGGGAAGAGTTGGTCTTCCTTCCAGGGACCGCGCAAAATGGCCGCGTTGTCAACGCTTTTTCCTGTTTTTGGCAGTAATTCAAAGGCCCCCATGTCACCTGCCCTGCTCATCTCTGTGCCTTGGGGCCGGTCAGATTTAAAGCTCTAATAAATCGGAGGCGATAACGATGGGCACAAATACATAAAAGGGGTTAGCCAATCGGCTAACCCCTTGATTAATTTGGTGGGCGTTGCTGGGATTGAACCAGCGCCCCCTGGCGTTTAGAAAGAGCCCCATATACACAGCCACCCATCAAGGCAAGTCAACCTCAATGGGTGGCTTTTCTAATTAAGTTCCTTGGGCTCATTTCACATCTGCTTTTGCAACCTCCCTGGTGATCACGCAAATATCCAAAGATCAAGCCAGATCCCATTGGGAGTCTAAATTCTGGACAACTGAAGCTGCGCAAGTCAATTACGAAAGAGCGTCATTGATTTCGAACATCGACAACCGCGACTTTGTTATGGCTCTTTTCCAACTTGTCGGCGCGGATAAAATGCTCGGGCAACGCCGACTGGGCAGTCGCGGCCAAACCACCAATGATCAGAAACAGTAGAACAAACAGTTTAATAATCAGAACATTCTTCCCAGTGAACTGGACCATTTCCTCCTCCTTAACATGACTAGGTTTCCGTGTTTATACCAAGGGAAAACATCAGTGTAAAGCTTTTTTTTCACTGACCATACTACACCTTTTTGCAGTGGTTTTACACGCCTGGGTCTGGGTGGGGGGCGGGAGTCGGGTAACCTGGAATTCTACTGTAGCTATAAAAAACTTCATCCCAATCGACACTTCCAAGGATGTTGACTATAATTGTTTCAATCCTACGATCTCATTGAAAGAATTGAGATGTGAGTATGAACAGAATGGCCATCAGAGGGAAACAGGGGGGATCAAAGGAAAGGGAATAGGCAATTAATCTTTTTATCTCAAAGGAGTTAATATTCTTTGCCCCCCGGGGGTTCTTCGCTTTCTGTGTTTAGCACTTCTCCCAAAACCGTGGAAACGAGTCCGAAGTGAAGATTCTGGCGAAGATTGCAGGTAGGGCTAAAAATGATCTAAGTCTCAATCGATCCCACCACGTCCCTACTCTTCTTTGGACTGCTGGTCGCTGCGTTTTCCTTCGGTTACAACGAGTCAAAAGCACTAAATCCATCTTCGTTTATTGCCTTTCCCTAGCTGTGTTCTTTGCCCCATGGGCCCTTTGCAGCAGCGTTTGCCTAGCCGCCACCAACGGCCTCGATTACCTCCCCAGGCCAAGTTGGCCCCCAGTCGCAATCCTTGGCGCCATTTGCCTGCTCTACTTCGGCCTGCTGTTCGCGGTCGCCTACTTCGCCGACAAAAGGCGGGAGGCGGGCAAAAGCATTATCTCCAACCCCCATATCTATGCTCTTTCCCTGGCCGTCTATATAACCTCCTGGACCTTTTACGGCAGCGTCGGCCGAGCCTCCACCAGCGGCCTCGACTTCCTCCCCATGTACCTCGGCCCCACCCTGATTGCCTTTACCTGGTGGTTTCTGCTGCGCAAGATGGTACGCATCAGCAAGGAACAGAATATTGTCAGCATCGCGGATTTCATCTCCAGCCGCTATGGTAAATCGTCATTTCTTGGCGCGGTCGTCACTGTCTTTTGCGTGCTGGGTGTTATGCCTTCCATCGCTCTGCAACTCAAAGCGGTAGCCCACACCTTCGATATCCTCACCGTCCCACCTGAAGCCCTGGGGCGCGGCGTCAAGTTTCTCCTTCCCTTGCTGCCGCCCTACATTGACACAGCCTTTATCGCCGCCTTTATCCTAGGGATATTCGGAGTAATGTTCGGGGCCAGGCACCTGGATTCAACCGAGCGTCACGAGGGATTGGTGGCCGCTATCGCCCTGGAGTCTCTGGTCAAAATCACGGCCTTTATCGCCGTCGGAATCTTTGTCTCTTATGAACTATTCGATGGGGTGGACGACATCTTTTCCCATTTCACCTCCTACTTTCCCGACCGAATGCACTTGTTGATGCTATCAACCGAGCAAATTCCCTATAGCATGTGGTTTTCGCTGACCTTCATCTCAATGATGGCCTTCATGTGTCTTCCCCGTCAGTTCCATATCATGGTCGTTGAAAACTCTAATGAAGAGCACATCAAGAGCGCCATGTGGCGTTTCCCCACCTACATGTTTTTGCTCAGCCTATTCGTTATCCCCATTGCCTTAGGCGGAATTGTCCTCAATGGGGGGGATACCACCAACGCAGACTATTTCGCCATTCATCTCCCTCTGCAAGCAGGGTATCGCTGGCTGGCCATACTGGTGTTCATTGGCGGCTTTTCCACCTCGGCGGGGATGGTCATGGTTTCTTCGGTCGCCATTTCCACCATGATGCTCAATCACCTGGTTATGCCGCTTATCCTGAAATTTAAAATAAAGGAGTACAACATATCGGGCCTCCTCATTAACATTAAAAGGCTGGGTATCTTTGCCATAATTTTTCTCGGTTATTCTTACTACAAGATCATCGGAGAATCATACGCGCTCGAAAACATCGGGCTGATTACTTTCATGGCCGTCGTCCAGTTTGCGCCCTCCTTTTTCGCCGGCCTGTACTGGAAGAACGCCAACCGGATGGGTGCATCTGTGGGGATGATCCTCGGCTTCATCGTATGGTTTTATACCCTGTTGATCCCCTCCTTTGTTCGGTACGGGTGGATATCCGGCGACATTCTGGAGTTGGGGCCCTTCGGCCTGAAATTGTTGCGCCCCTTGGAACTCTTTGGGCTGAGTGGCCTCGACATGTGGAGTCATTCGCTGTTTTGGACCCTGCTCTTTAACGGAGGAGCCTTTGTTGCTCTTTCCTTCTTCACCAAGGCCAATGAAAATGAGAAAGAACAAGCCACCAAGTTTGTCGATGTCTTTCGCCCCCGCCCAAAAACCATGCCGCTCCAAAGGATCAGCAAGGCTCCCACCATCATGGAATTTATCGACCTCATGGCCAAGTTCATTGGAGAAAAGCAGGCCAACTCCGCCATCACCCAGTACCTGGGCAAATTGGAGATTGATGAACGGGGAAGTCTTGCAGAACACGAACTGCCCGATCTAAAGCGCTTTACCGAAAGAACCCTGGCAGGCTCAGTCGGCGCTGCACCCGCGCGGATCATCATCGAAAACTACCTGGCCACCCGGGGAAGTAAAATGGAAGAGGTTTTCGACATTTTCGGCTCGGTCTCAATCAGCCGCAAGGCCGGCCGGGAACAACTCGGCGTGCTTCACGAAGCGACCCGGCTGGTAGCGAGCGGTGCAGGGCTGCAAACCATCCTGGACAACCTGCTGGAACTCTTCCGGCACCAGTTCAAGTTTGATCTGTGCGTGATCCGCCTTTTGGATGAGGAGAAACAGGCCCTGACGGTTCGGAGTCAGCGAGGGATGAGTTCAGAGCACCTGAGCGAATCAGACCGGGAGCTGAACATGCAGACGTATGTCGGGGCGGCCTTTCTGACCAATTCAGCCCTGGTGGTCAACGACACCGATTTTCTGGACAAACCCGCCGCAGCCCTAATTATTCATCGGGAAGGGATTAAGTCGTTCGCCCATGCCCCCATCACCGTCGAAGGAGAGCCGATCGGGGTCCTTTCGGCCTTCTCAAGGACAGCCAAGGGAATCTTTACCGAAGAGTTTACCCAACTGTTCAATAGCCTCGCCGGCCAGGTCGGGGTGGCCTGGCGCAACGCCCGGCAGACCGAAAAGCTCATCGAGGCCAGGGAACAGGAACGGGAGATGCAAATTGCCAGGAACATTCAGCTGGGTCTCCTGCCGATCCGCACCCCGGAAATCAAGGGAGTCTCCCTGGCGGGGACATGCGTCCCAGCCAAGGAGGTGGGAGGGGATTACTTCGACTATCTACCCCGTGACGACAATGCCCTGGATCTGGTGATCGCCGACGTCTCCGGGCATAACATCGGGGCCTCGTTGATCATGGGTTGGACCCGAACCTTCATCCAGGCCAAGGCACGGGACATCCAAAGTGCCAGCGAAACGTTGGGTGCTCTCAACGAGTTCTTCTATGAGGACCTCACCCGGGCCGAACTTTTCATCACCATGTTTTACCTTAAATTCAACCCCGCCACGCGCAAATTTTCCTTCGCCAGTGCTGGCCATAACCCACCGTTGATCTTGAGGGCAAAGGCCGATAATTGCCAACGACTCGATGCGGAAGGCTTGATTCTCGGCGTCATGCCGAAGGTTGATTTTGAGGAGAAATGGGCTCAGTTGCACCCGGGCGACCTTCTGCTGCTTTTCACCGATGGCATTACCGAGGCCGAAAGCCAGGCCGACACTTTCTTCGGGGAAGAGCGACTGGGAAACCTGCTGATAGAATATCGCGATCTTCCCCCGCAACAGATTGTAGACAACTTGATTCATCAGGGCCGGTTGTTTATCGGAGGAAAAACCTTCAACGATGATGTAACTCTGGTGATCATGCGGGTGGAAGAATAATAAACGGGTACTGACAAACCGACTCATCCAACGTTGAGAGAGGAGTGTTTCAATGAAGGAAGACGGGCAAGAAGAAAACGCAAAGCAGGTCAGACAAGTCACCCGAAGGGAATTTGGCAAACTGGCAGGGACCTTTGGGCTGACGTCCGTCCTTTTAGGCCTTTCCAGCCTGACCAGGGCTGGGACCAGGCCCCCATCCACCGCAGAGATTGGGCAGGCCGCTTCGGCAATCAGTAAAAAGCGAAGCAAAAAGCAGGCAAAGCACAAGTTGATATTCGGCGGGTCAGGGTTTAACGAGGAAAATCTGAAAATCGAGCGGCAGGGCGCATTGTTTTTCATAGCCGACCTTGAAGATCGGACCGACGGAGAGATTCAAATTGAGTTCCACGGCAACAATACGCTTTGCGGTCAGCTGAATTGCATCCAAAAGACCCAGCAGGGGATCGTGGATATCTATGCAGCATCAACCCAGAACTCAGCGGCAGTCGCGCCATATCTGAATGTACTCGACTTCGGATACCTCTGGCCCAACCGGGCTTCCCAATATAATTTCTTCTATGACCCCCGAAGTGAAATACTTTTCCGGGGGCCCCTCCGCAAAAAGCACAAGATTCATTTTCTCTGGACCCACTGCGAACTCAGGGACATCCAGATGGGTTTGAAGTACAAGGAAAAGCCAAAGATCATGACCGTTGAGGCCTTAAAGGACACCAAATTACGAGTCACCGGCACACAGCTTGGCCGCATTTCCATGCAATTGCTCGGGACAAACCCTGTCCCCCTCGCCTGGGAAGAGACCCTCGACGGACTTAAGTCGGGGTTGATCGACGGGGCAGAGACCTGGTCCAGTGCCGTGGCCTACGCCAATATGACCCCGTTTATTTCACAGGACGTTCGTTGCCAGTTCTTCTCAGGCAACGAACACACGGCGATGAACCTAAAGTCGTTTGAAAAATTAGGGCCCGAGTTGCAGGATGCGGTGATGGAGTCCGCCTACCTGACCCAGATTCATGTACAGGCGGCCAATGAGGCTGCCCTGCTCAGCATTGTCGGCATCACCGACCCGCCATTGCCAGGGACCATTTTCGAGAAATATGGTGTTAGAAACTGCATCTGGCCGCAGAGCGAACTCGAGAAGGCCGAGCACATGGTTTCCCCCAGGCACAACCCCAAGCCGTGGGAAAAATGGAGGGAGCGGCTGAACAAATGGGCTGGGGACGTCGATATTTTTGAGGAACTCTATGCAATCGCCAGAGAAGTTCCCAAAGATATGCAGGCGATCGATGTGGACCCAAGGCGCTGGTGGAAAGGTTGAACCTTTTGCAATCGAAGGGATGATGCCATCATGACATGGATAAAGCTCATTTTACACTACCTGGATGAGAACATCGAAAAACACATTATGTTCTTAACCTATGCGGCCTGCGCCTGCATCATATGCGGATCGGTCATTGATCGGTTCGTTTTCAAACATCAAGCGCCCTGGAGCAGCACACTGCCAGTCTATCTTTTTCTTTGGTTCACCTGGATTGGAGCCTCGTACAACACGAAAAAACGCACCAACCTGGTCTTTATCGAAATACGCCAACGGCTTCCCTACAAGGTCCAGTTTGGCCTGCAGATGCTCGACTCCGTTCTGTGGGTTACGTTTGCATCGATCGTCATCTATTACTCCTGGGAAGTCGTTATGCTGCAGCGGGAGAACTTCAGCCTGGTGGCAGGGACCGACGATTTACAATTATGGCCATTCTATCTGGCCGTGCCCTTTTCCTGGAGCCTGCTGGTCTTCAGGGTCATTCAGAACACCGTCCAGGATATCGTTCACTTTATCAACAAAGAACCGTTTGTTCTGGTGGGTGAGTTCCACGGTGACTGACGGTTTCTAAGCAAGGGAAATTGTTATGGACGCATTTTTGATAACAATTTCGACGGTGGGGGCAATTGCCTTTTTCGCCCTGGGAGTACCGATTCTGCTCTGTATCGGCTTATGGGTGGTCGCGGCGAGCCTCATCACCGGTTTTACCATTGCCAATATCGGTGTGACGGCCTTTGAAGGGATTAACAGTTTTGCCCTGCTGGCGATGCCTCTGTTTATATTGACCGGCGACCTGATCCGCGAGGCAGGCATTGCCAAAAGAATGGCCAAACTCGCGTATGAAACCCTCGGTTGGATTCGGGGAGGCCTGGGCATGGCCACGATTGCGGCATGCGGCATGTTTGCGGCTATCAGCGGGTCAAACTCGGCCACCACCGCCACCATCGGCTCGATCATGCACCCGGAGATGAAAAAGAGTGGATACAACCCCAGCTTTTCCGCAGCAACGGCCGCTGCCGGAGGAACGGTCGGCATTATAATTCCGCCGAGTATCATATTCATCATTTACGGTTTTTTGCTGAACCTCTCCATCGCCGATCTTTTTCTCGCAGGGCTGCTGCCGGGCCTTATCATGGTGTTCTGTATGATGCTGGCTTGCCATATTGTCTGCAGGATCAACAAGTGGGGAACCATTCAGGTTTTCAGCCCTAAAAGAGTCGCCAAAGCGGCTTGGGATTCCAACCTTGGGTTCATCGCCATTTTTGTGGTCCTCTACGGCATCTATACCGGGAAATTTTCACCCACCGAGGCCGCGGGTGTAATGGCGGGATTCTGCTTGTTATCGGGTCTGTTTTTGACCCGGAAGATCCGCTTCCGCAATATCCCCCGCATCATGCTGCGAAGTGGCCAGGTCAACGGATTTCTGGCGTCTCCGTAGTCATGCAGCAACTGCTTTCCGTCATGGGGGCGCAGGAAGCGATCACAAAATTTGTCTACAGCCTCGGCGGCTACTATCCCATGCTGTTCGGTATGATGCTCATCGTTCTGGTGGCCGGAACCTTTCTCGAGTCCCTCCCCAATACCATCATCCTTGCCCCAGTCCTGGCACCTATCGCTATGAGTATCGGGGTCGATCCGATTCACTTCGCCGTCATCTTCCTTGTCGGCGATGCCGTGGGATTCATCACCCCTCCCTATGGCCTGAACCTGTACGTGGCCAGCGGAATCACCGGCATCCCCTATTTCCGATTGTTGAAATATACCCTTCCCTATTTGCTGGCCCTGTTGTTGGCCTGGTTGCTCATAGCCCTTGCTCCCTGGCTTTCACTTGGTCTTCTGAGCCTGTATGGAAGTTGATGGACGTTTTGCTAAAGCAATGGCGTATTGCCATAATGACCCGGAAGCTTCATATCCGGCTCTTGCCGCAACCTTCGTTGTCGATGGCCATGGCACCATCACCTATGCTTTTGTTACTGCGGATTTTACTTTGCGTGCAGAGCCGACGGAGGTCGTCAAAGTGCTTGAGTCAATGGTGAAGTGAAAAGGTCAGGGTAGAAAAAAGACCAATGAGCCTATATAGGAGAAAGTGCATGGGTTCATTTAAGATTCACGATTTAGACTCTGCGCCAGAAGGCAGTAAGCCGTTGTTGGCAAAATCACAAAAAGAAAACGGGATGCTTCCCAATCTGCATGGTGTCATGGCCAAAGCTCCTGGCCTTTTGGAGGGCTATCAACTTCTGCACAAAATATTTCAAGACTCATCATTCAACGCAGAAGAGCTCACTGTTGTGTGGCAAACCATCAATGTAGAGCACAATTGTACCTACTGCATATGCGCCCATACTGGCATTGCCCATATGATGAAATTGGACCCGGCTCTGACGGAGGCCCTTAGAAACAGAGAGCCGATGCCGACAGAAAAACTACAGGTGCTGCAGGACACAACACTGGCCATGGTTCGTAAGCGCGGCGAACTATCCGATGAAGATATCGCGACGTTTTATGCTGCAGGGTATGAGCAGAGACAACTGTTGGAAATCGTACTGGGCCTTGCCCAAAAAGTAATGAGCAACTACGTCAATCATATTGCGGAAACGCCGACTGACACTGTTTTCAAGAAACTCGCCTGGCAGAAATAAAACCTACCCCTATTGGGCACGCGAACTCCATTCGCGTGCCCAATAGGCTCAAGTGATTCAACCTATGTGCCCGCTGGTGGCTAAAAAACTCTTCCTGCTTATGCGGACCGAAGCTCAGCCTTGCGCCTCAACTGAAAAAGAGGAGACTTTCTCCAGATGAGCCTTGAGGAAAAAAAGTTGACTTGGAAATGTAGCACCTGCTAACTTGTTGGTTGTCCAACCAATACTGGAGCGTACGATGCGAAAAAGTGACAAAAAAGAGCGCCTGCTCAAAGCGGCCAAACATCTAATTTACAAACAAGGCTTCCACCACACAACACTTGCCCAGATCTCCCAGGAATCGGGTATTTCGCTTGGCAATCTGTACTACTACTTCAAGACAAAAGAAGAAATTCTTTCAGCTGTAACCAAGAATCAAGCAGAAAAGTTTCAAGCTTTTACAAACGACTTGGAGCAGGATCCCGATCCGAAGAACAGGTTGTTCGGCTTTTTGGACGTTGTCATTACCGCCCGTAGCAACATAGCCAACTATGGATGCCCTATCGGAAGCCTCTCTCAGGAGCTCAGCAAAACGGCTGAAAACGGTTTGGACGATTCGCTTAACCTCTTGAAGAGATATGTTGATTGGGCCTCAGAGCAGTTTCAGCTCATGGGGAGGCAAGATGCGAAAACGCTGGGTCGGCAGTTTATCGCCAACCTTCAAGGTGCCAGTCTTCTAGCCAGTGCTTTGAATGACTCCGAGGTATTTGTTGAACAGGTCAAACGGGTCAAAGGTTGGGTGGAATTACTCTGAGTTTTTTGCACACAAAAAGATTGGATAGCCAACCTTATATTTTTCGGTCAAATTAGGTTGGTCAACCAACAAGAAGAGTCGACTGGAGAAAAAAAGGAAAGAGGAGGAATTATGCTGCAATTACAGATCGCTAGAGACACTTGTACCAAGTGTGGGCTGTGTGCAAAAGATTGTGTTACCAACATTATCGACCTGGATTCCGGTTATCCCCATATTCCAGCGGAAAAAGAGAAGTTCTGCCTCAAGTGTAAGCACTGCTTGGCGATCTGTCCCACGGCAGCACTGTCGATTCTCGGCAAAAAACCGGAGCAAAGCCGGGAATTGAAAGGGAACCTCCCAGACCCGCAGCAACTCGAAACCCTGATCAAGGGACGGCGTTCGATTCGACACTATAAGAATGAAAATTTGGAACCGGAACTCATGCAACGGCTGCTCTATCTCACTATTCGTGGAAACTTACAGGCGTCAGTCTATCGATATTGCACGGGAGCTAGGTCTTCCTCTTGAAAAGATCGGTCATGTTTTCTGCAACAATACCGCCTATGGCCTGGAGCACCTTGTCCGACCGGGGGACCGGGTCACGTTTGTGTCGCCATGGGTCGCGGGAAAGGCCCAAAAGCCGGCTGATCGACCTTATTTGGGCGGCAAAAAGAAGTGAATTATATAAGATTAGTAGACAGACCCACCAACAATAGGAGGCCCTCATGCAAACAACGCTGGCTTTTGACGTTTATGGAACTTTGATCAACACACACGGTGTACTTACCGCACTCGAAAAACAGGTTGGCGATAATGCGAAAGCTTTTTCGAACACATGGAGAGACAAACAATTAGAGTATTCGTTTCGTAAAGGTCTGATGCAAAACTACGAAACCTTTGCCGTGTGTACAAGCCAGGCCCTTGATTACACATGCGCTTATTATGGAACCGATCTGAGCGACAAGCAGAAAAAAGAGCTGATGAGCACTTATCGCATCCTCCCCGCTTTTGACGACGTTAAAGAAGGACTGATCCAATTGAAGGCTGCGGACTTTCGTCTCTTTGCCTTTTCCAATGGCGCAGCAGATGCTCTCGAAGTTTTGCTGAACAATGCCGGAATACGGGACTTGTTTCTCGGCGTCGTCAGTGTAGATGACATCAAGTCATTCAAACCTAACCCGGCTGTATATAGTCACTTCCTCAGACAATCAAAGTCGACCGGGAGCAGTGCATGGTTGATTTCGAGCAATCCGTTTGATGTCATCGGATCGATTTCGGCAGGGATGAAATCTGCCTGGATCCAGCGTTCTCCAGAGGCCGTTTTTGATCCCTGGGGAATAGAGCCAACAATTACTGTTAGAAGTCTGATTGAACTGAAGGAACAAATTACAAACTTTGAAGGATCACAATCATGAGTGAGAGCAGCTGCCTGTGCGAAAAAATCGCCGGTCCCGGCGCAGAGCTCCACCCCAAGTGCTTTGGGCATATTTGGCTGTTCGAGGGCGCGCCCCCCGAAGCATGGGATACGATCAGTGAAGACCTGGTGCGCAAGAAATGCGCCGCCGAAGACGTCATCTTTCGTCAAGGGGAATCCGCCGAGTCGATGTACCTCATCAAAATGGGCTCGGTCAAAATCTGGAAGGTCGATGAAGAGGGGCGTGAACTAACCCTCGATATCCGCAAAGCGGGGGACTTGTTGGGCGAGAGCATCCTCATCAAAGAAGGGGATTACCCGGTTTATGCCTCGGCCCTCACACCGGCATTGATCTGCGGTGTTGATCGCCCAACCTTTGAAAAACTCGTGGAAGCTCACCCACAGGTCGGGCTGGCGGTGATCCGCAACCTCTCTAAGCGAATCGATTTTCTGACCGGCAAACTGGGCGCTCTTTCAGAGCCGAGTATCGAAGAGAGGCTCTACAAGGTGCTGCTCAACGTGGCCGAACAGGTGGGGACCCCCGAGTCGGGCGGCTGGAGTATCGCCTTTCCACTGACCCATGAAGAGATCGGTTTTTTGGTCGGAGCACACCGGGTCAGTATCACCAGGGCGCTGAAAAAGCTGAAAGACTTAGGAAAAGTGAAAAGCCAAGGCAAGTATATCTTCGTCGCACGTTCCGCGGCGTGACATTTTTCATTTGCTTCTTTTGACAAAAAAGAACTTTGTAACATTGGCTACAAAACTTAATTCCTGATTCGTGTACAAACACCGGAAACGTTCGGGGCAGCCCGGCAATTTTAGAGATGGAGGATCAAACATGAAGGTAATCGGTATTTCGGGCAGCCCGGTCAAAAACTCAAATACTGACCGAATTGTCCAGGCCGTTCTGGACAGTACAGGTTTTGAAACTGAGTTCATCAAACTGTCTAGGCGCAGAGTTCAACCCTGCATCGCCTGTATGGCCTGTGTCAAAGACAATGTCTGTAAGGTGAAAGACGACTTCCCGGAGATCGCGGAAAAAGTGAAGCAGGCAGGAGCGATCGTGGTTGGCGGTTATCCCCCCTACGGAACCATCGATGGTTTCACCAAGGCTTTTCTTGAGAGGCTCTTTTCGCTTCGCCATCGAGACGGGCACAACAGGGGGAAGTTAGCAGTGACGATCGTAACCGGTATCGGTCGTGGCGTTCCCGGTTTGGACCAGGGCAGTGAGCAGCTCGGCCTGGCGCTGTCGATGGAGGGGATGGAAGTGCTCGGTCAACTTAAAGTCACTGGTACTACTGAATGTTTGATTTGTGGGTATGGCCAGAGCTGTCCGATGAGTTCTTTGCCCTGGGTCTTTGGTGAAGATACTGAAGTCACTCCGGATAAGTTCTGCAAGGTCGAAGACCAGGTTGAGACCTGGCAGCAGGCCCTGAAACTCGGCAAGGAAATCGGTGAAAGGTTGAAATGAGCCACACCCCTGGTCGGCGCCTTTCCTAGGAGGCTGTCGGGCTTACCATGAACCTACTGCGAAATCGGCTGATCGGTCCATATTCTCGACAATTTTCGACAAATAGCCTGCTATTCGCTCTCAAATTCTCGAAAATCTGGTCTCGAACATCCAATTTCTCGTTACGGTCCGTTAAGTCCGACAACCTCCTAGGGGCCGACTAGGTACCAGTGCACTGTCAAAAAGAGACTCTCAGAGACATTTATGAACAACAAGCTAGAGTGGGAAACCTGGCCAGATGCGTTCAGACTGTTTTTTCAGGGCGTAACCCTGCAAACCTGCATCCCGGTCGCCATTGTGGTTGGCTTAATCCTTTCCACCATCAATCAGAGTGACGTTATTGTCAGTGGTGCTGCAACCTCATTGACATGGCTAAAAGTCGGGATGAACTTTGTCGTTCCCTTTTGTGTGTCTAGCTACGGATTTCTCAATGCACGTCGTGTAGAAGCACCAGTGCTAGAGCTAGAAGAAAAGCTGGAATCCTGACAGTCTATCTGCCCTTCCAATAGATAAATTATCTTGGTCTATGATGATGAATAAACCTGGTAAGACAAAACAGGCTTTCACCGGCATTCCTACTGTACCGGTTGGAAGCGTCCCGCGCTCTCCTGAGCTACAGGATGCAATGGTCGCTTATGCACAAGGGGAAATGACGACTGAAGAGTTGGACATTCTGTTCGACAAAGCCGTCAGCGATACGATAAAAGAATTTGAAGCGACAGGTTCTCCTGTGGTCTGCGATGGCGAACAGACAAAACCGAGCTTTGCCACTTATCCTCTGGATGGCTTGGATAGCCTTGCCGCAGACGGTATTATCATCCCCTTTGCAGACGGCCACACACGCCAGTTGCCCCGCCTAACCAAAGGGCCGTTCAGATATGCAAGGTATGCCGGTTCTTACCTGACTCGGACAAAGAAATTTATCACCCGGCCATTAAAGCAGGCGGTCATTTCTGCCTCGGCTATGAGTTTGCTATATCCGCCAGAACCACTCCCCGATTATTCCCGAAAGGAGTTTTTATCCGATCTAGTTCAGGAAGCGGTTGCCGACATTCGCAGTTGTTTTGATAATGACGCCTATCAGGTACAGATCGATTTCACCGAAGGTCGGCTGGCCGTCAAACTCGATCCCTCAAGACAATTGCTGCAGCAGTTTATCGATCTGAACAATCAGGTTTTGTCCCATTTCTCAGTAGAGGAACGGCAGCGGATAGGGATTCACACCTGCCCCGGCGGTGATCAGGATTCAACCCATAGTGCCGACGTTGATTACGAGGAGCTTCTCCCCATGCTGCTGACTCTGCACGCGGGTAACTTCTATGTGCAGATGGCCAGTGAAAAGGATCCCGAGAAAGCTTTGCAGATCATTGCTGAAAACCTGCGTCCGAATCAGCGGATCTATGTGGGAGTCATCGATGTCACAAGCGAAGAGATCGAATCGGCCGAAACCGTGCGTGATCGAGTTTTGCAGGCGGCGAAATATATTCCGCTAGCTCAACTCGGTACGACCGATGACTGTGGCTTTTCCCCGTTCAATGATGACGTTGTGACCAGCCGAACTAACGCTTTCGCAAAAATCAGGGCGCGCATTCAAGGATCGCAGCTGGCGTACGAACAGCTGAAATGAACAATCATCAGCTTCCACTCGTCAAGTGCAACAAAAATCGCCTCAACATTCAGGCGTTTTTTTGTCGCAGGTTTTTAGAGACTTCTTTCTTGATCAGGCGGTCATCGATTTGGCGTGGTAGGTGCGGTAGAGGCGCAGGGTGTTGCGCATACACATTGCCACGGTGGCCGGTCCGACCCGGGGAATGAACAGTTCGGCGGCTTCTTCCGCCTCGGGGGTGAAGTTCTTGATGGTGGCAAAGTTGAGGCAGATGGTGTGTGGGGAAAGCTCTTCGGCCTCGATCTTGGGGAAGGCCTTGGAAGGAACCCCGGTGATCACCATATCTGACTCTTTGAGGGCGTCGCCCCGGGAGATGGAAATCTCTCTGACCTGTCCGTCCTCGTAGAGAAGGGGGCCGAACTCGTCGAAGGAGTAGACCCTTGCGCCGTCATTCGACATCATGACCGCCAGAGGGCGGCCGACCACTTCGCTACGGTTGAAGATAGTCACCGTCTTATGCTCCGCCGGCCGAGTGCCGCTGCCGCCGTAGGCCCCGTTGGCCTCAAGAACTTTCAGCGTCGCCAGGGCGGTGCAGGGGACCACTGCCTTGCCGGCGGTTTCGGTCCCATCGATGATCCGCTCGTTCTCGTAGAGTTTGCGGATCCAGAAGGAGTGCAGCCCCTCGATGTCCTTGCGGTAGTCGACCACGTCCTTCAGGTAGCGGTCCTGCTCGTTGCCGAAGATCGGGTAATAGACCATGATGCCGTGTACGGAAGGGTCCTCGTTGGCCTCGCCGATCGCCTGCTCCAGCTCGAGCCGGCCGCTGGTGCGCAGTTCGTAGGCGATCCCCAGCTCTTCACAGGCACTCTTGGTGTATTCGGCGTAGGTGAGGGAGGGACCGTAGTCCCCGGCGAGAAAGCCGACGACCTTGAGTTGGGTGCCTAGGGCCCGGATTTCCTGCCTGATCTCCGCACGATAGCGTTCAGCGACGACTCTGGGTAGTACCAGCATGGGCAAACCTCTTTTTCTGATAGATGTACAGGGGCCAGTTATAGTTAATAACGCTGCCTTTAAGCAGTAAGACAAACCAATTTATGCTTACATTCTGTTTTGCTTTTAAATCGACGTACCGACGAAGTAAAAACAGGAGCTTTTCAGGGCGCGACTAACCGGCTCTAAATGATTCGAAATAGCTCAATAAAACAGAAGCTTGGGAGGCTAGCACAGGTTTTTGGGCTGGGCAACCATGTATACGCCTCCTAGAAAAAATAACCGGTCAGATCCGCATAAAGGGACCTCCTCGGTTGCTCAAAAATCAGCATTTTGCTTTTGAAATGAGTTACCGAACCGTTTGTCCCCTTTTCATAAGTCATATTTTCTGAAATCTCTCCAATCCCAGGATTCAACGAAATTCTTCTTCCTGAATCATCAGGCGCCGGCCGCGCTGCTGCATACGACCAATTGGTTGAAGATCAGATTAATGACATTAAGGCGAAGGTTGGCGAAGGCGACATCAACCAGTTACTAGCGGGTGGTGATACCTGGACGGTATAATAAGTCAAGATCGATGTTATGAATCCTGTAATTATCCAACGCAGACTGTGTTAAAGGCCCGTTTTACAGGCCTTTAACCCCAGAATAAAAGAGATATTTGAATTGACCATGACGAAATCAGACGACAATAACGGCCAAAAGTCCGCCAAGCACAATGCCACGATGCAAAAACGCAAGGAAAAAATCGACGCCAATATCAAGCGCACCGATGAAGAACGCGGTGTGGCCATTTTGCTGACCGGCAATGGCAAAGGAAAGTCCAGCTCTGCCTTCGGGATGGCGATCCGCAGCCTTGGCTACGGTTATAAAGTCGGAATCGTTCAGTTTATCAAAGGCAAGCAGCTTTCCGGCGAGGAACTATTTATCCGCGAAAAACATCCGGAAGTTTACTTCCACCAGATGGCGACAGGATTCACCTGGGACACTCAGGATCGTGACAGCGATATCGCCGCCGCCGAAGCCACCTGGGCGCATGCGGAAAAGCTATTGCAGGATGACAGCTATCACCTGGTGATTCTCGATGAGCTTACCTATATGCTCTCTTACAAATATCTGGATGAAGAGAGGGTGCTGAGCGCTTTGCGTAATCGCCCTGCAGAGCAAAGCGTTGTTGTGACCGGCCGTGGTGGAGGCTCGGCTCTTCGCGACCTGGTCGATACGGTTTCTGAAATTCAAGATATCAAACATGCATTCCGGGCCGGAGTGAAAGCCCGCAAGGGAGTGGATTATTGATCCGCAACCAGTTGACTCTCATCAATTTGAGTTTCAAATGTCCGGACAGGCTCTCATCATGGGAATCCCCCTGAACCTTTGGTATTGACATAGAAACTCAAATCATTCATACGTGTATATACACGATAACTAATGGGGCAAGAGTATGGATGAACTGAAAACCGAAAATCTACCAACCTTTTGTGTCTGCATGGCAATGCGTAAGGCCTCCCGCACGATCAGCAAACTCTATGATGAAGCATTGCTGCCAAGCGGTCTGAAAGTGACACAGTTTTCAATTTTGATGAGCATAAGAACTCATGGCCCTGTCAATGTGAGCACCTTGGCAAAATTACAGAGCCTGGACAGAACGACTCTCGTCAGAACTCTTAAGCCTCTCGAAACTGCTTTGATGATAGAAAGTATTCCGTCCAATGATCCACGTGAAAGGCAAATGCGTATTACCGATCACGGCCTTCAGACGATAAAGCTTGCGTTGCCTCGGTGGAAAAAAATCCAGCAAAAAGTGGCCCAAAAATTCAGTGCGGAACAGATGAAGATGTTTAAGAATTTTTCTAACAGCCTGGTTGAGATCTTCGAAAGCGAAGAGGAAAAGATCAAGGTTTAATTTTTTTCCGATCATGCGTGTACATACACGTAAGGACATAAACACCTCTTTTTTGCTTCACCATAAATGCCATCACAGGAAGAGCTGAAAACTAAGCCCTCTATCACTATGGGGGTATCAAAAAACGAAAGAGGAGGAGTTATGCCGCATTTACAGTTTGAAATCAATCGCAGCCTGAAAGATGAAGAAAAGATATCTTTTTCTGAAGAGACCCGACAACTCTTTTCCAAAACCATGGACACAGGGACCGATCATATCTGCATCTCAATTCGCGAATACAGTACACACAATCTGTCAATAGGACGAGTCAAAGATCCGGAAAAAGGTGTCGCTGTGGTCAATGCCGATATACGCCAGGGTCGAACCATGGAGCAGCGCAGAGAGCTGACCCTTGGGTTTATGGATCTGATGCATAGGCACTGGGGAGTTCAGAAAGAACAGATGTATGTAACCTTGACCGAACACAAGGGGGAAGATTTCCATTTGCTGGAAAGATATCTAGCGAGTTGGGAAGAAGGGGAAGATCCGCTGGCGGATTAGTTCTCTTTGTAGAAGCCTACCTCTGCTTAGCCGTTGTGCGTAAAAAACGTCAGAGGGGAAGGTTCGAATAAAAACAATACTTTGGGAGGAAAGTATGCCGAAGGCCTATCTAGTGGGCTGCTATCGCGAGATAAAAAATCCGCAAGCTTTAGCCGCATATGCGAAGCTTGCTGGACCGGCGGTCGAGGCAAATGGTGGGCGGATTCTTGCCCGCGGCGGACGCGTTCATTCATTAGAGGGCGGAATTGAAGAACGTACGATTGTCGTTGAGTTCGATAGTTTTGAGGCGGCACTCGCCTTTTGCAACAGCGATGCCTACCAACTAGCCCTTGAAGCCCTCGGCGATGGGGTCGTGAGGGATCTGCGCATAGTGGAGGGCATCGAGTAAGATTCGACGCCGAGATCATCTCTAAGTGGGCCAGATGCTTTAGTTTGCATGGCCCCCTTTCTATGTTGTGAAACGCGGGGGACGCGGGCGCTAACGCCCCGTCCCCCGACTTGACTAAAGGGCGCGGGAGACAATGGTGTCCGCAACCGACTCTGCCCTTTCGAACGGGAAATCGGAGGCATTAAGCACTCCCCCCGCATCACCGGCGCGAAGCTTGACCTCCCCGCACTTGCAGGTGGTGTCAGCGCCGTTCGGGAAGGCATTGAGAAGCTCCTCCGCAGAAGCGATGGGAAACCTGGCCCCAGCCAGGGCGCCTGTGATCTGGTTCTTGATTTCAACTTTAACGTTCATCGTGCTTTCCTTTCAGTTTGGAGCGGCTGCAAAAAGGTGTGTGACCCGTCCGGGCTGATCCTGACGGAACGCGCAGTGCTCAGGTTATGGATGTAGCCTACCGCGCCCCCCTTCAGCCTTCTGTAGTACCTGCTACCAACCTGAAAAATTCTGCGAATTTTTATCCTTCCCGGTTTTCTAGATTGATTGCGTACTTGACAAGCTGCGCTGTTTCGCGGCCGGTGGGGGTATCGGCGGGGCAAAATGTCACAGCAGGACTACGACGAATTGAACGCAAATACCGTGCGGCCGCTTTATCAGCAGCTAAAGGATAAAACGCTGCCCCAGGGGTGGTTACAACCAATGGTTGTTTATTGTTATTTCGATTGTGTCAGTGACGGGGACCGACTGCTTGCCGAAGGTGACACAGGGCAGAAGGTTTTCAGCTTTCCGCGGCAATCATCTGCTCCGGGGCTTTGCATCGCTGATTATTATCCCACCGCAGCAGAAGGGGGAGATAAAGTCGGGTTCTTTGTCGTCAGCATCGGTGACCGTTTGGCCGAAAGGACAAAGGAACTCTATGCCGCAGACCGTTATCACGATTACCTGACGTTG
Source organism: uncultured Desulfuromonadales bacterium (assembly GCA_945787465.1). Taxonomy (GTDB): domain Bacteria; phylum Desulfobacterota; class Desulfuromonadia; order Desulfuromonadales; family Trichloromonadaceae; genus CALZIZ01. The sequence goes on from CALZIZ010000053.1 coordinate 32,177, forward strand.
CACGGACTGGGAGTGGAACTGGCTGAAGCGCTGGCCGAATACTGGCATGAACTGATGCGTATCGAAATGGGCATCGAGCAGCAAGCAGGAGATCCTGCGGCCTATGTCGCGCAGGGTTATCAGGGCTCACGGTACGCTTTCGGCTATCCCGCCTGTCCGGACCTTGGTGCCCAACGTCTTATATTTGACCTGCTGAAACCTGAGGAGATCGGTGTCGGATTGACCGAGTCCTGTGAGATGGTGCCGGAAATGACGACTTCGGCAATTGTTGCCTATCATCCACAGGCGAAATATTTCTCGATTTAAGGACTGACTACAAAAGCGAGCGGATGGCATGTTCTGGCGGCCACCATGAGGTTGATGGTCGATGCACGACCTTTTGGTGCCACACCGTTGATAGGCGCTGAAATCACCAATATCCAGTTCCGTGGTTCGGTCCTGCCCGAAACCAACATCAGGGTTCGCGCGACAGTTGAAGGGTTGAGCGCCGCGAAAAACCCCAAATATGTTTATGCCAACCTCCTGCTGGAAACTCTGAATGCCGACACCGAAGAGGCCCTGGTATCCCAGAAGTGGAAAATTCTTGTTTCTCGCGGTTGAGCAATTGACAGATTGGCAGGGGGGGCGTCGGCAGATTCCGGCGGGGGGGGCCAGGCAACTGATCAGGAGGCTGTCGGGCTTGACGGACCGTAACGAGAAATTGGATGTTCGAGACCAGATTTTCGAGAATTTGAGAGCGAATAGTAGTGCTATTTGTCGAAAATTGTCGAGAATCTGGGCCGATCAGCCGGTTTCGCAGTAGGTTCAGGTTAAGCCCGACAGCCTCCTAGAAGACGGAACTTCCGATCCTGATGGGAGAGGGGACCTGATCGGACGATACAAGTCCCCTTCCCTTCTTTCTGCTTATTCGATGTGGGTCATCTCGTTCACGGTGAAGACCTCAACCGCGCCATCGGTGGCGGCCAGGTAGTCCTTCAGGTGCTGCGCGCTCATGTGCACCTGCCACAGCTCGCGGAAGTCCCAGTTCTCGTAGAATCGTTCTGATTGCGCGAATCGGGCGCGGTTACTTCTTGGGGAGCGCCTGAATGACGTCGTACTTGCCATCAGTGCGCACGTAGATGATGCTCTCAACTCCCGCTTTAGACGAGACCTGATGCACCGACTCCCCCTCTGAGCTGAAATAACTGCCGGGCTCCAAAGTCTTGGTATCTGCTTTACTCACTTGGTACTGTGGTTGACCTTTGATGACTACAGCGCGGAAGGCTGAGCCGTGGGTATTTATCTTTCCAGTAAATCCAGCCGGTAGCTTGACAAAAGTCCCGTTCAGCTGACCGTCCTGCGTGTTCCCCCAAAGAAAAGCTACCTTAGGTCCATTGGCAGAGGCTTTCATTCCGGGCTGATCGACCCAGGTGATGTCCGATGCGTCCAGCCAGACGATATTCGATGTATCTACGTTAACCGGCCTTTCTCCGCTATCAAACGCCTCCTCCTTAGGAAGGACGAGATACGGTCCGTTCTCAATCTCTATGTACGCCAGGCTGTCCGTACCCTTTGCGGCGGTGATGTGCACTTCTCCTTTTGGCTGCGTCCAGAAAGAACCCGCCGGCATCCACATATTCTCGGCATTAGGGTCATCGTTGTGAATGAGGCCGCGAATAACCACTCCACGGTAAGATACATTGTGAATATGAGGTGGCGACTCAAAGCCGTCGTTTGGCTTAAGAAGAAAGCCTGTTGGTTCAGTCCCATTACGATCACCCCAAAGAGTACCAGCCTTAGGGGCCAAGTCACCACGTTTAGGGTTTAAATGATCCCACTTTACTTCAGACGTCAAGACAACCTTGGAGGTTGGCTCGCCTGCTGGTTCCTGAGCGATGCTGACGGATGCGGCCTGCAAGCTAACGCAGGCTGTTACGATGCTTGCAAGTGCGATTGATCTAAACCTGCTCATTTTATTCAAACTCCTCTCTATAAACGGTTCTTCTCACATGGGTTGCGAGAAGAACCCTGTTTGTTGATTATCAGGCAATCTGAGTCATCTCGTTGACGGTGAAGTCTTCAACTGCGCCTTCGGTCGCGGCCTTAAACTCCGCAAGGTGGGTATTGCCCATATGCGCCTGCAACGACTCGCGGGATTCCCAGTTCTCGTAGAACAGGAAGTGAGCCGGGTTCTCATTGTCCTGATGCAGATCGTAATTGATGCAGCCCTCTTCGGCGCGGGTGATGTCGATCAGCTTCAGCAGCTCTGCCTTGACGAGGTCGACCTTGTCGGCCTTGGCCTTGATGTTGGCGACAACTGTCAGTTTTTCCATTATTTCACTCCTCTCTTTTTTAAATAAACCTGAGAATATCCTCGACCGGCTTGCGCGGGGTCGGTGCCGGCTGCTCATCCGGGTCGCCATAGACAATCAGTGCCGCGACGGTCTCCTCTTCCGGCAGACCGACAATTTCGGCAATTGACTCATCATCGATGACTCCGAAGATGCAGGTGCCAACCCCTTTCGCATGTGCGGCCAAGCAGAAAGTCTGACAGGCGATACCGGCATCGAAAACTTCCCAGACATGCGCGTTTGAACTATCAAGCCGCTTTTCCCTTTGACAAAGCTCAGTACAGCAACACCCCGGGCATTTTTCAGCGTGTTGATGTTATATAGCTAAAGCCTTTAACGCCATCCGTAGCCAGTTTTGCAATAATCGCGTCATCATCGACCAGGGTATACCTGGCGATCTGAAAATTTGCCCATGAAGCCGCCCATCGAGCGATCTCGACGATCTCCTCCATCGTCTTCCGGTCGACTTTTTCATTCTGGTATTTACGAACGCTCCTGCGTTCCTTGATCATGGTGATGGCATCCATTGTTTTGCCCCATTTCTTAAAAAGTTAGTCCCAAATCCTACCATGCAAACGTCTGCAGAATTTCCTGTTGAGTCACAGGATGAGTGGCGATGGCACGCTCAATCTTTTCTAGAAAAAACTCATGGGATTTCGGCAGGATACCCCGCATCGGGACAATGTTATTTCCGTGGTCGCCCCAGTAGTAGGTGGGAAAATCCAGGTTTTCCAACAGGTTTTTCTCCTCTTCAAGAATCTGCAGCGGGGTCGGCAGGATGAATTCTCCGGCTTCAACCTCTCTCTCCAGTTCGGTGCCCGGCTGGACCGCCAGGGCCATGGGGGCAATCTGTTCCGGCTGCATGATATTGAGCAGTCTGGTGGTCTCGACAATATGTTCCCGGGAACGTTCTTTTCCGCCCAATCCGAAGATAAAGGAGAGCAGCATTTCGATCCCGGCGGCCTTGGCTTTCTCCATGCCCGCCAGAGCCTGTTCCGCTGTGATCCCTTTTTTGATCCGTTTCAGAACCACCTGGTCCCCCGACTCCAGACCGGCATAGACCAAGGTCAAGCCGGCCTTCTTCAGTTGCTTAAGCTCTTCGACCGATTTACGTTCAAAATCGTTCAGCCCGCCGTACAGGGCAATGCGTTCGCATTCCGGGAAAGTTGAGGTAATCTTCTCCAGAATCTGCAAGAGGGTCTCTGTCTTTACCGCCAGGGCATTGCCATCGATCAGGAAGATCGATTCCACGCTGGGATAAATTCTCCTCGCGTCCTCGATGTCCTGGAAAACATCCTCGAGCGCCATGATCCGGAATTTCTTTTCCCGAAACATGTCGCAGAAGGTGCATTTGTTGTTCGTGCACCCCACCGTCGCCTGGATCAGTAAGCTGTTGGCCTCCATCCAGGGCCGGTAAACTTTTCCTTCGTAATCCACAATTATTTCCTGCCTGTTATTTCTGCCAGAATCGACTCGATAAGGCGTACAACCTCTTCCGATTTCTGTGGATTCAACGCATCGGCATGGGGCGAGTTGAATCGACCTGCATCGTTGTCGAAATACTGGCCGGAAGCCGTTGCGAATTCATCTGCCAGGGCTGCACGGCAGAGAATGTCCGCACCGATACCGATATCTTTGCCGGCCACACCAAAGCCTTCCTTCACCATTTTGCTGGCAAGCAGTGAGCCGGGGTTTACCGCGACGATGATCGGACCGCTCTCTTTATGTTCAAGCCCCATGGCGCGCGACCACATTGTCAGCGCAAGCTTGCTTTGCGCATAAGCGGCCATGTCGTCAGACAGCGGGGTCCGTCCGGCTAGCGCGTCGGGGTTGACGGGCGACTGGGCAGCGGAGGAGAGATTGACAACACGTCCAGCGGCTCCCAGCAACGGCAAAAGCAATTTCGTCAGCAGGTAGGGGGCAAGCGTATTGACCGCAAAACGAATATCGAGCCCATCTGAGGTGATCGGATCGGGCACCCGCAAGATCCCGGCGTTGTTGATCAGCACATCTAGTTGGCCGTGCTTTTCGGCCACTGCCTTCGCGAGAACCTCGACAGCGTCCATTCGCGACAGGTCAGTCAGGTAGCTTTCCACCTGCCCATCGCCCGGCAGGGCGGCAAGCTCTTTTGCCACTTTCTCCAGCTTGGCCGGGTTGCGACCGTGCAACAGAACCTTGTGCCCCTGCGAAACCAGCATTTTGGCAGTTTCCAGCCCGATGCCGTCGGTTGCCCCGGTAATTAGAATCGTTTTTTGCATCGCTTTCTCCGTTATCCTCGAAGTCCTTCAGGGTCGTTACTTCTTCGGCATCAGATCTCTACGACCACCTTACCAATGGCTTTTCCGCTGGTCAGACGGTCGTACGCTTTTCCTACTTCGGCAAGGCCGAATTGCTTTTCATCAAGCAATGGCTGCAGAGCGCCTGCGTCCACAATCTCACCAAGCTTGGCCAGAATAGCTCCGTGCTCTTCGCGCTTGTGGTTGTGCAGCATGGGGATCAGCATGAAGACAACGTGCAGCGACAAGCCTTTAAAGTGAGCTGGCGTCAAATCCAACTCCAACAAGGATACCGTTGTTGTTACTTGTCCATTCAATGCGGCCGCTTCGAAGGAATTAGCCAAGTTGGCCCCGCCAACAGAGTCGAAAACGACTTCGAAACCTGCGCCGTCGGTATGCTTGGCGACATAATCCGCTACCTGCTCGGTCTTATAGTCAATGGCTGCGGCACCATACTGTGCAATGATACCAAGCGGCTTCTCGCCAGAGCCTGTTGCATAGACGTCAGCGCCAAAATGCTTGGCCAATTGCACGGCGACATGCCCCACGCCGCCTGCACCGCCGTGAACCAGAACTTTCTGGCCGGCATGAATATTTGCTCTTTGCAAGCCCTCATAGGCGGTAATGCCGACCAACGGCAGCGCTGCCGCCTCGCGCATCGAAAGAGTTTTCGGTTTGTGGGCAATCAACTTGGCATCGGCCAGCATAGACTCTGCAAGCGCACCTTGTAGGTCTGCAAGCCCCCCGGCGCAGCCATAGACCTCATCGCCCGGGGCAAAGGTTGTTACCCCCTCGCCGACAGCGTCTACAGTGCCGGCAAAGTCCATACCGAGCACTGCGGGCAGAGCAGGCGAAAGCGGCAAATTCTGCCCCAGTTGACGGATCATGGTATCGACCGTGTTCACGCTGGTCGCGGCGACCCGCACCAGCACATGCCCGGTCTTTACTGAGGGCTGGGATAATTCGGTTGATTGGAATTCGGCATTGTCGCCATATTCATTGAGGATCATTGCTTGCATCGGACTTCTCCTAAAAGGGACTCAATCGTTAATTTCCTGGACTTTGACGAGCATATCCGGCCAAGCGCGCTGATTGTCCATATCGAACTGTGCGCCTTGCTCATCTGCCCATTTGAAGCGTTTCAGAGCCGGAGTCTGGCTTGTTGCCTGATACAGCCAGTAAGCTTCTTCGCGAAGGGCTTCTTCAATCGGCAGATCGATAGAAGCATA
>CALZIZ010000054.1 GCA_945787465.1 uncultured Desulfuromonadales bacterium
AAAAGGGGCTTTTAAGGCTGAACATGCCTGCAGTTTTTTTGATTTATCTATAAATTTCAACAGGTTTCCGTGGTCCGACCCCGGCAACCCCCGGCAACCCTGAATAAGGCTAGTCATCTAAGGGGCTTAGCTAGGTCCGACCCCACCCTTCGATGACATCCTGCCGGGCAGATTGACCCGAGCGGCGGAATTGAAGCGAAGACTTCTGAGCAAAAAGCCCGCAGCCAGGCCGCATAATCAGCCCATTTCCCGTCAGCCAGGTGTTTTGATTGGAGCTCCGCCTCGCTCCCACATTTTGCGCGATGGTCCAAAGGGCCAGCGCCGGATTCTGCCCCTTCCCCGATCCCGCACCTAACTGCGGCCATCGAAGGTTGGATGGACCCTGATGTTTTGACTGGGACGGCATAAGGGTACGCGCGTGATTCCAGGTGGCAGGGAAAACTCGAAAGCAGAGCCCTGCATCAAGTGCCTCGATAAGTGTTTGGAGCAGAATTCGTCTGCAGCCAGTAGGAAATCCCAAGCCAGAGACCGGACGGCCTTGGTTTGATCAGTCGCTTGTCAAAGAACGGAAAATTTCAATCATACGTTCGCGGGATCTTTTTGTCCTTAACGAACGGGGGCCTGATAAGTGTTATATTTCATTTTTATTACCGAGACCATGTTCGATGAGGTCCTGTGTCAACGTGACGAAAAGTTGAGTATTTACCTAGGCCTCCAATTTCTTTATTGCTATGCATTTTGGTACAAAGATCAAATAGCTTTTGTTTCACAGAAAGGTGAACTGAAATGTCAGCCGCTTTCCCGAGAAGGTGTTGAGAGTTTTGGCTACCCCCTACTTTTTTGTTATGCTTTTTACACCTATAGCCACTATTGATCGTTAAGTCCATTGGCGCCACAGCAAGGGCAGGCAAAATCACTTTTTGAAAAAGACATGTTCCCTCCTGAAAAATGGATCTAGTCAATAAAACTATTTTCCTCTAAATATTTATTTTTTAATAATTTCTCTTTGGTTACAATTTCATTCTTAATTTTAGAAATTTTTTCTTTCGAAGAACCTTTCAGCATGAGTAGTTCATGCTCCTTTTTTAATAGTCTTAAATTTTGAAATTCAATATATCCTTCAACAAACTTTGTCCAATTTTCAAAACCAATATTTTGCATGTCCCAATCAAGGGTTTTGAAAGTTTTTATATCGTGGCCAATTAAAGATATTTTTATTTCGGCGTTGTCGGGGATTTTGTTTACATAGAGTGCTGAAATTCCATGTTGGCTCTCTAAGTTAGAATTATTTTTAAATAGATCAGTGAAGATTGAAAATTCTGATAAGGCTTGATCTATTTGGTTGAGTCTTAATTCGACAGTTTCTTTATTGAAAAAATCGTCTATGTTTTCCTCTCCACCTGCAAATACAATTAAATTGTTCGAGAGTAATATAAAAGTTGAAAAGATTAAGACCTTAATCATTTGCTCCTCCAAGGTATAAATAATTTTTTGAAATCGCCGAGTAGCCCGAGGGCTGTTGCCAGCCCCGGGGGTTTTTCTGGGTCGGACCTAGCTAACCAGCTGGTATCACGTTAGAAACATCCCAATAATGACCATTATTTACGCTTAAATAGCCCTTTTCGCTATCAAAATGGGTCTGATAAGGAGCATAGCTTTCTTTTAGGACAAAGCTTTCATCCGATTTAACCACCGAACGCCCTCTGACCCTGACGCCTAACTGCTCATGCACAGAATCAACAAAAGAGCGTGTGCCAATGGCAATACTACCCGACAAATCTGCTAGTCTCTCGTTGCGCTCGACAGCCAGGGGATCTTCGATTCTTTGTAAATATTCCTTTTTAAAAACATCGTGACTTACGGCATTGCACAGTGCAAGTAAACGGTGAAGATCGATGATCCTCTTTCTGTCAGGCGGATTCAGAATCTCATTGTAACCACTCTGGCGCCATTGAGATGGGTGCCAAACGGCCCCAGCTCGGACCATGTTCAGGTCGATATAAACAAGGCAACGAATCAGATGTGTATCCGCTTCAATGGCTGTGGCATGATAACGATCCTCCCAAAAGGCACCTTGACGTTTTTTACGTTGGTTGAATTCTTGTGCTGTGCGACCCGCAATCAACTGCATACTTTTTGAATGTATCATAAATGAGAAGATGGATATGGTTCGAGGTCACCATATAATTCAGCACGCTAAGGCCATAGCGTTCCCTGGCTTCGAACAACCAGTGCAACAAGCGCTTTCTGTCCCTACTGAACTTGAACAGAAATTCTTTTTTATGGCATCGATGAGTAATATGCCATACGTGGCCAGGTAGAAAATATCGATTCGCGCGTGGCATGGTATATCGATTCCTTAAAGCACTTGTTTTGACCTCAAAAAGGGCCATTTAAGCCCACATCGGAGACAAATATCGAGCATAAGGCTAATCATCTAAGGGGCTTAGCTAGGTCCGACCCCACCCTCCACCCTTTACATAAGTCAATGGTAAAAAAGGGGAGGCCTTCGACAGGCTCAGGCCGAACGGGGGATCTGGCTAAAGCCTGAATCCGTGAGTTCTGACGGGGAAATAGCGCAAGTCATTTTATCCACCGAAGTTTAACGAAGGCGGGTGACCTGCCTAAGCGTTCAAAAAATCACCGACGAACCTATGGGTGCGCCTCAGATTTTTTTAAACACTTATTCAGGCCAAGCACTTACACTCTTTTCCCGCCCCCAACTCCCCGAGCCAGGCTAATGACTGCTGAAACGCTTCAGGAACACTTCTCATTTATTGCAACAATCATGTAATGCTCCCACAAATAAGGCTCCCAGCGGTCGATCGAACAAAAACCACACCAAACGATAACAGAGCGTAAAAAAAAGCCGGACCGTCGGGCTTTCCCCAACAATCCGGCTTTCCAAACGCAAGGCGGACTTTTTTCGCAGTTCGCGGCCGCCGCCTAATTTCTGGCTGCACGCCAGGAACCGGAGAGGATTCTGAAATAACTCTCTCGGGCCAGGTCAAGATCTCCGCTCCAGAATGCCAGCTGCCCCTGGGTGCGCAAAAAGTCGGTATTTTGCGGCTCGAGGTCGAGGCCGCGGCGCAGGGCGAAGAGCGCTGCCTGCAGCTGTCCATTGACCGAATGGGCCTGGGCCAGCTGGGCGTAAAGGGGCAACTCTTGGGGGATTTGGCCGATGGCACAGAGCAGGGCCAGGGTGGCCTGATGGGGACGGCCAAGCATCGCCTGGATATCGGCTATGCGTCGCCAGAGGTCAACCCGCCGGGGGTCGGTCTGCAGAAGCTGCTCGTAGACGAGCATGGCATCTTCCCAGCGACCATCCATTTCAGCTGCCAGGGCCTGGGCCGGCAGGGCCGCCTCGGGGACAACCGCAACAGGTCTGACCAGCTGCGCAGGGGGAGCCACGGGGGCGGGGGCCGGAGCAAGGGGAGACCTGGCGGCCACAGGCAGCGGCGGCGCAGCGAGCTTGGGGCTCGTGGGGCGAACCTGCGGGCGCGGCTGAGTCCCCCGCGGCCGAATGGGCGCGACGGGTGTCTTCACGACGCGGGAGGTTCTGGCAACAGGGGCAGGCGGCTGAGCAAGGGGCACGCTCAGTTTTACGATGCCGAGCTCGCGCAAAAGCGCGGCTCCGGCCGCATCCCGGTTGATCCCCAGCAGGGCTTTTTGCGTCTTTTGGAGAAAGCCTGCCTTGTTCCTGGGCCCGGCGACAATCTGATATCCGCTCTTGCCCTGCTCAGCGGACTCTATATCGACCAGGGGATACAGTTTGCCAACGGCCTGGCGGCGGACAAAATCCGCGCCTAACACCGCCAGATCGACTTCCCGATAGAGGCTGACCCAGTCGTAGAGCATCTTTTCACTGGAAAAGACCTTGACGGCCACCGGTTCACCCAGCTTCGCTCCCAGGTAGCCGGTCAGGCGGCGGGCCCGGGCTTCGGATGCCAGGGGCCCGGTATTATGAACAAAGCCGAGGGTGACCTGGGGCGTGACGACCTTGGGTCGACCCGTCGCAGGCGCAGCGGAGCGGGTGGCTCGCCGAGGTGCTGGAGCAGAAGGACGTGGGGCAGTGCGCCCGGCGGAAGGCGAAATACGCCGGGCAGCTTTTGGGCTGACCGTCGGCAAACCCGTCGCCGGAGTTGCCAGGCGGGAGACCCCGAAGTCACCGAGCAACTGACGGCCTTCGGCGTCCTCGCTCATCCCCGCCAGCAGCGACCGCAACTTCTCCACCCGGTCGGCCCCAACTCCCATTCCGGCGACCAGAGCCCCCGCCGGAGCGGTGCTGTTGCGATAGATATTGGCGAGGGGAAAAAAACTGCTGGCTGGCTGGCTCTGAAGATAGGTTGAACTGAAAACGCCGAAATCGACCTGCCGGTAGAGCTGAATCCACTGCTGAAGATCTTTTTCGCTGCCCAGAACCCGGACACGAACCTGTTCGTTGAGGTGTTTTTCGAGATAGGCATCGAAACGGCGGGCCTGGTCTTCGGATCCGATCAGGGGATTGGAGATCGCCAGGCCGAAGGTTATCTCCGCCCGAGCCGAAGCAGCCCCCATAAACAGGATCGCAATCAGAACCAGCAGTTTCATCTTCATAGAAATCCAGATCCCTTCATCCCGGTTTCAAGAAGCTTCCCAACGGAAGCCCCGCAGGTCATTGCGCCGGAGTTTCGCGGTGCCCTACTCTATCAGATCAAAAAAGACACTTCATTAACAAATTGTCGAATCTGCCGTAAAAATTACCCCGAGGCAGGTTTTTAGGCAGGCTCGAGGCCGGCAAACCTGAGCAGCAGTTTCTTGGGCCCCACCCTGGGGAAGTAGACAACGACCTTCTGGTTATCCCCGCTGCCCTCGAGACGCCGCACCGTACCGACACCGAATTTGACGTGACGCACCTGCATGCCGATGCGCAGCCCCTCCTCCGCTTCGGGCACCACCCGAACCTCCTCCTCGAAGCCATCCTCTTCGCCCTCATCATCATCGAAGGGGTCGGGTTCGAGCTGTTCGAAGATCGAGGCCAGGTTATGCCCGGAAGGTTTGTGCAGCGCCGGGGCCGCCCCGCCGTCGATGGCTGCGGTGGGAATCTCGTCAAGAAAGCGGCTCGGCGGGTTGAACTGGTAGTCGCCGTAGACCCTGCGCCGCCGGGCATTGCTCAGGTAGAGCTTTTCCATGGCCCGGGTCATCCCCACGTAACACAGGCGGCGCTCTTCTTCGATCTCCTCCCCCCCGTCGCCGGAGCGGGAATGGGGAAAGAGTCCCTCTTCCATGCCGGTCATGAAGACCACCGGAAACTCCAGCCCCTTGGCGGCATGCAGGGTCATCAGGGTGACCCGGTCGAGGCTCGGGTCGTAGGAGTCGAGGTCAGTGATCAGAGCCACCTGTTCGAGATAATCCTGCAGGCTTCCTTCGCTGCCGTAGTGTTCCTCCATGCCGGCTAGCAACTGCTGGAGGTTCTCCATCCGCCCCTGGGCCTCCTCGGTGCGCTCCTCACGCAGCATCGGCCCGTAACCGCTCTCCTCGATCAGTTCGGCGGTCAGTTGCGGGTAGGCAATGCGCAGCTGACGCTCGCGAAAGGAGTCCATCAGTTCGACGAAGGCGCCGACTTTGCGCGCCGCCGCCCCCTTGAGCAGGCCCCGCTCGAGAACCAGCCGACAGGCGGGGAGAAAGCCGCCGGCCTCTTCTTCGAATTCGCCAATGCGCCCCACGGTTGTGGCGCCGATGCCCCGGGCCGGCACGTTGACGATGCGCCGCGCGCTGATGGTGTCGGCCGGGTTCACCAGCACCCGCAGGTAGCCAAGGATGTCCTTGATCTCCATGCGGGCGTAAAACTTGACTCCGCCAAACATGACGTAGGGCAGCCCGTTGCTGCGCAGCGCCTCCTCAAGAGGTCTGGACTGGGCGTTGGTGCGGTAGAAGACGGCGATATCCCGCAGGTGCCGCCCCGCTTTTTTTAGCCGGGAGATCTCGCCGGCTACGAAGCGGGCTTCCTCCATGTCGTCGGGAAGCGGTTCGAGGGTGATCTTCTCCCCCGCAGGATTCTCGGTCCAGAGGGTCTTGCCCTTGCGGCCGACGTTTTTGGCCACCACCTCGCCAGCGGCCTCGAGGATCGTGCTGGTCGAACGATAGTTCTGCTCCAGGCGAATGGTGACGCAGCCCGAATAATCCCGCTCGAAGCCGAGGATATTGCCGATCTCCGCGCCCCGCCAGGCATAGATCGACTGGTCGTCGTCGCCGACCACGCAGAGGTTGCGATGACCTCCGGCAAGCAGGTGAATCAGTCGGTACTGAACCTGGTTGGTGTCCTGAAACTCATCGACGTGAATGTAACGAAAACGCTGACGGTATTTCTCGAGAACCTCGGGGTGGGATTCGAAGAGCCGCACCGCCAGCAGCAGCAGATCGCCGAAATCAAGGGCATTGGCCTGCTTCAGGCGCTTCTGGTAAAGCTCGTAGACTTTGCCGGTCAGCTGGCCGTAGTAATCGTCGCTGTCGAGTTGCTCGGGGAACAGCCCCTTGTTTTTGGCGCCATCGATGGCCCAGGCCGCGGCCCGCGGCTTGAGGGTCTTCTCGGGGATCTGCAGATCCTTGAGAACCTGCTTGAGCAAACGCTCCTGGTCGAGGTCGTCGTAGATGGTGAAATCGGAGGAATAGCCCAGAGCGGCAATCTCGCGACGCAGAATCCGCACGCAGGTGGCGTGAAAGGTGGCGACCCAGGGCAGCTCCGACTCGCCGAGCAGGCGTTCGAGACGCTCCTTCATTTCGGCGGCGGCCTTGTTGGTGAAGGTCACCGCCAGAACCTGCCATGGCGCCACACCCTGCTCGCGGATCAGGTGCGCGACCCGATGGGTCAGGGTGCGGGTTTTACCCGACCCGGCTCCGGCGAGAATCAGCAGCGGCCCGTCACTGTGCAGCACGGCCTTGCACTGGGGGGGATTGAGACCTGCAAGCAGATCAGTCATCGGTCTCCTCCTCCAGCGACCGGGTCATCAGCGCCCGGTTGTAGGCCGAAACCATGTCGCGCCGGGAGATGATGCCCACCAGTTTGCGGGGGTTGACGGGATCGACCACCGGCAGCTGTTCGATATTGCGGTAACCGATCTTACGCATGGCGGTATCGAGGTCGTCCTCTTCGGTGACGGTAATGACATCGAGGGTTGCCAGCTCCTTGATCACCACCAGGTCCATGAGATCCTTCTCGAAGACCACCCCCATGAAATCCTGCACAGAAATAATCCCCGACAGCTCGCCGCTGCGGTTGACCAGGGGGAAGTTGGTGTGCCGGGTACTGGCGGTAAACTGGGCGAACTGGCCCAGGGTCATGTTCTCGGGGACCGACTCGGGGTCGCGGGTCATCACCTGCTGCACCTTGAGCGACTTCATGATGTTGCGCTCCTTGCCCGCCTCGAGGTCGATGCCTGCCCGGGAGAGTTCCACCGTATCGAGGCTGTCCTTCTTGAAATGGCGGCAGATACCTGTGGCGATCACGCAGGTCAGCATGATGGGGATGATGACCTCGTAGGAGTCGGTGATTTCGAACAGCAGGAATATCGCCGTCATCGGAGCGTGGGTGGCAGCGGCGAGAAACGCCCCCATGCCGACCAGGGCATAGGCGCCGGGGGAAATCCCCACGGTCGGAAAGGCCATCTGGGCCAGCTTGCCGAAGGCGCCGCCGGTCACCGCGCCAAGATACAGACAGGGGGCGAAAAGCCCTCCGGGAAGCCCCGAACCGATGGTGATGGAGGTCGCCAGCGCTTTGACGAGCACCAGCGCGGCAAGCAGATACCAGAGCCCCTGGCCCAGCAGGACCTCTTCCATGAACTCGTAGCCGTTGCCGAAGATTTGTGGAAAGGCGATGCCGATGACCCCCACCATCGCCCCACCGAGGACCGGTTTGGCCAGGCGGGGCAACTTCAGGGCGACAAAGCGGTCGCGGATGCGGAAATGCACATCGATAAAGAGCACCGCGGCAATGCCGACCAGGGCGCCAAGCATCACGTAGAGGGCCAGCTCCCAGTGGGATGAGACGGCGTAGCTCGGGGAATAGAGCTCCGAGACGTCGCCGAGCAGCGCCCGGGAGACCACGGTGCTCATGCCGCTGGCAATGACGATGGAGGTGAAGCTGGAGAGCTCGAATGAGGAGAGCAGCACGATTTCCTGGGCGAAAAAGACCCCGGCGATCGGCGCGTTAAAGGTCGCCGCCACCCCGCCTGAGACCCCGCAGGCCACCAGCACCTTAAGGCGGTCTCCGCTGACCTTGAAGGCCTGGCCGAACTGGCTGCCGATGGCCCCGCCGATCTGGGCAATGGGGCCCTCCTGCCCGGCGCTGCCGCCGGTGCCCAGGGTAATGGCGCTGGCCACGCCACGGGTGAAGATGGTGCGCATCGGCACCTTGGCGCCCCGCAGGTTGACCAGCTCGAGAAACGCCGGAAAACCAAACTTCATGTCCTTGGCGAAAAACCAGCCCATGGGGATCATCAGAAGCCCGCCGGCCACGGGAAAGAGCATGACCAGCGCCCGGCTCGGACTCCATTCGTGCATTGAGATGTCAAACAGGTGGCTGCCCTGTTCGATGATCGCCCAGTGAAAGAATTCGATGGTCTTGCGAAAGGCGTAGTTGCCCAGCCCCGATAACAGACCAATGGCCACCGCAAGGATGGCCATAAAGGTGTTTTCGCTGATGCGAAAATGGCTTAGCGCCGCTGTGCTGCGGCGCCGCAACCAGACGTACATCTTGGTTCTGGAACGCAAAATCTTTACTCCACGGTGACGCTTTTCGCCAGGTTTCGGGGCTGGTCCACATCGGTGCCCTTGAGCACGGCGATATGGTAGGAGAGCAGCTGCAGGGGCACGCTGGTGAGCACCGGCATCAGCTCGTCGGCAATCTCCGGCAGGGTCAGCACCACCTCGGCCTTGCCCTTGAGCTCGTCGGCCGAGCCATCGGTCACCGCGATGACCCGCCCGCCGCGGGCATGGACTTCCTCGAGGTTGGAGATGACCTTTTCATAGGTGGCATTGTGGGGCACCACAACCACCACCGGCAGCTCCTCGTCGATCAGGGCGATGGGACCGTGTTTCATCTCCCCTGCCGGGTAGCCTTCGGCATGAATGTAGGAGATCTCCTTGAGCTTGAGAGCCCCTTCGAGGGCGATGGGGTACTGGTTGCCGCGGCCCAGGTAGAGAAAGTCAGAGGCGTGCATGTACTGGCGGGCGATCCGCTCTATGGGGCCGTCGAGCTCGAGGGCCTCTTCAACCTTGCGCGGCAGGGTCAGCAGGGCATCGATGAGCTTGCGGCTGGTCTGATCCGAAACCGTCTGCCGCGCCCGGCCCAGATGCAGGGCAAAGAGGTAGAGGGCCACCAGCTGGGTCGTAAAGGCCTTGGTCGAGGCGACGCCGATCTCCGGCCCGGCGTGGGTGTAGATCACCCCGTGACTTTCCCGGGCGATGGAGGAGTCGACCACGTTGCAGATGGCCACCACCTTGCCGCCCTTGCCCTTGGCCTCGCGAAGCCCCGCCAGGGTGTCGGCGGTCTCGCCGCTCTGGCTGATGAGCAGGGTCAGGGTCTTTTCGTTGACGATCGGATCGCGGTAGCGGAATTCGCTGGCGATATCAACCTCGACGGGAACCCGGCAGAGCTTTTCGATGAGAAACTTGCCGACCAGAGCGGCATGCCAGGAGGTTCCGCAGGCGATGATGAAGATCTTCTCCAGTCCCTGCAGCTCTTCGACCGGCAGGTTCATGTCCTTGAGAAAAACCTCTTCCTGGTCTTCCATGACCCGCCCGGCGATGGTATCGGCAATGGCCCGGGGCTGCTCGTAGATTTCCTTGAGCATGAAATGCCGGTAGCCGCCCTTTTCGGCCATCAACGGCGACCAGTCGATCACCTTGCTCTGCTTCTCGATGGCCTTGCCGGCCAGGTCGGTAAAGCGCATCTGCGAGTCGTCGAAGATGACGATCTCGCCGTCTTCGACGAAGATCATCTCGCGGGTGTGGGAGAGCATGGCGGGGATGTCCGAGGCGACGAAGAACTCCCCTTCGCCCTTGCCGACCACCAGCGGCGAGCCGAGCTTGGCGGCGATCATTTTGCCCGGCTCCTGCTCGCAGAGAATGGCCACGGCGTAGGCCCCGCGCACCTCTTCCAGGGCCTGGCGCACCGCGGCTTCGAAATCGCGCAGCTCTTTGTAGTGCTCCTCGATCAGGTGCGCGATGATTTCGGTATCGGTCTCCGACGAAAAGGAATGGCCCTGCTGCTTGAGCTTTTCTTTAAGCGGCAGGTAGTTTTCGATGATCCCGTTGTGCACCACCACGATACCGCCGGCATAGTGGGGATGAGCGTTATTTTCCGAGGGCCGGCCGTGGGTGGCCCAGCGGGTGTGACCGATGCCGCAGCTGCCCTGCACCGGGCGCTCGTCGAGCACCTTCTGCAGGTTGATCAGTTTTCCCTGGGCCCGGCGGATCTCGATCCTGCCGTCGTTAAGGGTAGCAACGCCAGCCGAATCGTAGCCCCTGTACTCCAGGCGCCTCAGCCCGTCGAGCACAATGGGGGTCGCCTCCTGCTGTCCAATATATCCAACAATACCGCACATAGTAAAACCTCGGTTACTGGTGATTGGTGATTGGACGAAAAAACAAAGACCTTTTAACCGTTTTGTCTAATCACGAATCACGAATCACGAATTACGAATTACGAATTACGAATCACGTTATTTCTTCTTAGCCCGCCTATGCTTCAGGCTCCAGCCTTCGATGACCCGCTGCTCGACCCGGGAGAGGGCCAGGGAGTCGGGGGGGACGTCCTTGGTGATGGTCGATCCGGCCCCGATCAGGCTGTTGCGGCCGACGCGTACCGGGGCAACGAACTGGGTGTCGCTGCCGACAAAGACGTCGTCCTCGATCACCGTCCGGTGCTTGCTGACCCCGTCGTAGTTGCAGGTGATGGTGCCGCAGCCGATATTGACCCCGGTTCCAAGCTCGGCGTCGCCGATGTAGGTCAGGTGGCTGGCCTGGGAGCCCTCGCCGATAAGCGCCTTTTTGGTCTCGACGAAGTTGCCAAGCTTGTTCTTTCCTGCCAGAACCGTGCCGGGGCGCAGGTGGGCCATGGGCCCGATTGCCGAACTGTCGCCGACCCGGGCTTCGCTGAGCACCGATCCGGCCTTAACATGAACCGACTCGCCGAGGATGCTGTCGGTGATGACCGCCCCCGGTTCGATCTCGCAGTTATGGCCGATGCAGGTGGCGCCGCGCAGGTGAACACCGGGGTGAATCAAGGTGTCTGAGGCGATCTCCACCTGGGGCTCGATATAAGTTGTCTGCGGATCGACCAGGGTCACCCCGCTGTGCATCAACTCGCTGTTGATCCTGTGGCGCATGACCGCGCCGGCCTCAGCCAGCTGCAGCCGGTCGTTGACCCCCATGGTCTCGGCGGGCTCATCGGTGACCAGGGCGCAGACCTTGCGCCCTGCGGCACGGGCCGCGGCAATCACGTCGGTGAGGTAGTATTCGCCCTGGGCGTTATCGCGACCGACCCCGCGCAGGGCCTCGAAGACAAAGGGGGCTTCAAAGGCATAGATGCCGGTGTTGATTTCGCGAATCGTCTTTTCCTTGGCAGAGGCGTCCTTCTCCTCGACAATCCGCAGCACCTCTTCGCCCTGGCGGACGATACGCCCATAGCCGAAGGGATTTTCCATCTCAGCGGTCAGCACGGTGACCGTCGCCTGCTGGGCGGCGTGGCAGGCCAGCAGGCGCTCGAGGGTCTGCTGCTTGAGCAGCGGCACATCGCCGCAAAGCAGCAACAAGGTCCCGTTAAAGCCCTTGAGGGACTCCTCGGCACACAGCAGGGCGTGGCCGGTACCCAGCTGCTCCTGCTGCAGCACAAATTGCAGCGACTCGTTGGAGAGAGCCTGCTGAACCTGCTCGGCGCCGTGACCGACGACCGCCACCGCAGGCGAACAGCCCAGGATCCTGGACAGGCCGACCGGGTAAGCGACCATCGGCTGGCCGGCAACGGGGTGCAGCACTTTGGGCTTTTGCGACTTCATTCGGGTCCCCTGGCCGGCGGCCAGGATCACGGCGGCAAGTTTTTGCTGGTTCATAGACCTTCCCATCCATTCGGGGTTTTGAAAAAATGCTTAATTATCGCGGAAAGCCCAGGGCGAGTCAAGGCGATATCCCCAGGGGCAGGAAAGGTCCTGATTTTTCTTTGCAACGCCCGGATAACTCAGTATAGTTTTTGCATTGAGAGGGTCCACATGGATGAACGAAAAGCGATAAGGCATGAGCTGAACGAACTCGAAGTCCAGCTCAAGGATCTTCAGATCCGCTACGAGCAGTATTTCACCGGCGTGGAAAAACGTGAACCGCTGAGGGACCGGGACGAGTTCGCCCGGCGCCTGAGGCGCTTCACCAACCGCCGCATCACCTACACCGACCTGCGCTTCAAACACCAGACCCTGGCGACCCGCTACCACAGCTATGCAGGCTACTGGGACCGTATCCTGCGCCAGATTGACGAGGGCAAATTCATTCGCCAGAGGCCGCGCCCCGGCCAAGTTGCGGGAAGTCAGTCCCAGGCCGAACCTGAGAATGAAACGGACACGGTCTACCGCGAACTGCTCCGGGCCCGCCAGGCCTGCAAGGTTGCGGGGCCTGAGCCCAGCGCCCAGCAGATCGCAAACTTTCTCGACAAGCAAAAAACCAGGATCCGTGAAAAGTTCGGCGACCGGGATGTTGAGTTTCTGGTTGTCACCGAAGAGGGCAAGCCGAAGATCAAGGTTCGCGCCAAAAAATAAGGGGCTTGGGGCCGACAGCGCGTCAAAACGCTGACGTCAGAAGGGCCCATTCAGGCGAAATCTATGACATCTGAGCACAAGCCAAAAACAGCCCTGGTCCTTGCCGGGGGCGGAATCATGGGCGCCGCTTACGAAATCGGTTGCCTGACCGCCCTCGACCGGCTGTTTCGCCCCGGATTTTCCTCCCGCCGCTTCGACATCTACGTGGGGGTCAGCGCCGGCTCGGTGATTGCCACCCTGATCGCCAGCCGGATCTCTCCGGCAGGCCTGTTCAAAGCCATCGCCAACAACGAGCAGAGCGTATTCAATTTTCACCGCCGGGATGTCTACCGCCTCGATTACGGCGAGATGGCAAGATCCTGCCGCAGGCTGCTGACCAATCTGTTCACCATTTTTCGCAACTATCGCCGCAACCGCTGGCAGTTCGCCTTCGGCGACATTTTCCACATCCTCCAGGAGCAGTTTCCCGCCGGGATCTTCAGCCTGGGGCCGATGCAGCACTACCTCTGCCAGGCCTTCCGTAAAGAGGGAATTCTCGACGATTTTCACCTCATCAAGAACGAACTCTACATCCCCGCCTACAACCTCGACCGGGGCGAGCGGGTGGTCTTCGGTACCGAAGGTTATCGCGACGTGCACATCTGCCAGGCCATCACCGCCTCCTGCGCCATCCCCTACTTCTTCCGCCCGCACAAGGTCGGTGACGGCTACTACTCCGACGGCTCCATCGGCCGGGTGACCCACCTGGATGTTGCCATCGAAAATGGCGCCAAGCTGATCGTGGTGGTCAATCCGCGGGTCCCCATGGACAATGACCGGGAGCGCTCGTGCCTGCCGTCGATGTCGTACGGCAAGTGCTCGAGCATCGCCGAACTGGGCATTTCCTACGCCTGGGAGCAGACCCGGCGCATCGAAAACAAGGAAAAGCTCGACCTGGCCATGGAGACCTATCGCCGCGACCACCCCGATGTCGACATCCTGCTCATCGAGCCGGGCCGCGAAGAATCGATGCTCTTCTTCCAGAGCCCGATGAGCCACGTGGCACGCAACCACATCATGAATTACGGTTACCACCTGACCATGGGCCAGCTGCGCTCGCGCTACAGCGAATTCCAGGAATGCTTTGCCCGCCAGGGTATCGCCACCACCCGGGAACATCTCAATGCCGAACCTCCTGCCGAACTTATCCTCTAAGCCAACCCCCCGACGGCTTGCGATCGCTTCGCTCTCCTGATAGGCTTGGGCCACACCCGAATCCCCACCGGCGCGATCACGCCAAAGCCGAGGACACTGCCATGAACATCGTTCTGCCCACCCTGCACGTTCGCCCCTCGGCCCAGTCAGTGCCCCTGGCCGCCGGCTGCCTGGCCGCGGCCCTGCCTGAAGCGCTGCGCAACCGCACCCGGTTGATCGACCTGTACCCAGAGCAGAGCGATGAGCAGATGATTGAGGTCATCCTCGAGCTGGAGCCCGACCTGCTGGCCTTTCCCCTCTACCTGTGGAACCGCAACCGTATCTTGGCCCTGACCCGCAGCCTGCGCCTGCAGCGGCCCGGGCTCTGGATGGTCGCCGGCGGCCCAGAGGCGACCGCCGACCCCCAGGGCGTGCTGGCCGAAGGCGCCCTCAACGGAGTGATCGGCGGCGAAGGCGAAACCACCTTCCGCTTGCTGGCCGAAGCCCTTAACGGCTCCGGGATGCCCGCCTCGCTTCCGGGGCTGGCGCTGGCCGGCACAGACAGCAAAGGGGCAGCCGAGCCCTGCGTCCCCGATCTGGAAAGCCTCACATCCCCCTGGCTCGGCGGGGTCCTGGAGGCAGCCCCTGGAGGCGGAGCTCTCTGGGAAATATCCCGCGGTTGCCCCTTCGGCTGTGATTACTGTTTCGACGCCCGCGGCAGTCACGGGGTGCGCCACCTGCCCTGGGAGCGCCTTGAAGCCGAACTCGAG
>CALZIZ010000055.1 GCA_945787465.1 uncultured Desulfuromonadales bacterium
CTGAAAGGCGATGTTCACCCCGGTGCCGAAAGCGGCACAGAGAAAAGCATCTTTTTGGCAGAGCATCTCCCCGTTCATCTGCCCCAGGTTCATGGGGATGATTTTCCCCGGATAGGGCGCAGCGAAGGCCACCTGCTGCTTGCCCGAACCATTGTTGGTAAAGTGGGTCATAAACAGCGATTCGCCGGTGATCGCCCGCTTTCCGGCGCTGAGCAGCTTGCCCATCAGCCCCCGGTCCGCCTCGCTACCATCGCCCATCCGGGTTTCGAAGACGATTCCCTCTTCCATGTAGTTCATGGCGCCGGCTTCAGCAATCACCGTTTCGCCCGGGTCAAGCTCAACGGTAACCATCTGCATGTCGTCGCCGACAATTTCGAAGTCAACTTCATGACATCTCATTGATTTGCTCCATTCAGGTCATCTAGGAGGTTGTCCGACAATAAGGGCCGAAGCGAAAATCCAGAAGCTTGAGAACAGATTTTGGCTCGTTTGAGAGCTCATAGCCGTAGCTATGGGCCGAAAAGGAGCTCCAAGCAGCTGGGTTTGTAGCCGGTCATGGATTGTCGGACAGCCTCCTGGGAGGCTGTGGACTTTGAAATGAACCTACTGCGAAATCGTCTGATCGGTCCATATCTCCGACAATTTTTGACAAATAGCCCTGCTATTCGCTCTCAAATTCTCGAAAACCTGGCCTCGAACAGTCAATTTCTCGCTACGGTTCCCAAAATCAACAGCCTCCTAGTGCCAGAAATTATTGAATCACAGGTAAAAATTTATGACCTGCAATCCGAACATGTCCCTTTCTTCGCCCTGCCCCCACCACGGATCAACCTCGATGTTATGGCCGCCGCCCCGCCTTGAGTACCTCAACCATCCGGCCATGAATCAGGCCGTTGCTGGCCAGGCACTCACGGCCATAGATATCGAAAGGGTTGCCGTCAAAGTCGCTGACCCCGCCGCCTGCTTCCTCGACAAGGAGCTTGCCTGCGGCCACATCCCAAGGCTTGAGCTTCATCTCCCAGTAGCCGTCCAGCCGGCCTGCTGCGACATAGGCCAGATCGAGACTGGCCGCCCCTGCCCGACGGCAGGCCTGGGCACTTTGCTGGAAGTTAACAAAATGGTCGTAGTTGTTCACCGGGCTGTGCTTTCGGTCATAGGGAAAGCCTGTCGCAACCAGGGCCTCGCCGAGATCACCGCATGCAGAAACGCGCAGCTGGACATCGTTGAGGAAAGCCCCCTGCCCCTTTTCGGCGACAAAGAGTTCGCGGTGAAACGGATTGTAGACCACCCCAAGCCTCACCTCCCCTTCGACCTCAAGGGCAATGGAGACGGCGAACCAGGGAAAGCCATGGGCAAAGTTGGTAGTTCCGTCCAAAGGATCGATGATCCATCGGTAGGTCGACTGGCAGCGGCCGTAATCCTTCTCCTCGGCCAGGATGTCGTGCCTGGGAAAAGTCCCCCGAAGAACCGAAACAATGGCCTCTTCGGCGGCCCGGTCGGCATCGGTCACCAGATCGACCTCGCCCTTGTGAAGGACGGTCAGAGTGCGGCCGAATTTCCGCATCAGGATACGGCCCCCCTGCCGGGCGGCCGATATGGCAATATCTCTCATTTTACTCCACCAATGTTTTCAGGCTTCAATCTGGCCATCTTTGCTGCCCGAAGAAGGGCTTAGCGTTTGACCTTGATGCTCTACATCAAACCAGATCTGGGTAGCGCCGACCACGCCGACGGGGATACAGAGAAACTGCAGAAAGGGGATGGCAAGAATCGCCAGGATGCCGGTGCTGAAACCGAGCATCAGAAACTTGCGGGACGAAATGAAACGGCGCTGATCTTTGAAAGTCCCCCGCTTACGTCCAAAAACATACCCGGTGTATTCAACACTGAGAAAAAACAGGGTCAAAAGTATCGCGAGGCATGAGTAGATCAGCGAACCGATCCCGGGGATAAAATTCAGCAGCAAAAGCAATCCCATGCACAGCAGAAAGGCCAGCATCTTTTTGCTCTCTTCCCAGAGCGTGCGCCGCGCATCGATGAGAAAAGCCCGCATGCTAAAGGGTTCCTCGTGCTTCTGCCCGACCAGACTCTCCTCAGTGCGCTCGGAAAGCAGGTCATTAAAAGGCGATGCTATGAGGTTGCCAACGACTGTAAAGGTAAAAAAGACCAGCACCGCGGTGGCCAATACAGCAACAACCCAGAGCACATAATAGAGGGTCAGCCAGTACCAGGCCTCTCCCTGGGGAATAAGCCCCACGACGGTCTCATTGAAAAAGTCGAGACCGAAATAGACCGCCAGGGTAAAGACGAGGGCATTGATCAAAAAAGGAATAATGACGAATTTGTACAGACGGGGGTGTTTGAGGATAAATCGACCCGCCCGAAAGGGATAAAAAAACCCTTTGGAAAAGTTAGTCAACGGATTGTTTTTGATAAAATCAGCCATCGGTCAAGCGATCCTTTCTACACAAATAGCGACATTCCAATAGAGGTTGAATCCTTTTAACACCCTGCCTGCGACTTGGCAACAAAAAGGGTCCCGCACCCGCCCCTCGCCTGGCGGCGCCAGCGATTGGCCCGACGCACCTGAAAGCCGGCGTCGGTCAACAGCCGGTAGCCCTTTTCTATCGCTGGCTGGGGAGGGCTTGAATATGGGCTACCAGAAACCGGGTTGCAGGTCAAAAGGTGGACAGTGACATCTTGAAGCCCATGAAAAGACTCGGCAAAACTGTTCAGTTCGCAGGCCGAATCGTTGATTCCCTCAAGCAGCAGGTAGTTGATGCCCAACTTGCGCCTGCGGCGCCTGGACAAGACAGGTACCTGCTTCTGAAGCAAGTTGATCAGGCTTGAGAAATCAGGCCCCCGAGGGATAAGTCTGCGATGGGTTTCGGCGGTTCCGGCATGCACCGAAAACATCAACCCGTTGTGTGCCAGGCCAAGGAATTCGGACAGTTGCGGCAGCGGACTGGCTGTCGTGGTCAAAGAAACCGGAAGGCCCCGCTGCATGCAATACTCCATGAACTGCCTGACCGGCTCAGGGTTGTGCAACGGTTCGCCGATACCCGAGATCGTCACCCTTTCGGGCGCGACCCCCTGGTCGATGGCGACAACAAGCTGTCGCTGCATCTCTTCAAGAGCAAGGTTGCGCAGCAGCCCGCGACTGCCCGAAGCACAGAAGGGGCATTCCAGGGCGCAGCCGGCCTGGCTTGAAACACACAGGGTTCCGTTGCCGTAATAAACCGCTTCGACCACCGTGCCACCGGCCAGCGGCACAGCGAACTTATGGTTGGTTTCCATGCCGGACACTGAAGGGGCCTTTCAAAAAAAGAACAACCCCAAAAAAAATGGGGCCGTCATCCATTTTAAAGGATGACGGCCCCTTTGTCGACAGGAGGCAAAGTCTGCGACAAAAATCGGCTTAGAAGTTCAGGGTAACGGTCACACCACCCATGAATTCGTCTTCGATTTGAAAGGTTGTATCTTCAGCCTCATCACTAAGAGGAGTGGAATAGATAACCGCAGGGCTGAAAACCACCTGATCGGTTATCGAGTAATCGATACCCGCACTGAACTCGGCATTTTGGAAAAAGCTCTCGTCTTTGGTACCGGTAAGCTTCTGGTCGGCATCGTAGTAGCTAACCAGGGCACCAAGGTTCAGGCCGGCGTTGGAAGCCAGGTCGAAAGTATGGCCGACCGAAGCGGTGGCGAAGAGTGAATCGTACTCGTCGTAGTCGTAGTAAACGGTGACCGAGGGGCTGAGCAGGGTATTCAGGCCCAGGCTCAGGTAAATTTCATTGGTGTCATCGGCGTCGTCCACATCGTAGAGGATGTTACCGACACTGACCGAAACCAGCTCGCTGGCATCGAAGGAATAATCAACGGTCAGATCGACCTCATCGAGGTTGCCGGAATTCTCGTTGATGTTACCCCACCAGCTCAGGGTAAAGCCGTTGAAGCTGATGTCGGCGCCGGGCTGAACCACGAAATTGGCATCGGAATCAGGGTCGAAATCCTTGGTGCTTAGGTCATCCCCCCTCCACAGGTACATGCTGTTCACGCTGACATAGGCGTCGCCGGAGACCTCGATGGCGGCAAGAGCCGGGGAAATGCTGGTGAGGGTCAGTACAGTCGCCAGAATTACACTCCATTTTTTCATGCTTTTTTAACTCCTTTTTCTGTGTTTTCTCCGGTGGGACCCCCCTGGTCCCACCGGAATCTGGAATTGCATATTGAGGTTCAGTTCAGATTTAACGATCAGGACTGCTTTACAGGCCGGGCAGTCGTGCTGGGAGCCACGGCAGCGACGCTGGCGGCGGAGGGGAGCCCCGCGGATCCGCCGCCGATATTGATATTCTGGAAATCGGGGTAGGCTTCCAGGCCAAGTTCGGTTACGTCAAGGCCGCGGAATTCTTCCTCCTCGGAGCAGCGAATGCCGACCGTCGCCTTCAGAGCAAACCACACGACAGCGCTTGCCACAGTGACAAATGCCCCAACCGCGATCACACCAATCAACTGGGTCAGGAAGCTCGCTCCACTGTCGCAGAACGGAACCGCCAGGGTTCCCCAGATACCGCAGACAAGGTGGACGGACAGGGCGCCGACGACGTCATCGATTTTAAGCTTATCGAAGAAGGGGACAGCAAATACCACCAACACACCGCCGACTGCGCCAATCAGGATGGCGGCACCGGGACTCGGAGCTGCAGGTCCGGCGGTGATGCTGACCAGACCGGCCAAGGCGCCGTTAAGGGACATGGTCAGGTCAACCTTTTTGTAGATAATCTGCAGCAGGATCATAGCGGCCACAATGCCACCGGCGGCGCCGAGATTGGTGTTGATGTAGACGTTGGACTGTTCGATTGCGGCACCGGCGTTACCAAGAGCGAGGGCACTGCCGCCGTTGAAGCCGAACCACCCCATCCAGAGAATAAAGGTACCGAGGGTCGCCAGGGTCAGGTTTGAACCGGGAATCGGTTTAACACGGCCGTTTTTGTCATATTTACCCTTACGCGCCCCCAGGATGATGGCGCCTGTCAGGGCCGACCAGCCGCCCACCGAGTGCACAATAGTCGAGCCGGCGTAGTCGGAGAACCCCATTTCGGAGAGCCAGCCGCCGCCCCAGCTCCAAGCGCCCTGGATAGGGTAGATGAACCCGGTCAAAATTACGCAGAAGACCATGAAGGGCCAGAGCTTGATCCGCTCAGCCACAGTACCGGAAACCACCGACGCGGCGGTGGCGACGAACACCATCTGGAAAAACCAGTCGGAGCCTGCAGCATAAGAGCTTGCGAAATCCCCTGCAAGGGCAGCGGCATCGTCAGCACCCCACAGCCCCAGAGAACCGATAAAGCCGCCGTCAACCCCCGAATACATGAGGTTGTAGCCGACAACGTAGTAGAGGATACCGGCCACCGAGTAAAGGGCAATGTTTTTCAGACAAATTGTGGCGACATTTTTGGAGCGTACCAGCCCCGCCTCGAGCATGGCGAAACCGGCAGCCATCCACATTACCAGAACGCCACAGATAAGAAACGAGAATGTGTTGAGAATATAGGCAACTTCGGACACCGGAGCATCCTCGGCCAAAGCCAGAGACGGCAGAGCCAGCAGCAGGGTAGCAGCGACGAGGAAAAACTTCTTATTCATTGGATCATCTCCTATGCTTAATTACGCTTATTGGATTAGAGAGAGTCGGGGCCGGTTTCACCGGTGCGAATACGGACCGACTGATCGACGGGGGTCACAAAGATCTTGCCGTCACCGATGCGTCCGGTGCAGGCCTCTTTCTGAACCGCTGCGATAACCTCAGCAACCAGGTCCTCAGGGACGATCAGGTCAATCTTGACCTTGGGAATGAAGTCGATCTGATACTCGGCACCGCGATACAGTTCGGTGTGGCCTTTCTGGCGACCGAAGCCGCGGACCTCACTAACGGTCATCCCGGTGATCCCCATATCCGTGAGGGCGCTCTTTACATCGTCGAGCTTGAAGGGTTTGATGATGCATTCGATCTTTTTCATAATGGCTTTGCTCCTTTCCAGAGATCTGAAATAAAAAAGGCGCCCGTCCTCCAGTTGCCTGAAGGAGGGGCGCCTTTGCCCAAATCGTAATCCGCTGCTGGAACGCCATTGTCCCTGGGATCGTTATGTCCGTTTATTCTCTTACCTTGTCCCAATGCCGGTGCAGAGGGTTTATATAACCGGCATTTTCATTCAACAGTCATAAACTGTTAGCATGGGGCGTGCCAAAACAAAAAACACTATATTTTAGACCCCTTAGCCTTCCAGAACCTACCAAAGAGCCTAATTAAAAGGCACCCCTGTCGAACCCTGGCTAATTAATGACCAGACAAAGCCAGCGGCAAAACGATCCGAAAGGTCGTCCCCTGCCCTTCGGCGCTATCAAGAGTCATCCGCCCTTCATGCTCGGTAATAATATTTCGGCAGATATAAAGGCCAAGACCGGTGCCCTCTCCCTCTTTTTTGGTGGAGAAAAAGGGATCAAAAATATTCGCCTGGATCGATGCCGGGATACCCGGCCCGGTGTCACTGATCGCAGCCTCGACTTCCTGCCCATTGACCTGTGAAGTCGAAATTCGTAGAGTTCCGCTTTCGCCCATAGCCTGGGTCGCATTCATAATCAGATTGATGAAGACCTGTTTGAGCTTATTGGGGTCGGCGTGAACATACGGCAACTCGCCGTAATCTTCTTCAAGGCGGATTGAATTGCGGTTCAGTTCGTAGCGAACCAGCCGCAGGACATCGCGCAGCACCTCGTTCAAATCGGTGGCCCGTTTGCGCATCTCCTGCGCCCGGGAAAAAGAGAGCAGCCCTCCGGTCAGAGCTTTGAGCCGATCCACCTCGCTGTCGATGCGCTCGACCAAATCCTTCTGGAACTCCGGGAGCTCTTCCTCGCGCAACAGCAACTGTGCGGCATAGGAGATAACCGCCAGGGGGTTGTTAACCTCGTGGGCAATCCCCGCCGAGAGCCTTCCCACTTCGGCAAGTTTCTCTGACTGGACGGTCTGGTCGAGAAGACTTTTGAATTCGGTGACATCTTCCACGATCACCACCACCCCGGTGGTGCTCTCGCCGTCCTTCAGTGGGGCCAGGCGTCTTTTCTGAAAACGTCTCTGCCCCTTGAAGTTGCGATGGGTCAGGCGCAGCTTTTCCGGAGCACCGGTGCGCAAAACCCTGCGAACCCGGTCACCGAAGCCCTCTTCTTCAAGAATCGGAAAGAGTTGAAAGAGGTCGCGGCCCAGAGCCAGGGGTTCGCTGACCCCGCTCATTTCCTCCATCCTGGGGTTCCAGGAGGTAATGCACATTCGGGCATCGATGGTGTAAATTCCGAGGTTGGCACTTTTGAGAACCCGCTGGTTGAACTGGTTCAGATCACGGTAGCGACTAGAAACCGCCCGCAGATTGCTATAAAGGCGGGCATTCTCGATGGCTATTGCAGCCTGGCCTGCCATGGTCACCAGATACGGGATATCCTCTTCACGAAAGGTCAACGGCTCTGGGCTTTCGACATTAAAAACGCCGATGACCTTGTCCCTCGCCACAAGGGGCACAGCCAGTTCACTGCGGGCATCGTGGATACCAGGGACATAGTCAGGAAGTTCGGCAATATCCTCGACCAGAACCGGCTTGCCGGTCTGGGCCGCCTTTCCCATGACTCCCTGGCCGAGGCGAATTTCGTGGCGTACCGCCTCCTCCGAGTACCCATAGGAAGCCGCCGTCACCAGAGTGCTGCGCTCTTCGTCCAGCAGGCGGATAATGGCATTTTCAAAACAGAACACCTCACGGGAGACGCGCAGAATCCTATTCAGCAGCTCTTCCAACTCGGTCGTTGAGGCCAACTCCTGGCCGATGTCGATGAGCGCCTTAAGCAGTTTCTGTTGTTGGCGTTGCGATTTGGGTGTCATGCCCTCTCCTCTTAGCTTCCTGGCAAACACTCTGATATTGGCACAAGGCGTGCCATCTGCCTTAAAGGCCCTAAACCGCCTAAAAATCGGGCCTGCCTGACAAATGCCCCCGAAAGAACCACCCAAGTCGCCCAGATCTTAAGCACAACCTGTTTAAAGTTTAAGCAAAAACAATCCGAATGATAATGGCCAATACCTCCTTTTAAAATTCCCCCTTGTAACCGGTTCACGATTTCCCTATACTGAGTCTCAACAAGCTAGCGCTCTCTACCCTACAGGTGAGATAAGCACGCCCAGGCGGAATATTGTTATATCGGGATCGCTTCAGGGGCGTTGTTGAGCATGCCCACCCAGAGTGGGACGCCTGATTCGCCTACAAGGGACCCCACCTCACATACCATCGCTGTGAGGCCCAGCAAGTCCACGGTAGGTGTGGAGAGCCAGCGAAAAAAAGGCGTCGGTAACCCGACGCCTTTTTACGTTAAACCCTTCAGAAACTTGCGTCCCCAAAGGCCTTTCAATGAAGATGTTTCACCCGCTGGCAGGTTAACGCCATGGGAACTCTTCTTTGCTGCGACTCATCTCTTCGCACTCCTGATAGTCCCAGCAGCGATTTTTTCCATCGCTGGTTTTAACCACGATATGGTCCGGGGAACAACTCATCACCAGACCTTCTTCTTTCGAGGCAGGATGGGTTACAAAAGCGTCCCGTCCTTCCTGGTTTTCTGAGCATATAAACGTAAAACGATCTTTTTTCATAACGATGCACCCTTCCCGAGAGCGAAGCTCTCTCAAGCCTCACCTTCGACTTCTTCGACATCATCTGGTATCCAGCTTGTCACCTCGTTTCCCACTCGGACAAGAAACGCTTCGGGGATGTCCATCCCTGTGCATTGAATCACGGTGCCGATTTCACCGGTCTGAATATTGCGGAGCCTGCCGGGCATATCCTTGTGTTCGGTCCGCTCGCAGACATCGACATAACCTCTGTGTTTCATGGCATATCCTCCTCTGCCCTTATTTGGTAATAATTATATCATAGTTCCAGCCAAGGCAAGGCTCACGCCAACCGCTGCTCCCCTCTCAACCTCTTGATTTCCAATAATAATGCCTTCTTCTACGACCAGAGCTTTGGATAAAAGGCTACTGCAATAAGCCCCAGTTATGCTAGGATGCGCGCTGGTAAAAAATACGAAATCAAGGCGGAAAGCTATGCAGGAAAAGACCTCGGATATTCAACGGCTGCAAATAGGTGATAAAGAAATCATCCTGGTGGGTACCGCTCACATTTCCCAGGGATCAGTGGATACCGTTCGCCAGGTCATTGGGGACGAAGGGCCCGATGTGGTCTGTGTGGAACTGGACACCCAGCGCCACGAGGCCCTCAAAGACAGGCGACGCTGGGAATCGCTCAACCTGGTCCAGGTCCTGCGCAAGGGGCAGGCGCCCTTTTTGCTTGCCAACCTGGCTCTGGCCTCTTTTCAAAAACGCATGGGGATGCATACCGGGGTCAAGCCCGGGGCCGAACTTGCAGCAGCTGCGGAGTTGGCCCAGCAATCAGGCATTGGCCTGGAACTTGTTGACCGCAACATCCGCACAACCCTGCTGCGGGCCTGGAGAAAAACCGGGTTCTGGAAAAAGATGCAGCTGGTCGCTACTTTGGTGGCGAGCCTATTTGAAAAACAGGAACTCGATGAGGAAGAACTTGCCCGACTGCGGCAGAGCGATACACTCTCGGCGATGCTCGAAGAGATGGCCGAGGTCCTGCCGTCAGTAAAAACCATCCTGGTCGATGAGCGCGACACCTACATGGCTCACCACATCCGCCAGGCGCCAGGACAAAAGGTTGTCGCTGTCGTCGGTGCGGCCCACCTGCCGGGGATCATCCGAAATCTGGACAAAGAAATCACCCCTGAAACCATCGCGGAAATCTCCACCGTCCCCGAAAAACCCCTGGCCTCCAAGGTCGTCCCCTGGATCATTCCGGCGGTCGTGCTTGGTCTGTTCGTTTTCGGCTTTTTTCTCGGCGACCGTGATCGCATCACCGGAGCTGCCGTCGCCTGGGTTCTTGCCAACGGCTTGCTGGCAGCCCTGGGCACCATTATCGCCCTGGGGCACCCCCTGGCTGTGCTGGCGGCATTTATCGGCGCACCGATCACCTCACTGAACCCCACCATCGGAGCCGGCTTCGTGACCGGCCTGGTGCAGGCCTATTTCGCATCGCCCACGGTCAAGGACATGGAGCAAATGGGCGAGGACCTGGCCACACTGCGCGGCTGGTGGAGCAACCGCATGACCCGGGTGCTGCTGGTGTTTCTTTTCTCTTCGCTCGGTTCGGCCATCGGCACCATCGTCGCCTTCGGCTGGTTGAAGAACATGCTCTGATTGCCCAGCTACTCCTCCGGGAGGCGTTGCTGTAAGGCCAGATCCAGATCGAGATCCCTGAGATAGAGATCCTTTCTAAACTGCAGCCGGCCCCGCTCATCCACCCAGGCGGTCCAGTAAAGAATGTGCACTGGCAGGGCCTGCTCAAGCTGCACCTTCTTGGGCCGTTTCCTGCCCATGGCATCAAGCAGGGTATCACAGTGCCAGCCCTGGTTCTCCATCAAATAATACGCCAGGTCCTGGGGCCTTTCGATGCGGATGCACCCTGAGCTGAAGCTGCGGATGTTTCGTCTGAACAGATGCCGTTCGTTGGTGTCATGGAGATAGACCGCATAACGGTTGGGAAACATGAACTTGACCCTGCCGAGCGGATTCCAGGGCCCTGGCTGCATACGCAACACCCCGGGAAACCGTTTGGCTTCCATGTCGGTCCAGTCGATGCTCCAGGGGTCGATGCTACGCTCCGGACCCTTCCAGGAAACAATATCAAAATGTCTTCGCTTCACCCAGCCGGGATCCCTCTTGATCCGCGGCAGCTTATCCTCGCGCAGAATCGTCGGCGGCACAAACCAGTAGGGGGCAAATTCAAGATAGGTCATCCGGGCTGAAAAGACCGGTGTTTTTCGATAACCGGTACCGACAATGACCGGCATCGACATCACCGTTTGTCCATCCTCGACGACCCGCAGCCTGAAATCGGCGGTATTGACCTCGATGCGCCTCTCCCCGAGGCTTTTGGGCAGCCAGCGCCAGCGCTCAAGATTGATTTCGATCTGCCGAATACGCTCTTCCACACTAACGTTGAGTTCCGCCAGGGTGCGGGGACCAAGCACCCCGTCGGGGCTCAGGCCATGCCGCCTCTGGAACCGCTTCAGCGCGTGAATCGTAGCAGGTTCATAGTGGAGATCGGCCACACCGACAAAGAGTCGATCCGGCTCTACGCCCACAGGCTCAGACAGATCCATCCCCCCGGAGCCCCTGCCCCAGACCTCGGGAGGCACAAGGTCGCCGTTGGAGAGCAACCGCTGCCTTATCAATGGCATCCGGACATCTGTCTGCCCCGGGCGCAGCACTTTTCCCGGAGGTATCCCGGGCCAGCCTCCCAAGGCAGAAATCCGCCGGTAATGGGCCAGGGCCTCGCGCAGTTGCCGATATTCGGAATGGGGCGGAACCAAATCCGGGCTTTCCAGCCATCGTGAACAACCTCTGGGTCGACCCTGCCCTGAATCATGTGGGAAGCGTAGATCAAAAATGCATCGCTGAGCAACATATCAAGCTGCACCAGCCAACGAGCCTCGACGCTCAGCCCATAGCGCACTGAGTCCTCGCTCAGCCTGACCAGGGTCTCGATGTAATCAAGATGGTAGTCCTCAGGGCAAAGGCCCTCGAGGGCAGCCGAATGCAAAGCATCCAGCAGGACTTCAGCCTGCGGGTTGATCCCCTGTGGCCCCAACCAGGCCGGCCCATATTCGCGCATCTGGTAGAATCTCGGCAGCGATTGTTGCATCTGCAGATCTTCGCTGCCCAACGCCAGGCGAGGCGCATCCTGAGAGAGCAGCAAAACGCTGCGCAACTGGTCTGCAACCTGGCCGGTCGGAAACCGGGCAAAGACAGTTGTGCACGCAACGGAGAGCAGCAGACAAACGGTAAAAGGAATAATTATGATGCGCGAAAACATGAAGGTTGCCCCAAGTGAGAGTTTTCGCTCATGATAACGGAGAATGGGGATAAAAGAAATGCCGGGAATGAAAGAATTCCCCTAACCGGCGGCCTTAAAAAGTTTCACTCCGGCCTCCACGAACCTTTGGGGCTTGAACCTTGAGGCAAATTCTGCAATAGTTCTGCACATCTGCATTCGGAAGGAGCCTCTTTTGGACTGGAAACGTTTTTTCGATAACCTGGGCATGAACGGTACCCGCTGGCAATGGCGCATCATGCGCTGGCAAAAAGATCTTCACCAGCTCTTCAGGGGCGGCACCCTGAGCAACGGATCGACCCTGTCGCTGAGCCATATCCTGATCACCGTCAACCTGGTGCTTTTTTCCCTGATGTGCCTGCATGCCCTTTCGCTTGGCGGCGGCATGCGCGCTTTGCTTAACCCGCCGACCCAACTGGGACTGATCCACATCGGCTTCAATATGATGGTTCTTTACCAGGTCGGACCGTTGATCGAGTCGGAAATAGGCAAAGGCCGCTTTATCGTCCTCTACGTCCTGACCGCCCTCACCGCCACCGGACTCGGCTATATCTGGCATCCCATGACGCCGGTGGTCGGCGCTTCAGGGTCCCTTTTCGGGCTGATCGGGTTTGCGGTCACCTACTACCACCGCATGGGCAGACCAGGCCTTGAAATCCGCAATTTCATGTTCCGCTGGGCAATTTTCGCCTTTGTCTTCGGGCTGCTGGTCGGAGCGGACAACGCCGGGCACCTCGGTGGCGCCCTTGGTGGTGCGGCCCTGGGACTTGTGCTGCCCCTTGGGGTGAGGGGGCGCAAAGCCTCGGCGGGCTTTTACAACCTTATCGCTTTGCTGTGTTTTGCAGCGGTGGGGGTCAGCCTCGTCATGCTGGGGATATCCGTCATCTCGGGCCTGTAAGGAGAGACAGCCATGGCCAAGGACAAAACTCCTGTTACCGCGGCGGTGCGCCTGCTGCGCCAGCACAGAATTAATTTCACCCCCCACCTCTATGGTTATGAAGAAAAGGGCGGCACCGCCGTCTCTGCCAGAGAACTTGGGGTCGAAGAACACTGCGTGATCAAAACCCTGATCATGGAGGATGAAAACCGCCAGCCGCTCATCGTCCTGATGCACGGCGATCGAGAAGTCTCGACCAAGGAACTGGCCCGTGTCATGGAGGTTAAAAAAGTCGACCCCTGTGCACCGCAAAGCGCCGACCGCCACTCGGGGTACCAGGTCGGAGGCACCTCGCCTTTTGCCACCCGCAAAAAAATGCCGGTGTTCATGGAAGAGACCATCATGGCCTGCCCCCGAATCTACCTCAACGGCGGCAAGAGAGGTTTTCTGGTAGAAATGGATCCGCAGGATGCCGTTCGACTATTGCAACCGCAACTGGTCAAGGTGGGTATTTGAGGGCCGGGACTGGTGATTGGTGATAGGATGAGATTCTAATTTCGAATTCAAAATTCAAAATTCAAAACTTAAATTTCCCCTCCCCCTGGTTCGATCCCCCCAGTATGGTAAAATAACAGTTTAAAAATTTCATCGTTACATGAAAGGCTTGCCAATGCCGCTTGAACAACGTTACGCACAGGCCGCAGAAGCTCTCAAAAATGCCCGGGCCTTGGTGGTCACCACTGGAGCGGGCATGGGTGTCGATTCGGGGTTGCCCGACTTTCGCGGTGACCAGGGGTTCTGGAATGCCTACCCCATGTACGAGCGCCTGGGAATCAGTTTCATCGACGCCGCCAACCCGGCCCATTTTGAGCGGGACCCTGCCTGGGGGTGGGGGTTTTACGGCCACCGCACCAACCTCTACCGCCAGACGGTACCCCACGCAGGTTTCAAAACGGTTTTACAATGGATCGAACGCTATGGTCTCGATCACTTCGTCGTCACCTCCAACGTCGATGGCCAGTTTCAAAAAGCCGGCTTTGCCGATGAACGAGTCCTCGAGGTGCATGGTTCAATCCACCACCTGCAGTGCCTCAAGCCCTGCTCGATGGACATCTGGCCCAACCGCGAAGAGGTTCAGGTCGACCTGAAGACAATGCGCGCGACCAACATCCCCCAATGTCAGTTTTGCGGCGGAACCGCTCGGCCCAACATCCTGATGTTCGGTGACTACTCGTGGATCAGCGACCGAACCCGGACCCAGGAGGAGCACTTCCAGCAATTTATTTCCACTTACCGCGGCGCTCCCCTGGTTATTATCGAAATGGGCGCAGGAACGGCCATTCCGACCATCCGCCACACCAGTGAACAGCTGGGACGAAACGGCCAGGCCACCGTTATTCGTATCAACCCCCGCGAGTACAGCATCAGCCCACCGCACATTTCTCTTCCGACGGGGGCACTCGAAGGGCTTCAGGGTATAGAATTGCAACTCAAGGCAACCCCGCCTCCCTGAATGTGAATGCGATTACGTTATAATTCCAAAGAGATGGAGAAGACCCTGAATTCAGGCCACGAATGAACACGAATCTACCCGAATAGCGCATTGTACATATCCAGCTCCCTCGGTTATTCGTGGTCATTCGCGTCATTCGTGGCTAACGTTCCTGGGGCATCAAGACTCAGAGACCTTAGACTACGGGGGGAATCCCATGACCTACTCAGCCCTGATGACCGACCTGTACGAACTCACCATGCTGGCGGGCTACTTCGAGGAGGGGATGCACGAGCAGTCTGCGGTCTTCGACCTGTTTTTTCGTGAGGCGCCCTACAAGGGAAGTTACGCAGTATTTGCCGGGCTGGAACCGGCCCTGGACTATCTTGCCAACCTGCAATTTACCACAGAGGATATCGATTACCTCAAAAGCCTGGGCATCTTCAAACCGGCATTCCTCGACTACTTGAAGGGTTTTCGCTTTCGCGGCAAAGTGATCGCCCCCCGCGAAGGAACGGTGGTCTTCCCCCATGCCCCCCTGCTGAGCGTCGAAGGATCTCTTGCCGAAGCCCAGTTCGTGGAAACCGCCCTGCTCAACATCGTCAACTTTCAGACCCTGGTGGCGACCAAGGCCGCCCGGTTGAGCGTTGCCGCTGGCGAGGGTGAGGTGATTGAATTCGGCCTGCGCCGCGCCCAGGGCCCTGACGGCGGGCTGAGCGTAGCCCGTGGCGCCTACATCGGCGGGGTGCGCAGCACCAGCAACGTCGAGGCCGGCCAGCGCTTCGGCATCCCGGTCAAGGGGACCCATGCCCACAGCTGGATCATGGCCTTTGCCGACGAACTGACCGCTTTTCGGGCCTATGCCGAGTGTTTTCCCGACAGTTGCGTGCTGCTGGTCGACACCTACGACACCCTGCGCAGCGGCATCCCCAACGCTATCACCGTGGCCCAGGAACTGCGCGCCAAAGGTCATGAAATGCTCGGTGTCCGGCTCGACTCCGGTGATCTGACCTACCTGAGCAAGGAGACCCGGCGCATGTTCGACGAAGCGGGTTTCCCCGAGTTGAAAATCGTCGCCTCCAATGAACTCGACGAGCAGGTGATTGCCTCGATGCGCACCGAAGGAAGCAGGGTCGACATCTACGGGGTCGGCACCAAGCTCGCCACCTGTGCCGGAGATGGAGGCGGAGCCCTTGGCGGGGTCTATAAACTGGTACGCTTCGCCGATCAGGCCAGGCTCAAGGTCACCAGCGATATTGCCAAAAGCACCGTTCCCGACCGAAAGAAACTGCTGCGCGCCATTGAGGCGGACAATACCTTTGCCATGGATATCATGTGTCGCGAAGAAGAAACCCTTCTGGCTGGTGATGTGGTTTATGACCCGACAAACCCCTCGAGATACAAGCCCTTGCCAGAAGGTCTGCGTTACGAATCGGTTCGCGAGACGGTTATGCAACAAGGCGTCATTCTGAAGCCCTCCCCTTGCCTCGATGAGCTGGCCGACCACTGTGCCGAACAGCTCAGACGCCTGCCTAACGGCTCTTTAAGGCTTATCAACCCACACAGCTACAAGGTGTCGATCAGCCCTCAGCTCCATGCTCTGCGCGAGCAACTGATCAAAAGATACAAGGTCAAAGCACCTGAAAAACCTGCCTGAGCGCACTCTTGATAACTTAGGTTCCTCCTTTCTTGGCCATTGCCAAATTGGTGCTATAATTAAAACTAAATCGGTCACCAAGGAGGATGCCATGAGTGATAAACGCTGCAGCGAATGTTCCACCCTGTATGATGAAGAGGAGCTTCTGGTTCGCGAGGATAACGGAGAACTTGTTTGCCCGGATTGCTCAGGCTTACTGGTGGGAGAAGACCTGGGCTGCACCTACGATGAGACAGGCTAATCTTTAGCGGCATAAGAATAAGAAACGGGCAGGCCCTTGAGGCCTGCCCGTTTCTTGTATCCCTCTGCCGATTGTCGGCGCCGGCATGAAAATGGCAACGCCACAGACTTAAACATCGTCGCTGCTAAACTACATATCCCGGAACATGGCCTCGCCCAGGTTGATCGCCACCTGCTCAGGGTTGCCATGGGCATCCGGAGTTGGTAAGGATATTGACAGTTTCCAGCTAAAAAATGCTATGCTTTGAACTTGCGTACCAACAAATCTCCTGCAAGGCGAAATCGCCGGCCCTTACCTTCAACAGGCTGCAAATGTACACAGAGTTAAAAACGATCGTCAGTGAAATGGAAGACCTTCCCAAGGAGCCGATGGTCGCCGCCCAGATTCTTCAGCGGCTTGAGAATCCGGCCTTATCGGCAAAGGCCCTTTCCAAGGCGATTAACTCCGACCCGACCCTGGCAGCAAGAATCATCAAGACGGCCAACTCCACCGTTTACCGAAAAAAAGACAAGACGACCACGGTGGAAAAAGCCATAGTTCAACTTGGCGAGCAGAAACTGCGCGACTTGATTCTGGACAACTGCCTCAAGAGCCTGCAACTCAGCGAAACGACGGCGGATCGAAAGATGCACACTGATGCCCACGGCTGCGCCATGGCTGCTCGAATCGTCGCCCGCCTTACCGAAGCTGCCGATCCCGATCAGGCCTTTCTGGCCGGAATGCTACGCCATATTGGCAAGCTGGTGATGCTGAAACGGGATCCGGAAATGTACCAGCGAATCCAGGAGCTGATTGCAGAGCCCGAAACCAATGAAATCGATGTGGAGTTGGGAATGTTTGCTTTCTCTCATGATCTGGTGGGAGCAGCGCTGCTCGAATATTGGCATTTTGCTCCTGTGCTGGTCCAAACGACCCTCCACCACCACGATTTTTCCCGGATTCAAGACTTCGATCCCAATCACTACCTTGATCCCCATATCTATAATCTTTCCGCCACGGTCAACATTGCCGAGGGACTCTGCAAGTACCTGGGAATCGGCGGCACGAAAGCGCAAGAGGTTCTTGAGCTGCAATTTCTGCCCGGGGCCATTGTGTTGTCATTAAGCGAAGGGCAGATTGCCCAGGCCCTTGATCAGTTAGGTGCCGAATGGGCCCGGCGCTGAAACGGGGCCAGATAAAGGAGAGACTGCACCATGCTGTCATTACTTCAGAAACGTCGTAGCATCCGAATGTTTCAAGATCAGCCTGTCGAAACAGAAAAGTTCGACATTCTCATCGAGGCACTGCTGCGCTCGCCCAGCTCACGCGGTCTCAATCCCTGGGAATTCGTCGCGGTGACAGACCCGCAGCTGCTGGAAGAACTCTCGCAGGCCAAAGCCCACGGCGCCGCCTTTCTTGCCGGGGCGCCCCTGGCCATCGTTATATGCGCCGACACCACCCGCAGCGACGTCTGGGTGGAAGATTGCTCCATCGCAGCGATCATCCTCCAGCTCACCGCTGAATCCCTGGGCCTGGGCAGTTGCTGGGCGCAGATTCGCAACCGTACCCACAGCGACGGCCGCTCATCCGAGGCCTGCCTGCGAGAAGCCCTGGCTCTTCCCGACCATTTCGGTATCGACTCGATTATCGGCATTGGTTACCCTGCCGAAGAAAAGCCGGCCCATTCGAGGGAGGAGCTGCAATACGAAAAAATCCATCTCAACAGGTTTGTTCAGAAACTCAGCACCTAACACTGGCCGGGGTTAATACATCTGGCATAGCAATCCCCAGGACACACCGCGGACTAATTGACCACACCGACAAATCAAATCCCTCCCCAACTGCCTGTTTTGCCATGAGAGGACGAGTCAGGGGGGGCTCTTCATTTAGAGCAAGCTCAGCCCCCCGCCCCGCAGACGACCCCTTCTAAAAAACTTTCCCGCTTAAAGTTAGCCATCATCCCTCTAAAGGCGGTTATCAAAAGCATATCGAAAGCATCCCTTGAAGAAGTCCGCGACGGATTCATATCCCCCAAGGGTCTCTTTACACTCATTGCTAGCGGCAAGCAGAATACAGGCACTCATTTTTTTCACGACGTTTTCGATCTTACAGCGCAAGAACCTAAGGGGCCCGATCAATTTGACTGAGTTTGCACGAAATGGTGCGGGCGGCTAAACTGAAGGTAAAACAACCAATAGCGGGGGCCTCCACATGAGAAACATGCTACTGATCGCTTTGCTGACGATTTTAATATTGATAACAAGCGGTTGTGTACGCCCCTTGTCCAAGGATGCCACCTTCTCCGTGAATTGGGACGTTGATTATGCGCAGGTCAAAGCCAACCCTGATGCCTACCTGGGGAAAAAACTGCTGCTGGGAGGTCTGATTGCGGACAATGTCACCACCAAGGAAGGGTCCTTACTGATCATCGTTAAATACAAGCTCAATCGCTGGGACAAGCCCACCGAACCAGACCATGACGCAGGGCGCCTGCTGGCAAAAAGCCAGAAGTTGCTCGATCCGGCAATATACGAGACCGGGCGACTGGTGACCCTGACCGGCACCCTGGTCGGCCTGCAGAGTCGCCCCTTGGGCGAAACAACTTATGATTACCCGGCTTTTGACATCGGAGAGATCTATCTCTGGGCCAAGGACTACACCATGGATCCTTTCTATTATCCTCACGATCCGTATTACCCCTACAGATACCGATACGGCCATCCCTACTGGCATCGCTGGCCCTACTGGCGCTGGTAAGTCAAAACTGATGGCGTCGCAAAAAGTCCGTCCTACTGCGTTACAGTGGTTTTTCAGGACCTCGACATACCACATGTATGCCTTCGCCCCTGAAAAACCACTAAGCCAAACCGGGAAGCGGAACAAACGCCCTTTCCGGTTTTTTATTTTGAATCCCCTTGGCATTTCAATCCACCTTCCTTATGATGACTCCTTTTCGTCAGACCTTTGACATCAAATGTCACCGAATTGCCACGACCGTTTCCATTCGAAGAAAGCCCCCTCCCAGCCGACATCTCAAATCACCAACATCACAAGTCAAATGAAATTTTTCCAAAGCTGAGACAACACCTGGCACAGGGGCTGCAATTAATGTGCTGACGAACTGCTTTAACCTCACAACCATTTGTGAGTTCAATGACCTGGCAAAGGAGAAAAGATGATGAAGTGGAAGAAATGGACCGCCAACCTGGCCTTGATAGCTGCCTGCACCCTGCCCATGGGGGGCTGCGGCGATTCAAACCTCTTCAGCGGCGCCTCGGACGACTCCAGCAACGAGGCACTGCTTGACAAGGGGCTCCAGGCGATCGACCAAGAGGACTGGGACGCTGCGGTCTCGAACCTGGAAGAACTCTATGCAAAAACCCCTGAGGACCCGATTGTGGTACAGAACCTTGCCAGCGCATACGTCGGCCAAACCGGATTCGATACTCTCAATCTGGTGGACGCCATAGCCGAGGCTCAGGACAACGGCACCGGCAATAGCGTCATGTACGATACCGTGACCGCTCTTTTCGCCGACGAAACCGGCACCATCCCGGATCTGAAGGAAAAGATTGACAACTTCGCCCGGGCAACGAGCCTGCTTGTTCCAACGGGGACGGACCCGGCCCTGCTTACCGAGGACACCCGCTTCGAGGCCGGCCTGTTTGCCGCGATCGAAACTATCCTGGTCTCCTCCAACATCCTTGAAGGTGACCTTGCCACCAATATCGACGAGGACACCATAGACCAAATGGTCGGAAAAAACTTTGCCGACAATGCCAACGACCTGAACGATAGTCTGAATCTTGTTCAGATCGCCCGCGACGACCTGCTCAACAAATTCGAAGACGACAGCAATGATATCGCTGAAGATTTCGACGATTTCCTGTTTGGAATCGGCTTTACCGAGAACGATCCGGTGACCGCCCCTGAGCTGAGCGCCTACCTCAAAGACCAGTAACCCCGATTAATTCCCCAGGTTCAGGAGAATGATATGATGCGCTTTTTTGTGACCTTTCTTGCTTTGCTTCTGGCCGCCCCGACCATGGCTGCAGAACTGCCCAGCCTTTTTGAGGGGGTGCGCCCCCTCGGCATGGGAGGCGCCTTTACAGCCGTTGCCGACGACGAGAATGCCCTGTTCTACAACCCCGCTGGTCTCAACCAGATCGAAAAGAGACGCTTTGCGGTACTCAACCCCCTGATCGACGCCAGTGAAAACGGTTTTGATTTCTTCGAGGACGTCCAGGACACCGACTTCGACACCACCAAGGAGGTTACCGACCTGATCCGCCAGCATCTCGGCGAAAACTTCCACTTTCGCGCCGCGCTCTTTCCCCACTATGTGCAAAAGAACTTCGGCATCGGCGGTCTCGGCCAGCTCAAGACCAATCTTGAGGCCCGCAACCTGGCCTTTCCGGTGACCAACGTCGAGGCTTTCGGTGTTGCAACCGGCCAGGTCGGACTCGCTTACGGCCTGCTTGGCGAGAGGCTGCGCATCGGTGCCACCGCCAGGTACGTCAGTGCCACCAGCATCGACCAGAGCTACACCGCAGGGGAGATTGCCGATCCTAATTTCGAGGACCGGGTCGAAGATGACGCCCAGGACGGCTCGGGCCTTGGTTTCGACCTCGGCGCCATGTATGCCCTGCCCCTGCCCTTTGACCTGACAGTGGCCGCGGTCATCCAGAACCTGGCCGACACCGACCTCGGCGATGCCGGCAAAATCTCCCAGCAGATCAACTTCGGCGTCGCCACCCGCCACAGCCTGCCGTGGTTCGATCTGACCGGCGCGCTGGACTGGGTCGATGTCGCCAACGAAGTCGGCATTGATGATGACATCTACAAACGCATCCATTTGGGCGTCGAAGCCCGCCTGCCCAGAATTCTCTCCCTGCGCACCGGCCTTTACCAGGGCTATGGCTCCTTTGGCGCCACCCTCGATTTCAGGGCGCTGAAGATCGACTACGCCAACTACGCAGAAGAAATCGGCGCCTTTGCCGGCTCAGAGGCTAACCGCCGCCACATCCTGCAAGTGTCCCTGGGCTGGTAAGCTCCCCCAAAAGAAATCGAAACACAAAGCCCCGGCAGATTGATTCTGCCGGGGCTTTGTGTTTGCCTTTAACCTTTGGCCTTGGGCCTGGGTTACAAAACCGCCAGTTCCTGGTCGGAAAAGGTCAGGTGCTTGAGACCGTCTGAGGCGACCCAGAAGGTGTTCTCTATGCCCACCGCGCCAAGCCCGGGGAAGACCGCCTTGGGCTCGAAAGCGAAGGTCATCAGTTCTTCGAGCTCCTGGTCCTTGAAGCCGCGGGCGATGAAGGGAAACTCGTCGATCTCGACGCCGATGCCATGACCAATGAAAGAGACCTGAGCGCCGGAGGAGCCCATAAAGTGCTCCTTGTAGCCCTTCTCGCAGGCCAAGTTGTAACACTCCTCGTAGAGATCGCCCCATTTGACTCCAGGGCGGGCGATCTCCTTGAGCCGGTCCTGGATGAGCAGCATATCGTCGTAGGCCTTTTTGAGTTCGTCAGGCAGCCCGCCGATACAAAGGGTGCGGGTCTGATCGACCAGGTATCCGTCAAAGGCGCCGATGTAATCGAGGATGATCGGCTGATTGGCCTCAATGCGCTTATAACTTGCCCCCTGCCCGACCGAGGGGTTGACCCCGATTCCACCGAGGGGCGCGTCGACAAAGGCCGGAGCGGCACTGTCAGGACCGGAGAAGATGTGACCGAAAAAAAGCTCCGAGTTGAAACCGCGCATCCGGGTTATCCCCTGGTGTCCCTCCTTGCGCAGGGCAAATTCAACCTCAGCGGCCAGCTCCAGATCGGTCATCCCCACCCGGATCACCTCTTTGGCCCGCTTATAGGCCTTGTCGGCCTGAAGCGCGGCATCTTTCATGATCTCGATTTCGTACTTGGACTTCACCGCCCTTACAGTGCGAATCAGCGGCGAGGCATCGCTGATCTGCACCTCCCCCAGGGCCTTTTGAAAACGCTGAAAGAGCCCCACCGGCACCACGTCCAGCTCCATGCCGACCTTTTTGGGCAGAGAGTAATTGAAATCGCTCAGAATCGAAGGGATGTCCCTGGGGCTCTTGAAGGGGACTATTTCCTTCAGCCCGCACTCCATACGGGCCCGGGTGTAATCCTTACGAACCATGTAGATCGGCTCGCCAGCTGCAGGAACATAGAGTGCCCCTGCCTGGATAGAACCGGTAAAGTAGAACAGGTCGGCATTCTGCAACATCAGCACCGCATCCAGCCCTGCCTGTTCCATCTGGGCCTGAAGTTTTTTATAGCGGTTCTGCAGTTCGCTTGCGGGGGTTATTCGCATTGCTTTTCCTCCGGAAAAGAGGTTCAAGGCTCAAGGTTCAAGGTTCAAGGCGCAAACTCGAAAAGCTTGTCCTTTTACTTTAGACCTTTTTCCTTTCTCCTGAATTTAAGCCGTTTTGACTGTTTCGGCTTCTTCGAGGTGTAGTTCCCGGATCGCCATCTCGCGCAGCTTGAACTTTTGGATCTTGCCGCTGGCGGTCATCGGGTATTCGTCGACGAACTTGACGTAGAAGGGTATTTTGTAATTGGCGATACGCCCCTTGCAGAACGCCTTGATCTCCTCCTCGGTGCAGGCATCGCCCTCTTTGAGCTTGATGGCGGCCATGACCTGCTCGCCAAACTTCTTGTCAGGCACTCCGTAGACCTGAACATCTGAGACCTTGGGGTAGGTATAGAGAAACTCCTCGATCTCGCGGGGATAGATGTTCTCCCCGCCGCGGATGATCATGTTCTTGATGCGCCCGGTGATCTTGCAATAACCGTTTTCGTCCATGACCGCCAGATCGCCGGTGTGCAGCCAGCCCTCGGCATCGATAGCCCTGGAGGATTCCTCCTCCATTTTGTAATACCCCTTCATCACCAGGTAACCCCTGGTGCACAGTTCCCCCTGCTTGCCGGGCGGAAGGCTTATCCCGGTTTCGATGTCGATGATTTTCACCTCCACATCGGGTAGCGCCCGACCCACCGAAGCCACCCGTAACTCAACGGGATCGTCGGTGCGGGTCTGGGTGATGACCGGCGAGGCCTCGGTCTGCCCGTAGGCGATGGTGATCTCACTGGCGTTCATGTCTCGAATAACCCGCTTCATGACCTCGATGGGACAGGGCGAACCGGCCATGATGCCGGTGCGCAAGGATGAAAGGTCGTAATTGGGAAAAGCCGGATGTTCGAGTTCGGCGATAAACATGGTCGGCACACCGTGTACCGCTGTGCACTTTTCAGCTTCGATGGTCCTGAGCACCTCCTCAGGGCTGAAAACCTCTACCGGCACCATGGTCGCACCGTGGGTCACACAGGCCAGCACCCCCAGCACGCAGCCGAAACAGTGGAAAAAGGGCACCGGAATACAGAGTCGGTCCTGGTCGGTGAACTTCATGCACTGGCCGATGTTAAAGCCGTTGTTGATAATATTGTGATGGGTCAGCATGACC
This sequence comes from uncultured Desulfuromonadales bacterium, assembly GCA_945787465.1. Taxonomy (GTDB): domain Bacteria; phylum Desulfobacterota; class Desulfuromonadia; order Desulfuromonadales; family Trichloromonadaceae; genus CALZIZ01. The sequence goes on from CALZIZ010000055.1 coordinate 23,735, forward strand.
CCCTTGGGAAAACCGGTCGTGCCTGAAGTGTACTGCATGTTGATCACCTCATGCTCGTCCAGCGAGGCTTTGCGCTGGGCCAGTTCGGCATCGGCGACGCGCTCACCGAGTTTCTCCAGTTCGGTGTAGGCCAGCATCCCCGCTGGCGCCTGGTCTCCCAGAAACACCACATTCTTCAAAAACGGCAGCTTGGCGCAGCTCAGTGTACCCGGTGTCGATTCCTTGAGCTGGGGCAGGACCTCGCAGGTGGTGGCTACATAATCGGTATCCTTGAAGCCCTGGACCAGAAAAAGGGTGGTGGCATCGGACTGACTCAACACATACTCTAGTTCGGTGGACTTGTAATTGGTGTTGACCGTCACCAGTACCGCGCCGACCTTGGCGGTGGCGAACTGCAGCACCACCCATTCGGGAACGTTGGTGGCCCAGATGGCGACATTGTCCCCCTTTTGAATCCCAAGGTTTATCAGCCCCTTGGCCACCCGGTCGGTCAAAAGGTCGAATTCTTTATAGGAATAACGCAGGCCCAGCCCCGGATACACCAGGGCATCATTGCCCGGAAAACGGCGGGTCACATCCTCAAGCAGCCCTCCCATGGTAAAGTGCAGTGTTTCAGTCATTGAAACGTCCTCCTTAAAGACATGTCCCACCCCTTGTTCACTTTTGCGAAACTATTGTTAAGCCAAGATATCTTATTGTTTTTAGTAGAGTTTTATTAACACGCCTGACTTCATCGAGTCAATTGCAAATCCCGGCAGGGGGATGCCTTAAAATGTAATTTGCACTTTTTTTTGGCAATCGGCTAAATTCCCTTTGCCCATCAACCCCTTGCCCCCTTTATGCAGGAGTTTTCACAGCGCTATCCACAGCTTGTTGTTGATCCGGAAACCGGATCGACAATAAAGGTATCAGGTGACAGGTCTCAGGATTCAGGAAAAGCCATAATCTTAATCCGAACCTGGAACCTGGAACCTGGAACCTGGAACCTGGAACCTGGAACCTGGAACCTGGAACCTGGAACCTGGAACCTGGAACCTGGAACCTGGAACCTGGCTGGAACCTGGAACCTGTTTTACCGCAACTTCTCGGTACTGATCACCGGCGGTGCGACCATGCCGCCTGACATGACGATTTTAAGGGCATCTTCAACACTGAGATTGGTAGGATAAAGGTTACGGGTTTCGAGAAGTAAAACATAACCCGAGGTGGGATTGGGTGAGGTCGGAACAAAAACTGTGCAGTATTCCTTTCCCGACTCGTGACTCACCGTACTGGTGACAAAGGCAATGCTGTAACTGCCTTCCTTGGGAAATTCTACATATACCGCTTTGCGATAGGAGTTTTTCCCCCCTGCGGTAAAGACATGCATGAGTTGCTTGGTCGAGGTATAAATCGATTTGACCAGAGGGATTCGGGCGAAAAGAGACTCTCCGTAATGGACCATCCGGCTACCGAAGAGATTGCTGGCAAAAACCCCGGTAATATAGAGGATCACCAGACCCGCAAACATCCCGAGGCCGGGGATATAAATGCCCTCCCCGCGAAAAAATTCAATCCCCCGGTCGATGTGAGGCCCAAGAAAACCATCTGCCAGGTTGAACAGAAACCGCAGAATAAAAATGGTGATCCCGAGGGGGATGACCACAAGAAGTCCTGCCACCAGTTTCAATTTAAGATGGTTAAACAGTTTCCAGCCTAAGTTGAAACGATGTTTTTTCTCAACTGTCGGTTCCACACCCAAGCCTAGTGAATGTTTGTTTTTTCAAAAACAGATTCAATTGACAGCCTTTGTCAATGACTCCATTTTAGCTAAAAACCTTCAACAAACAAGACAGAGTAACAGCACGGCAAAACCGGCGCAGCACTCCAGATGGGGTGGACCTGCGAAGAAAGGAACTAAGGGTGGGATTATTACCAATCTGGTTTAAGGCACTGCTGTTTGATGAACTCCCGCAGTACATGCATGTTTTCAAGGGAGAGATTTACAAACTGCAGCCCCATGCCTGGCGGCAGATGTGGTTTTTTAATCATTTCCGGGTGATTGACCCAGGCAACCCGGGCCTTGCACTGGATGCGAATGCTTTCGCTGTGCAAACAAAGCTCAAGGGTCAGGGGGGTGTCGACCGGCAGAGGGTCCTGGCACTCCAGAAACATGCCTCCGGTGCTCAGGTTGACCGAATACTGGTCGAGCAGCTGCTGCGGGTCGGGTCCGTAGTGAACCCTCAACCTGGCCGGGACCCGGGGCGCGGTACGATCAGTGATCTGCAGGTACTTGTGCGCCGTTGTGATGAACTTGTGCCGATTGATCGGTTTGAGCAAAATGTCATCGCAGCCGGCCGCGCGACAGCGCTCGAGGTCATCGGGGCGGCCGGCCTGCGTGACCATGATCACCGGAATTCTGGCGAGTTCGGGGTCGTCCTTGATCCAGCGACAGGCTTCGTCTCCGTTCATCTGAGGCATGTAGAGGTCCATCAAAACCAGGTCGGGGCGCTGATCGACCACCAGCTCCAGAGCCTCTTTCCCGGTACGTGCCACCAGCAGGTTAAAACCCTCGCGTCGGAAAAAGGTCTTTTCCAGCTCAAGAAAAAGCTCCACGTCGTCGGCTAACAGTATTGTTTCCATGGCCACGGTTGACTCCTGTCAAAATTATTTACCTTGGTCAGGATGTTTGCAGGAAACATACCGGATACCAGAAATCTACGGAAAACGCTTATTTATAGCTTCTTCTCTTGAGGTAAGGTCAAATCATGACTATACTTCCCCCACTAAAATACGGGAGTTGTAACTGTTATGGAAAGTCGTTGGGTAAGCGTTTTGTTTTACGGTGGGATGGCCGGAGTCGCTACGTTTCTTGGTATGTATCTGGTATTGGTCAAGGAGTCCTGGAGTCGCCGCAACTCGGCTCACCTGATCTCATTTTCGGCAGGAACGCTGCTGGGAGTCGGCTTTCTGCATATTCTCCCAGAGGCCCTGGAACTGGCGCCCAACGCTACCCTTTACCTGCTGCTTTCGTTTGTGATTTTTTATTTTCTCGAACACCACCTGCCCTTTCACGCCGATCATGAACAGCTTCACCATACCAGCATTGAAGTCCCCAACAGCCATGATGACTGCTGCTCTAACCCCAATCCCATGGGGGCGGTGGCCCTGGCGGGGATGAGCCTGCATTCGCTGATAGACGGGATTATCATCGGCACCGGGTTTGAACTCGACAGCGACATCGGCTTTCTGGCAGCGGTGGCAGTTATTACTCACAAAATTCCGGCCGGGGTTTCGATGTTTTCGATCCTGCTGCATTATGGCTACAGCAAAAGGACCGCAACGGCCTTTACCAGCGCCGTGGCTCTGGCCACCCCCCTGGGGGCGGTGGCATGCTGCGGCATTCTCACCGCCATGGGCGCAGGCCTGATCGCCCACTGACAGCGGCCAAGGTCAACGAAACCGTACCCTGCGAACCCCCTCTAGCGTCGCCGCTGCCTCTGGAAGCGCACCGCGAGCCCCCTCTCCGCACTGCGAAAGAATGAACTCAAAGCGCACCGACGAGTCATCAAGGTCCTTCTCCAAAGCAAAATCAATGATCCGCAGGTTCCAGCCCAAGAGAAAATGTTCAATCTGCTCGCGCATACCGTCCCTGTCCTCGCAGTAGACCACCAGGGTGCGATAATGGTCCTTGTTCAGCCAACCTTCCACCCGCTTCAGGAACAGGAGGTTAAACAGCGCAATGGCCGTAACCACCAGGGCTGCACTGTAAAACCCGACCCCCACGGCCATGCCGATTCCCGCGGTGACCCAGAGGCAGGCGGCGGTGGTCAGGCCGCGTACCGCATGGCCGTCTTTAATGATCGCCCCGGCGCCGAGAAAACCGATGCCGGTGACAATCTGGGCCGCGACCCGGGCGGGGTCGAGACGAATCACGCTATCGGATTGCATGGTGCCGTATTTGAGAAAAAAAAACTCGGAGACGACCATCATCAGGCAAGACCCAACGGTCACCAGTAGGTGGGTTCGAAAACCGGCAGGCCGACCATGAATCTCTCGTTCAACACCGATCAGCCCGCCCAGTAATGAGGCCAGCAGAAGACGCCCTATAACAGTCCCATCATAGCTGCTGCGAAAAATATCGAGCCATTCCATAACAGGTTCAGCCTATCGAGCACACTCGGAGGGATCCCCCTTGAGCTTGGCCAGGCCGTGCTCAAGTGCGGGCAACACCACTTCGAGGTTCTCCCGCACCCCCTTGGGGCTGCCGGGCAGGTTGATGATCAGGGTGTGCCGACGCACCCCCGCAAGGGCCCGCGAGAGCATGGCATGAGGCGTTTTCTGCAGGCTCGCCATGCGCATCGCCTCGGCCATGCCGGGCACTTCCCGATCGATGACCCTGGCCGTGGCCTCCGGGGTGATATCCCGCGGAGTCAAACCGGTGCCCCCGGTGGTCAAAATCAGATCGAGCCCTTCCTTGTCGACCCACTCAACCAGGGTCTGGACAATCAACTCCTCATCGTCAGGAATCACCTGGTATTGCGCAACCGTACCGAGGTCGGCAACCATTTCCTTGATGATCCGGCCGCTCTCGTCCACGCGCTCGCCTCGAGCGCCCTTGTCCGAAAGGGTCAGGACGCCTATTTCAAATTGCTGTCCGGTCATTGGCCTCCCTCCATTTTTTCCTCAGGCATCGATACGATCTCAATGACATCACCCGTGGAGACCTCGCCTCCCTTGAGGACCTTGGCGAATATACCCTCTTTGGGCATCACGCAATCTCCGGCCTGGTAGTAGATGGCGCATCGCTCGTGGCAGATTTTTCCGATCTGGGTCAGTTCAAGCAGGGCGTTCTGTCCAACGCGGAACCGGGTCCCAACCGGTAGATGACACAGGTCCAGGCCGCGGGTGGTGAGATTTTCGGCGAAATCACCGGGGCCTACGTCGAGACCGGCGGCCCGCATTTTGTCGATACTCTCGATCGCCAGCAGGCTGACCTGCCGATGCCAGTCCCCGCCGTGGGCATCGCCCCTGAAGCCGAAATTTTCGATCAAAGAGGCTGACTTTACGTCCTTTTTCCGTTCACCCTTATTGAGACTGGTACAAACAGCCAGGACTTCACCTTTTTGCATTAATAAAACACCTTTCAGTAAACCGGGCCTAGGAGGCTGTCGGACTTTGAAATGAACCTACTGCGAAATCGACTGATCGGCCCATATCTCCGAAAATTTTCGACAAATAGCCCTGCTATTCGCTCTCAAATTCTCGAAAATCTGGTCTCGAACAGTCTATTTCTCGCTACGGTTCCCAAAATCCGACAGCCTCCTACGCCGGGAGGTTATTTTTTCTTATCCTTCTGGGCCAGCAAGCGACGGGCCGAGTTGGCAATAACTTGGGAGACGGACCGGCTTTTTGCAAGGTTCTTAAGATCTTTTTCGGTCAGCACATTCATATACCGCAACGCCTTGGGCAGCGGGGTTTTCGGGTGCATGACCAAGGCTTTTTTGACCTCGAGATTCTTTACCCACTCTCGGTTGAGGTTGATGAGCCGAATCAGGTCATCGCTCGAAGTCTTGTTGCGGGCAACCGCCAGAACCTCGCCGTCGGTGATACGGGGATTTTTGATGACCGCCGCGGAGACCAATTTGTTCGCGTCCTTGATCAGGATGCTGCGCCATTCCTTGTCCCCGGTCAAGGCCATCTTGATTTTTTCCGAAACCCCCATCTCCAGAGCCTTCTGGTATTTGGAAAGGTGCTCATCATCGAGAGCCTCTTCCTGCAACTCCTCTTCCCCCTCAACATCTTGCAGGTCCTTTGTCTGGGCCAGGGTTGCTTCTTCATCTTTAACCTGCCCCAGGCGCTGTTTCAGACCAAGGTCTGCCAGGGGATTGCCCAGGATTGCCTCGACAATCTCCGGAGACTGCCCTAAGCGCTCCTCGTTGCGAGTCAACAGGTCCAGGGTTTCCAGATCTGCCCGGGTCCCTACAAAAACCAGGGTCTCCGGCGCAACCGACGGGTTGCCGAGAAGAAGCTCCATCAGCCCCCGGTCCCGCAAACGAACTCGGGCAACAAAATCTAGCAGTTGCGGGTGCAGGTCGGGATCAGCCGCCAGGGTTCCCAGGTCTTCGGCGGGCAGGCCCGCCAGGGTCTTGCGAGCCAGGTCTTTGACTTCGGGATCCTGGCCGTGAAGCAGAAAAAACAGCGCGGTCAGCATATCCCTGCACGATAAGGAGACCGCCCCCCGGGCGGCCGACAAGCGGAGATCCCGGGGGGCGGATTTTCCTACAATCCTGGCGACCTCAGCAGAAACCTTGAGGCGAACCTTGAGGCTGGAATTGGTCATTGTTACTCAGGTAGCTCCTTATCGATCAGCGTTTTTTCAACACATAGGTGGATAACCCGGCAGCCCTGACTCGCTCAGCAGCTTTGCGGGCTTCGGCCAAACTGGCATAGTCCCCGAAGTTAAGCCGCGTCAGTGACACCATCACCATGGCCTGCTGCTCGGTAACCTGGACATTATGCCGGTAAAGCTTGTCAGACCATGAGCGAGCCTGGTCCAGGTCATGATACGAGCCGGCATAAACCGCAAGTTGGTCGCCATCAGGCAGCAAAAAGGCGTCCGGAGCAATAGCCTTGAGTTCGCTGTGACGGCGGCGGGCCTCATCGGGAGCAAAGGCTCCAACCCACAGCCGGGTCATTTCCATCTCTTTCTCGATTTCAACAGCCCGGGGCTCATACCCCAACTGCTCGAGACTCAAACGAGCCTCTTCAAAGTGCACTTTTTCCAGATACACCCCGACCTCGACCATGTAATGCCCAACCGGTACCGCCGCCAAGGGACTTTCAACCGGCATTTTTTTTGCCGGTTCAACAGCTATCGGGCGCTTTAGAGGCACCGTACTTGTCTTTGCCGCAGCAACAGGTACGGTTTTTTCAATCGAGGCGCGAAGCGAGGGTGTTTCCATGACCTCTTTGGTCACAGGCGCAGCAGGTTCATCTTCGGGCAGGACTTCCTTCAAAACACCCCGAGGCACCTGGGCCGAAACCTTTAAAGCCTCAGCATCCCTGTTGCTTGATAGAGATCCGGAATTTTTTCCGCTCCGAACCACGGCTGCGGCTTTCTCCTTAAGAACCGGAGCCGCCGCAGCTTGCTGCGACTCCGGTGTCTCTAAGGGTTTCGGTGCAGCCGGGACCTGGGTGGGGACCGGGATGGGGATCGGAATCGGCTGCCGCTGGGGTTTAACGGCTGTCGCTGGCGCCGGGTTTTGCGGAACCGCTGCAAAATAATAGAAAGCCGCCGCCCCAAGACCGACCAGCAGCAGCAACAACAGCAGAACCCTTGGCAATGAACTCTTTGCCCCGCTGGCAGGCGGAGTTTCAGCAACCTCAACCGAAGCAGGTTCCTCGCCTGCCGCGACAGGGGCACCCTCCTGCTGTTTTGGTTCTTCCTTCAAATCCCAATCCTGGTTTTCAGCCATATTCCGGCAACTCCTTGCTTTTTATCCGGCCTTCTTGAGTTCGGCAAGAATCTTTGCCGTCAAGTGGGACGGGACTTCTTCGTAGTGCGAAAACTGCATGGTAAACAACCCGCGATCCGATGTCATCGACCGCAGTTCGGGAGAATACTTCAGCACCTCGGCCATGGGCACCTGAACAGCGATGACCTGGCTGTTAGCCTTGGGTTCGACACCCAGAACCTTGCCCCGACGGGAGTTCATGTCGCCGATGACATCGCCGATGCAATCATCGGGCACGGTGATTTCCATCTGCATCATCGGTTCGAGCAGCACCGGGCTGGCCTGCTCCATCCCTTTTTTGAAGCCCATGGACCCTGCGATCTTGAAGGCCATTTCCGACGAATCTACCGAGTGGTGAGATCCGTCATGGAGGGTGACCCGCACATCCTGCACCGGGTAACCGGCCAGAGAACCGTTTTGCATCGCCTCGCAAACGCCCTTTTCCACAGCCGGGATGTACTGCCTTGGCACCACCCCGCCGACGACCTTGTCGACAAACTCAAATCCTCCGCCGCGGGGCAAGGGCTCAATCTTCAACCACACGTCGGCATATTGACCACGACCGCCAGACTGCTTCTTGTACTTGCTCTGCAAGTCAGTTCGCCCTTTGATGGTTTCGCGGTAGGGGACCTTGGGTTCCTTGAGTTGGACATGGACACCGAACTTGCGCTCAAGTTTGTCCACCGCCACTTCGACATGCACTTGGCCCATGCCAGAGAGGATCAGTTCCCGGGTTTCCTCGTCGCGCTGTACCTGGAGCGTGGGGTCTTCTTCAATCAGGCGCTGCAGGGCGCTGTGAATCTTGTCCTCATCGCCCTTGCTTTGGGCCTCAAGGGCGAAAGAGATCACCGGTTTAAGGGGCATGGGGCTTTCGTAGATAATCGGCTTGTTGACATCACAGAGGGTATCGCCGGTGGCCGTCACCTTGAGTTTGGCAACCGCCACGATGTCTCCGGCCACCGCCATATCTATCGGCTTTTGTTTTTTCCCCTCCATTTCAAATATCTGGCCGATCCGCTCGGTGGCTTCCCGATTGGGATTATAAGCGCTCGAGTCGCTCTTGAGCACCCCGGAGTAGACCCTGAAGATGGTCAACTTGCCGGTAAAGGGGTCGCTGATGGTCTTGAAGACCATGGCGGAGAAAGGCTCGGACTCATCAGGCTTGCGTTCTTCGATATCGCCGGTCTTGGGATTGTTGCCGAGTTGGGTGCCCTTATCGATCGGCGAAGGCAGGCAGTAGTTGATGAAATCGAGCAGTTGCCGCACCCCGATGTTGGCCAGGGCACTGCCGCACAGCACAGCAGTGAACACCCCGGTCAGGGTTCCCTCGCGAAGTCCGCGCAGGATCTCATCGGTGCTCAGCTGCTCCTCCTCGAGATACTTCTCCATCAGCTCGTCGTCGGCGTCGGCGACGGCCTCAAGCAGCAGGGTTCTCAACCGCTGGGCTTCGTCGAGGTACTCCGCGGGGATCTCCTCTTCCTGGTAAGTGCCCTTTTCATCGAACTGGAAGAGGCGGGCTTTCATATTGACCAGATCGATGATGCCGCGAAAGTTTTCAGCTTCGCCGATGGGCATGTTAACGACCACCGCCCGGGTTTCGAGGGCTTTTTCCATGTCGTCGACGGCCTTGAGAAAATCTGCCCGTTCACGGTCCATCTTGTTGACAAAGGCGATGCGCGGAACCTCGAACTCATCGGCCCATTCCCAGATTTTTACGGTCTGGGCCTTGACCCCGGAAATGGCCGAGACGATAAGCACCGCCCCCCCCAGAACCCGCAGGCAGTTGCGGGTGTCATGAAGAAAGTTGGCATAGCCGGGAGTATCGACGAGATGAATGCTGTGGTTGTTCCATTCGCAATGGTGAAGGCTGGAACTTATGGTGATATTTCGCTTGATCTCCTCCGGCTCGAAATCCATGGTGGAGGTGCCGTCATCGACCCTGCCGAGGCGGTCGGTCATGCCGGTATTGAACAGAATTGCTTCGGTCAGGGAGGTCTTACCCGCACCTCCATGGGCTACAATGCCAAGGTTCCTCACTTTTGCGGTTTCGTACTTTCCCATGGTCGCTCCTTTCATTCCAGCCGTTCACGGCAATTGTTTAAAGGATCCCGCTCAGGAAACAACTTCAACAGCGAAGACTACCTAACCTCGCCAACCTGCTTTTCGCCAGGGCACATACCCCCTTTCGCGTTACTGTTCGGCCTTGTTTCGTCCGTAAATAATGCGCAACCCCTCCAGGGTCAGCAGGGGCTCAACCTCTTCGATGGTCTCCGAAGCGGTGGCGATAAGCCGGGCCAGGCCCCCGGTTGCCACCACCAGAGGATCGTCGTCGGCCTCTTTTTTCATCCGTGCCACGATCCCGTCGACCAGCCCCACGTAGCCGTAAAAAATACCGGCCTGCATGCTGTTAACGGTATTTTTGGCGATCACCTGGGGAGGCTTTGAGATATCCACCCGGGGCAGTTTGCTGGCCCGCTCGAAAAGAGCTTCGGCGGCGATAGAGACCCCCGGAGCAATGGCCCCGCCAAGGTACTGACCGCGCTCGGAGATGAAATCGAAGGTGGTCGCCGTCCCGAAGTCGACCACGATCAGGCTGCGGCGGTACTTTTCAAAAGCTGCCACGGCATTGACGATGCGATCGGCCCCTACCTCCTTGGGGTTATCATACAGAATCGGCATGCCGGTTTTGATCCCGGGTCCGACGATATAGGGACTCTTTTTGAAATAACGGCGGCACAGCCGCTCAAAGGTATTGAGCACCGGCGGCACCACGCAGGAGATTATGACATCGCGTATGTCTGAGAATTCGACCCTGGAGAGCCGGAAGAGGTGATCGATGACAATGGCGTACTCATCCACGGTCCGCGACTTGTCGGTCGTGATGCGCCAGTTGCGGATCAGGTTCTGGCCATCGTACATGCCCAAAACGGCATTGGTGTTGCCAACATCGATAACTAAAAGCATAAAAATCCGGTGATTCGTGATTAGTAACTGGTAAAACATTCCGAAAAACCCACAGAATCTGTAGGAGCGGCTTCAGCCGCGAATGTTTCGCCTATAATAAACGAATGGGGCAGGCAGCCCCCCTCCCCTCAGTTCTCAGGCCCAATCGGCCTGACATCTCCGGCCAGCACCTTCTCCTCGCAGCCATCGTCAAGGCGTAGCAGCAGCGCCCCGTCCGGGTCAAGACCCGTCACCTGCCCCTGAACCTTGCGGTCGTAGTAGTCCACCTCGACCCGGCGTCCGTTCAGATTCCAGAACGATTCCCACTGCTGGCGGATCGGGGCAAAACCTTCGGCCAGATACTGGTGGTAGAGTTCGTCGAGATGCCGGTAAAGACAGCGGGCAAAAGCGAGGCGGGACACAGCCTGGCCCTTTTCGATCAGCAGCGAGGTGGCGGGATAGCGCAGATCGTCGGGAAACTGGTCGGCTGTCATGTTCAGGTTGACCCCGATACCCAGGATCACGAAGTGAATCCCTTCGGTTTCGGCGCTCATTTCATTGAGCAGGCCGGCCACCTTTTTGCCCCCGAGCAGTATGTCGTTGGGCCATTTGACCTGCGGGTCGAGGCCGCTGATCTCCTGCACCGCAAGGGCCACGGCGGCCGCCGAGACAAAGGTCAGCTGGGGTGCGTAGCGAGGCAGAATAGCGGGGCGCAACAACACCGAGGTGTACAGGTTGACCACGGCCGGCGACTCCCAGCGTCGCCCCATGCGCCCCTTGCCGGCACTCTGGCTGTCGGCGAGAACCACCGTGCCGTCGGCCCTTCCCTGTTCACCGAGATCATAGGCTCGCAGGTTGGTCGAATCGGTTTGCTCGTACCAGACGACCTCGCGGCCGATGCACCGGGTATTCAGGTCGGCCTGAATTTCAGATGAGATCAGCTCGTCGGGTGCCGAGAGCAGACGGTAGCCCCGGGAGGTCACCGCCTCGATGCGATAGCCCAGCTCCCGAAGCAGCTTGATCTGCTTCCACACAGCCGAACGCGAGACCCCCAAAAACTGGCTGATCTCCTCGCCAGAGAGAAAGGAGTCGCCTTTTTCACGAAACAGTCGAAGAATTTCTTCCCTTGGTCCGGGATTGGTCATGGGCAGCCTTGGAATCCGGTTATTTACCTGAAGCCGTGTGTTTGTTAACGCGTTGCCGATTTTCCGCAATCCTGCAAATCTACGCAAGCGAGAAGTGAAGCGTGAGGGGGGATGCGTGACTTGCCAAACAAAAACAAGCCTTTGCGCTTTTCCACCTCACAATCCTCAGGCCTCACTCCTCACGGATTCAGGACTTAAACAGCATGGAAATATCGACCGCCATGTACGAATGGGTCAGGGCCCCCACCGAAATAAGATCGACCCCGGTTTCGGCAATATCCCGAATCGTCTCCAGGTTGACGCCGCCCGAAGCTTCGGTCAGGGCGCGCCCGGCGACCAGATCGACAGCCTGCCGCAGCATGGCCAGGTCCATGTTGTCGAGCATGATGATGTCAGCACCTGCATCAAGAGCTTCACGTACCTCATCGAGGTTCTCGGTTTCAACCTCGATCTTCAGGGTATGGGGCACCCGGTCTTTGGCCCGGGATATTGCAGCTGTGACTCCGCCAGCGGCGGCAATGTGATTTTCCTTGATCAGAATCCCGTCATAGAGGGAGGTGCGATGATTGCGACCGCCACCCATGCGTACTGAATACTTTTCCAGAACCCGCAGGCCGGGGGTGGTTTTACGGGTATCGACCACGGTGGCACCGGTGCCTTTGACGGCATCGACAAAACGGGCGGTCAGGGTGGCCACCCCGCTCATGCGCTGCAACAGGTTCAGAGCCACCCGCTCGCCCTGAAGCAACAGAGCCGCATCACCCTTCAGCCAGGCGATCACCTGCCCCCGGCTGACCTCAAAACCGTCCTCCTGGAGCTTTTCGAAGGCGATCTCGCTGTCCAGCAAGGCAAAAACCCGTTGCGCCACATCGATGCCCGACAGGACGAAGTCTTCCTTGGCGACCAGTTCAGCGCGGGCCGAAGTGCCTTTTTCGATGGTGGCCAGAGTGGTGAGGTCCCCCGACCCGATGTCTTCCTGAAGGGCGTTGCGAATAATCCGGTCTATTTCAAACATAGTGGAGGTCTCCATAACATATTGAAAATGCTTTTTTATACCATGGACATCGGCACCCCGCAACCGAAAAGCCTTACAATCGCTGCCCTGGCCTGCCCCCCTCGCGCCTTGCCGCAACGCCTGCTCTGCCGGGAAAAACATTTTACTTTTTTAGGTGTTGTGCTAGGTTCTCTGCCAGCGGCCGAGTTCCCCGAGCCCCAAAACACAGCGCAGGGGGCGGCAGCACCCGAAACATCAACCGGCAGCTGGTTATTTCGGCGAACCTTCAAATTCCAAGGAGAAAAACCGTGCGCAGCTATTTTTTGTTTTTCGCATTGGTCCTTTTGTCCCAGACCCTCGGTGGCTGTGTCACCAAAACGACCTTTGAACAAAAAGCCAATGAAGCGGCAACTCTTAGCGATCGACTTCAGCAGATGGGGGCAGACTACCAGAATCTTCAGGAGCAGCACAACGACCTGATGGCCCAAAAGGCAAGCCTGGAGAAACAGCAGAGCGAGCTTAACGACAGGAATGCGGGCTTGAGCAAAGACCTCGCCCGAGCGCGGGCCGACATCGAGCGCCTGGAGCAGGTGCTTTCGGATCGCAGCGCCCAGACCGGGGCGGCCATGAGCGAAATGCGTCAGACCATAGACCGCCTTGAGTCAAAAAGCCGTGAACTTGCGCAGCAGGTTGAGCGCGAACGCATAGCCAGAGAGGCTCGCCTGGCCCAGATGAAAAACACCTACGATCAACTCGTCGACAAGATGGAGACTGAAATCAAGCGTGGCGAAATCACCATCTCCGAACTCCAGGGCAAGCTGACCGTCAACATGGTCGAACGCATCCTCTTCGATTCGGGCCAGGCTGACATAAAGAAGGAAGGTCTCGAAGTTCTAAGCAGAGTCGGCAAAATCCTTAAAGGAGTCACCGATAAAGAGGTGAGGGTCGAAGGGCATACAGACAACATCCCCATCAGCTCAAGGCTGCGTGAAACCTTTCCCAGCAACTGGGAACTCTCCACCGCCCGGGCCGCCAACGTGGTTCACTTTCTTCAGGATCCAATCGGCATTCCCGGTGAACGTCTTTCGGCCAATGGCTTCGGTGAATTTCGTCCGGTTGCTGACAACGGAGATTCAAAGGGGCGGGCCCAGAACCGACGCATCCAGATGGTGCTGATCCCCCTCGAGCCCCAGCAGACAAAAACCGCTCATTAAAAAACGCCTCGGGCCAGTAGCCCTGCAACCGGTTTTCAACTATTATAAGTAGAGGGTGATGTTGAACATCACCCTTTGCTTTTCTGAGCTTGTGCCGGCGGCACTGACAATGACCCGGTACGCATAAATGGAGATCAGAGTGAAATACAGGGTTATCGTCATCGAAGATGACGCTTCCTGCAGAATGCTGCTGACTGCCATCCTTGAACAGCGGGGCTATGAGGTTTTAAGCTTCAGTGACCCTTGCGCCTGCCCGCTCTATGTCGATCCCCAATGCGAATGTCTCCACGAACATGCCTGCGGCGACTTTCTGGTCACCGACAACCGCATGCCCAAAATGACCGGGCTCGAGTTCGTCGACCGTCAGGAAAACCGGGGCTGCAAGGGGATCATTCACAACAAGGCTGTCATTTCAGCCACATGGAACACAGAAGAGCTCAGCAAGGCTGAATCCCTCGGCTGCAAGGTCTTTAGCAAACCCTACGACCTTGCCCAAATCGAACAATGGCTGGACGAACGGGAAAAGGAGATTCCTCGCGACAGAAAACTGGTCGCATTCGACGGGCAGCCATGATAATATCCCGACCTTGATTCCCTCACAATTCCCTCAAGGATCTGTCCCCATGCTTTCTGCCTTCGAACGCAAGATGCTCTACGCTTTTCTGACCACGCTCTTTCAATACCCCGACGAACAGACCCTGGAAGCTGTTCAGGGGCTTGAAAAAGAAACCTTCGAACCGCTCTTCCCCGGACTTGGCGTTCCCACCGCCCCCTGCCTTGAAGAACTTCAGACGGCCTACACCGGACTTTTTGTCAACCGGTTCGGAGGGGTCCCGGCATCGCCCTACGGCTCAGTTTACCTCGAAAAAGAGCCCCGGGTCATGGGCCAGTCGACGCTTGCGGTAGCAAACACCTACACCAGCGCCGGCCTGAGCCTCGAACAGAGCAATGAACCGGCTGACTACCTGCCGACGGAGCTTGAATTCCTCTATTACCTGACCGAGGGCGAAGAGCGCTCCCTTGAGGAAAAAACCAAGGCCAAGACCAAAGAGTGGATTGCAAGCCAGGCCGATTTTTTTCATATTCTTTTCTACCCTTGGATCACCCAGTTCTGTCAAAAACTCGCCGACACCGAACGGGCCCACCCCTTCTATCTTTGGGCAGCCGACCTTCTGGGGCGCTTTGCCGAAATGGAAAACCAGCGCCTGAAAGAAATCAAGCCCGGCAAATAAGATGCATTCGCAAAAAGTCTTGAGATGGACAAGCAAAAGCCTTTAAAAAACATGACAAGAACGCAAAAAGGGTTGGCATCGAGCCAACCCTTTTTGCGTCTTATCTGTCTTCTAAAGGAAAAACTAGCGCAACAGCCTGGCGAGGTACAGAAATGTGCCGCCGACCGAGAGACCCGCCAGCAGATTGCCGATATTGCCCACCACTTCCGAGAGCTGATAGCGCAAGGGGTAGAGATTCGCCATCCCCGGCAGATCCAGATCGTAGACCTGGATATAGAGCTGCGAGCCCTTCCAGAGAAAGATAAATACGAAGACGGCCATAAAGGCGATAAACCCCTTGCCGATGGGGCTGTCTTTGACATTGATATAGATTTTTCGGATCAGGTCGATATTGATCAACGACAAAAAGACCCAGTTGGTATTTTCAACAATGCGGATAATGCGCAGGGTCTTCTCTGTGGGAACGGGATTGATGAGGATAAAAACCAACGAAGCGCCAATCACCCCCAAGGTCGTCAAATAGACGAAACGTTTTTTCCCCTCAAGCTCGAGGGTGCGAGAGAAAACATAATATTCCTGAAACCCGTGGCTCATGACTAGAATCGAAATAGTGCCGACGATATACGCCATGGCCTGTACCTGCGGGATATCGGCCCCGGGCAAAAAGGAGATCGCCTGGGGGATGACCTCACCGACCAGAATCAGAAAGAAACCGACGGCGATACTGGTCCAAACCCGGGCATTGCCAATACTGAAATAAAAAGAAACCGCTCCGGCAATGAGCCAGAATAGAATCTGCAACAGACTCCAATCCATGCGTAAACCCTCCCCTCTCCTATCCCTCTAAAGCCCTGGCGCCGCCGCGGCTCAAAATCCCCGGGTCATGCACCTTGAGCGTCATTAAAGCGCTGGTCCATCTCCTCAAGCATGGCCTTGATGGCAGAGGATCCGGCAACCAGCCTGGCGGCCTGGCCAAGGCCGGCGTAAAACCCGCCCAGCGAGATATCAGTGAACGGCTCCTGAGCTGATACGTTTTTCTCGAATTCTTTGTCCACAAGCGAGGCACCGATTTTCCCTATGTGCTGCTGAGCGGTGTTGCGAAACAACTCGAGAATTTTTTTGCGCTTTTCCTTTTCCCGGCTTTCCAGGCTGCGACTCGTCTCGGCCTCGCGAACCTTTTGCTGCTGAGCAAAACTCTCCCTTGCCTTCTGCCACAGGGCGCCCAGATCTGCAGACTCCATAAGGTCGGCAAGCACCAATCCGGTATCCCTGTTGATCAGCAGGTCGACCTTGGCCCCCGGCAGGCGGGCAACGGACATGGAGGTATCGGCGGTGGTTTCGAGGTCGGTCGACCCATCATGAAAGAAACCTAAGGGCTGGCCGTCACGGTAAAAGATGAGCGCTACATGTTCATCGGTATAGATGCGCAGACAACCGCTGATGCGCTCTTCTTTTATCTTGGTCAGCAGGGCCTTGATATCGATCAGCTTGAGTTCCTGCCCGCGATAGACAACATGGCCGTGCAGCAGGGCATGGATACTGATCGCCAGATCGGGGGAGAGCTTGTAGATATCGAGCCTTGCCCCCCCGGCCAGGGACTGTTCGAAAATCCGCACCATGGCATCGCCGGCAATCAGGCGTTCTGTGGAACCTTCGAAAAGGGCACTGATCAACCCACCCTGCCGAAAGATGATGATCCCGGTGCCACCGGGACATTCAAAGCGCAGGTAACCGGTGAATTTGCCTGCTTGCAGCTTGTAAAAGGCCGCCGGCAGATTCACCCGCTTCGGGTCGATCATTTCTTTGACCGGATTTCCCCTGGGCAACAGGATCATGAGGCCCCCCTTGAAAGAATAAACCGCCCCGCCGCAAGCAGCGGGGCTTGGGAAGACAGAAAATAGAAGGTAGAAGAGAAGCGAAGGCGAACACCCTTCTACCTTCTACCTTCTACCTTCTACCTTCTACCTTCTACCTTCTACCTTCTACCTTCTACCTTCTACCTTCTACCTTCTACCTTCTACCTTCT
>CALZIZ010000056.1 GCA_945787465.1 uncultured Desulfuromonadales bacterium
CCACCAACTTGTCGATAAAGGGCAAAAAAGCTGCCAGAGGAACGTACTCCCCAAAAGGCACCAGGTGGACCTTGTCGCTGCGCCCCAGCATCTGGCCCTGGGGATTGAGCAAAAAAGCACTGTTGAGATAGCGGTGCCGCCGATTGGCCACCTCGTAGGCAGGACTGCCGAACAGCAGGGAGGCGCCAGTCTGTTTTGGCAACGAAACCACCTGCCTGCCGAGGGCATTCATCTCCTGAAAATAAAAAGGCGTGGCGCTCTCCGGCCAGACCACCAGGTCGACGCCCTGGCCGCGAATGGCCGACTGAAGGGAGAGTCGCCGGTAGATATCAATGGTTGCCTGCTGGTAGCGAGGATCCCACTTGATTGACTGATCGATGTTACCTTGAACCAGGGCAGCGCGAAGGGTCTTCTCGCGGCTGTCGAGATCCTGCCCAAGGCGCCAGTATCCATAGCCGACATTTGCTGCGACCAGCAGCAAAGAGACGACAAGTGCAGTCCGGGGAAAAGCCTTCGAGCCACCCTTCCGCAGAGCCTTCCAGCAAAGGGCCAGGGTGGAGTTGACCAGGACCAGCAAAAAACTCAGGCCGTACACCCCGAAGAGGTCGGCCGACTGTATCATCGCCAGATACGACTGCTGAGAATAACCCAGGGTCGCCCAGGGAAAGCCGGAGAACAGAAAAGAGCGCACAAACTCAACAGACACCCAGAGCACAGGCAGACTAAGGGCTGTCGATATGCCGAGCTTTTCTCTAAGACGACAGGCGCCCCAGGTCACGGCGCCAAAGAATAGCGCCAGGTAAAACACCAGCATCAGGTAAGCGGCCAGAGAAAAAACCGGGTGCATTTTTCCGTAGGTGGTCATGACGATATTCAGCCAATAGAGCACCAGGCCGAAAAAACCGACCCCTGCGGAAAAGCCGCTTCGAAAGGGCCGGTTTTCCATCACCGCGAACAGGGGGAAAAGGGCAACCCAGGCAAGAATTGCCAAATCGGTACAGGGAAAGGAGAGGCCCAGCACCAGGCCGGCCCCCAAAGCTACCAGGGTGGTTTTGTCGAAGACTAAACGCGGCATAAGGATCAGTCCGAATGCTCCAACTCCTCTTGCATGGCGATGCGTTGGATACGGACTTTGCGGATCTTGGGTCCTTCGCATTCCAGAACGGTCATCAGCAGGCTGCCATCCTGAATCTCTTCACCATCCTCCGGCACATGTCCCAGAAGGTTAAAAAGGTACCCCCCAACGGTGTCGAACTTCTCCCGGGGAATCTGCACCTCGAAATGCTCCTCGAGCTCTTCGATATTGAGGCGGGCGTCGACGATGACGACACCGTCATCCTCCTCGGTCAGCCACGCCTCTTCAAGGTCGTGCTCGTCCTGGATGTCACCGACGATTTCCTCAAGCAGATCTTCGATGGTAATCAACCCCGAGGTGCCGCCATACTCGTCGATGACAATGGCCATGTGCACGCGTTTGTTGCGAAATTCGTTGAGCAGGTCTTCAACATTTTTGGTTTCAGGGACGAAATAAGGCGAGCGCATCACCCGGTCGAGGATCAGCTTTTCTCTGTCGCAACCCCAGAATTTCAGCAGATCCTTGGCGTAGATGACGCCGACAATACGGTCGTTTGTTCCCTCGAAAATAGGGATACGCGAATGCCCCGAAGAGATGATCGCCTGCAGGGTTTCTTCAAGACTTGCCTTGGTGCTGCAGCAGACCATATCGGTTCGCGGCACCATGACTTCCCGGACAATGGTCTCACCAAATTCGAAGATGGAGTGAAGCATGTCACCCTCTTCTTCATTGATGATCCCCTCTTCTTCTGATTCGTTGATGAGATCCTGAAGCTCTTTCTCATTCATTGCCCGGGGCTTGCCGAACAACATCCTCCGCAAGCTCAAACTCCAGGGAACCTTCCGGTCGTTATTGCCGCTTGAATTACCGTCGTCCAAAAACCTGCTCCTTACGCAATCCAGCCTCCGGGTGACACTTAATGTATATCATCTTATAGAAACAGATTCAGGCAAAAAAACAATGCAGGACCAGGGTCACTGATATCCCCAGCAGGGCCCCCACGACCACCTCCCGCAGGGTATGAATCTTCAACAACAGGCGGCTTTGGCTGACCATGGCGGCCATACCGACCCCCAGCACAGTCAGCCCGAGGCCGACCTGGGAAAGAACCAGTGATGTCGCGATGGAAAAAGCGATGGCCGAATGGCCGCTGGGCATCCCGCCATGCAGAGGCGTCCCGGCACCGAAATGAGCCTTGAACAAAACCACCAGAATGCCGACCAGCAGCACAGAAACCACGGGAACCGCCGCCGGCACCGGTCCCAGCGCCTGGAAATGGCCGCCGAAGACTGGCAGGAGGTAACGCGACAGGGCCATATAGCCCATGACCACGGCGCCGATTGAGGCGATCAACACCGCTCCGGCGGCCACATCCTTGGCCCGCCTGGCCAGCGGATGGTACTCTGGTGATACCAGATCAACGACCACCTCGAGAGCCGTATTGACCAGTTCGGCAAACAATACCAGAGTCACCGCAAAGGCCAACAAGGTAAACTCAAGAGCCGTCACCCGAAAAAACAACGCCAGCACCAGTACCCCGATGGCGGCAAACAAATGGAACCGCATGTGGCGTTGGGATTTGGCCGCCCAAAGGATGCCTTCAATGGCGCAGTTGACGCTATCTATCCAGCCGGTGGGTTTCATTCGTATCAGTGGGCCAGAAACTCTTTTTGGAGCAAACCGAAGATTTCTTTCTCACGCTCTTCCATAATCCGAGCCTGCTCCTCGGTTCCCCGTTCATGGTCATAACCGAGCAGATGCAGGACACCATGCAACAGCAGAAAATAAAGCTCGCTCTCGAAGGTAACGCCTGCATCTGCAGCGTCCCGGGCGGCAGTGTCTGCAGAGATCACCACATCGCCAAGCAAAAAGGATTGAATCCCGGCCCCTTCGCCCTCCTGCATGGCGAAAGAGATAACGTTGGTCGACTTGTCCCGCTGCAGGTAATCCCGATTTATATCGCGAATTTCCGCATCATTAACGATCACAACCGACAGTTCGGCCTCAGGACATTCCAAGACGCTTAAGATCTTCTGGGCTACCTTTTTTAGTGTCGGGATCTCGATCTTTTGCAGGTTTTGGCGGTTCTCGATGTGTATCATCTACTGTCTTCCTCTTTACTGACTCCTTGTCCCGCTCCTTGTAAGCGGGCTCGGGATAGTCGACACGATGGTGGAAAATGCCTGACAAGATCCGGTTGAAACTCTTGGCAATGTTGTGCAGGTCCTTCAGGGTCAGTTCGCACTCATCGAGCTGGCCGTCGATGAAAATATTATTGATGATTTTCTGCACCATCCCCTGGATTCTCGCCGAAGTCGGATCAGTCAGGGTCCGGCTTGCAGCCTCGACGGCATCGGCCAGCATGATCAGGGCCGCCTCCCGAGTCTGCGGCTTGGGCCCGGGATAACGGTAATCACGCTCATCGACCTGCTGCACCACGGGATCTTCCTTGCTCTTGGCCTTGTCGTAAAAAAACTTTATCAGTGCCGTCCCATGGTGCTGCCTGATGATATCGACCAGGGGGTCTCCAAGCTTGCTTTCGCGGGCAAGCTCAACGCCATCCTTGACGTGGGCCATAAGGATCAGCGCACTCATCGACGGCGCCAGTTTGTCGTGGCGATTTTCGTGGCGACCCAGGTTTTCGACAAAATAGAGCGGCTTGCGAATTTTTCCGACATCATGGTAATAGGCGGCAACCCGGGCCAACAAAGGATTGGCGTTAATCGCCTCGGCGGCAGCCTCAACCAGGTTGCCGACAATAATGGAGTGGTGGTAGGTGCCGGGAGCCTGAACCATCAGTTCACGCAACACGGGTTGATTCATGTTGGCCAGTTCAAGCAGCTTGATGTCGGTGGTGTATTTAAAGAGGTATTCGACCAGCGGAATGGTGCCATTGACAATCACTGCACAGATGAAACCGCCGGCGAGACCGAAACCACACTTGTAGAGCAATTGGATATCAAAGGGACGCCCCGCCATGACATGCATCCCGAAGATCAGCAGGATATTGACCAGGGACAGGCGTAATCCGGCAATATACAGAGTTGTGCGTTCCTTGCACTGACGCACCCAATGCGCACCGGTCAGGCTACCGACCAGAGCGTAAATCGTTATATAGAGACTGTTGCCAAACAAAATGCCGATCGCCAGGGAAGAGAGGATGGCAAAAATCAGCGCTACCTCCGAATAGAGGACAATGCGCACCAGCATTGCCCCGACAGCGAACGGAAAGACATAGTAATAACTGGAGGACTCGATATACGGAAAGGCACTCTCGAGGGCAGTGGACATGAATATGGCCACCTTGATGAGAATAAACAATCCGACGAAGGTGGTGACCAGAAACAGATGGTCTCGATTATTGGGGCGGTACTTGCTGATGTTATATTTGGCGAAACGGTGGGAATTGCAAATCACCAGCAACAGACAGAGCAGCAACCCAAGGCCAGTGGTCAAGGTGCTGTAATGGCTGCCCATCTCCCTCAAGGCCCGCAATTTTTTGATCTGATCGGCAGTAATCCGTTCGCCTTCGCGAACGATCATCTCGCCCTTTTTCACCTGAAACAGAACCGGCTTGACCTCTTCCCGGGCCTTTTCCTTGCGGGCTTCGGTTTCATTCTTGTTAAAAGTCAGATTGGGCCGCAGCAAGCCACGGATCAGACCCTCCAGGGCCTGGCGCTGCCTGGCCGAAAGGCCTTCTATGGCCTTGAGCTGGTCCCGCACCAGACCTTGTGCATCGCCCAGCCCGATCACCTCTTTCGGGTCGGCCAGATCCACCTCGGTGCGCGCCACCAGATCGCGTACGACAATCCCCCGGTCGAGTTCAGCCTGAAAAAGTTGAAGATTCCCGACCACCTTCTGCCCCAGCGAATCGAGGACCGCGCCGCGCAACTGCCCCAAAAGTTTTGCTGCACTCAGAACAGGTTGGCTCTTTTCGACCGGTTCAACCGGAGCCGCCTGCTGAGAGGCCTCATCGAGGGGTAGCCCCAGCAAACCCTCCAGATCTTCCCCTGACAGACTGACCCCCAGAAGTGCCTCGACATCATGCTGCAAAGGTTCGCCCGTGCCACCTTTGGAGCCCGCGGCCTGCAGGGCGGTCAGCCCCTGAACCAGGCGCTCGGCAACCTCCTGCCCGGCACGGGGGTCATAATCATAAAGTGGGAGCACCGCCGCAGCAGATTCCTGCCGCTTCTTCTCCGTCAAATCCGGATCGGGGATGAGCAGGTCCTTGGGCGCCTTGATATCCCTTGAAGCCACATCCCCCGGAGTGTGGTAATCGGGAATGAACCCCCCCTTGGGGATAATGATTATGGTCAAAACCAGGGCGAGAAAAAACAGCAGCAGATGACGCTGAGTGCGTTCTTCGAAATGCAGCACCGAACCGGATAAGCCAGCGTTGGCTGGTTTTTTCCTGCGGGAGCCGCTATCTTGTTTTTGTTCGGATTTGGTCATGGTTTTTCAGATAAGACAGGTTCTGTCTGGCTGGAAGAGGGACGACTGGCGGCACGTTCATAGGCCTGAACAATGCTTTGAACAATTGGATGGCGAACCACATCCTGGTCGGAAAACCAATTAAACTGAATCCCCTCAGTCCCCTTGAGAATCCGCATGGCTTCCACAAGACCGGAGATCCTTCCCGAGGGCAGGTCGACCTGGGTCACGTCACCTGTCACAACGGCACGACTACCGAACCCGAGCCGGGTCAGAAACATCTTCATCTGCTCCGCGGTCGTATTTTGAGCTTCATCCAGAATCACAAAGGCGTCATTGAGGGTCCGCCCCCGCATAAAGGCCAGAGGAGCGACTTCCACAACTCCCTTGTCAATCAGGGCCTGGCCTTTTTCAAAATCCATCATGTCGAAAAGGGCATCGTAGAGCGGGCGCAAATAGGGATTAACCTTCTCGGCCACATCGCCAGGCAAAAACCCGAGCTTTTCCCCGGCTTCTACGGCCGGACGCACCAAGACAATGCGGCTGACCTCTTTTTTCATCAAAAAAGAAACCGCCATGGCCATGGCCAGGTAGGTTTTTCCCGTCCCGGCAGGGCCGACACCGAAAACCACGTCACTGGTACGAATCGCATCAATGTAGTGCTTCTGGGCCAGGCTCTTGGGGGTCAGAACCTTGTTGCGGGCCGAAACGAAAATTGTGTCGAGAAAGATGTCACGGAGATGAGCCTTGGAATCGGCACTCAAAATACGGATAGAGTAGTCGATATCCGTCGGGTAAAGGGGGTAGCCTTCCTGAAGGAGTACATACAGCTCCTCCAGCAGGCGTTGCGCAAGGCTGACCTGCAAGGGGTCACCCTCGATGTGCAATTCGCCTCCCTTGGAGCCGATGCGCACATTCAGCGAGCGCTCAATCTGCTTCAGATGCTTATTCTGCTGGCCGAATAATTGAGTGGCCAACTGATGGTTATCGGCCACGAAAGAGGGACCGGATTGGTTTTTTTTCAAACAAACATCCCTTTTTTTCGACAAAGATTCAAGGCGAAAGGTTAGCACCGCCCCAAATCAAAATCAATGAAATTCATTTTTCGCCACCTTAGACTGCTCCAAAAAATGGTTTCAATTTCAGGTTATTGTGCTATAAATGTCTGTTCACAAGCCGAGCCGATTCGGCCCATTGACAAATGCAAATCCACCAAGGGGGACAACATGAGTGAAATCGTTGATATTTACGCCAGGGAAATCCTCGATTCCCGCGGCAACCCGACTGTCGAAGTCGAGGTTTATCTGGAGAACGGGGCCATGGGACGGGCTGCTGTCCCCAGTGGAGCCTCCACCGGCGAACGCGAAGCTCTGGAGTTGCGCGACGGCGACAAGTCCCGCTACCTCGGAAAAGGCGTTACCAAAGCGGTTGAAAACGTCAACGAAGTCGTGGCCGAGGTCCTGATCGGCTGGGAAGCCAGCGACCAGGTCGGCATCGACCGCAAGCTGCTCGAACTCGACGGCACCGACTTCAAGAGCAACCTCGGGGCCAATGCCCTTCTTGGGGTTTCTCTTGCCTGCGCCAAGGCCGCAGCCGAAGAATCGGGCCTGCCCCTTTACCAGTATATCGGCGGAGCCAATGCCAAAGAACTGCCTTTACCGATGATGAACATCATCAACGGCGGAGAACATGCCGACAACAATGTCGACATTCAGGAATTCATGATCATGCCTGCCGGTGCCGAATCCTTCAAGGAGGCGCTGCGCATCGGGGCTGAAATATTCCACGCCCTGAAAAAGGTCCTTAAAAGCAAAGGCTACAACACCGCAGTCGGCGACGAGGGCGGTTTTGCCCCGGACCTCAAGAGCAACGAAGAGGCTCTCGAGGTTATCATGGAAGCCATCAAGGCCGCCGGCTACACTCCCGGTGAAGACGTCCTGCTGGCTCTCGACGTAGCATCTTCGGAACTTTACAAAGACGGCAAGTACCTTCTTGAAAATGAGGCCAAGCCGGAAAAAACCGCTGCTGAACTGGTCGATTTTTACGAAGACCTGGTCAACCGCTACCCCATCGTCTCAATTGAGGACGGCATGGCTGAAAACGACTGGGACGGCTGGAAACTGATCACCGAGCGCCTGGGCAAGCGCATCCAGCTGGTCGGTGACGACCTGTTCGTGACAAACTCCAAGATCCTCAAGGAAGGCATCGACAAAAACATCGCCAACTCAATCCTGATCAAGGTTAACCAGATCGGCACCCTGACAGAGACCCTTGAGGCCATTGAGATGGCCAAACGTGCGGGCTACACCTGCGTCATTTCGCACCGCAGCGGGGAGACCGAGGACACCACCATCGCCGACCTGGCCGTGGCAACCAACGCAGGCCAGATCAAAACCGGCTCCCTGTGCCGCACCGACCGGATCTGTAAGTACAATCAGCTGCTGCGCATTGAAGACGAATTGGACGAAGTCGCTGTCTTCGGCGGGAAGGACGTATTCTACAACCTTCGCAAAAAATAATCGCTGCCAGCACTTCTGCAAGAACAAAGGCCTGCGTTAAAGCGCAGGCCTTTGTATTTCCTCCTGGATCACTTCAGAAACAGCTGGTAGGTTCCCTTTTCCTTTTTTCTGACCATAGCCCCAGATTTATCCATCCCCCGCAGAGTGGTCTGCACGATGCGCCGTTCCTGGTCTGGAAGCAAGGCATAGAGGTCGGCTTGAAGAATGCCAGGCGTTTTGCCGACCTGCTCAAGGATCCGCTCTTCCAACCCCAATTCGGTTGCAGGTGGCTTAACTTCTGACTCTGGGTGGTGCCCTGGCGACTCCTCAACTGGTGTCGCAATGGGCCGGCGCCCCTTTTCGGACTCAAGCGCCTCAAACTTGCGAAGGCCCAAAAAACTAAAAACCGCAAGGGAAACAACCAGCAGGACAAACAACACCACAACTCCCATTTAACCCTCCTCTTGAAATACATTTTCGGCCTCGCCCTCCCCTAAGTCCCGGGAAACGGGCGCGGCCGGTTGTGATCCGCTCCTTTCGGAAAAACCCAATATTTCATCGACCCGCTTGCCTTCAAGGGTCTCCTCCTCAAGCAGAGCCTCGGTAAGACGCTCAAGTTCGGGGCGCTTCTCAGCAATGATGCGATCGGCTTCGGCTTCGCCCTGGCGCACGATTTTATCGATCTCCTGATCGATCATCCAGGCCATCTGTTCGCTGAAGGTCTTGTCCGTGGCCAGCTTGCGGCCTAAAAATGGATGTTCCTCGCCACGATTGAAGGTCATTGGACCGATTTTCTCACTCATGCCCCACTGGCAGACCATCTTTTCGGCCAACTCGGTGGCCTGCTTGAGATCATTCTGGGCCCCGGTCGAAAGATCCTTGAAAACAGCATTTTCGGCCGCCCTCCCCCCCATGCTGATGGCGATACGGGCCATCAGGTACTTGCGCGAGTAATGATAACGGTCATCGATCGGCAGCTGCTGAGTCACTCCCAGGGCCTGACCACGAGGAATTATGGAGACCTTGTGGATCGGATCAGCGCCCTCAGAGAGCTTGGCCACCAGGGTATGGCCAGCCTCGTGGTAAGCCGTAATGCGCTTTTCGAGCTCGGAGAGGATGAGTTTTCGCTCGGCCCCCATCAACAACCTGTCCTTGGCCCTTTCGAGGTGGTCCATGCTCACCGCCTCGCAGTCTTCCCGGGCCGCAATCAGGGCCGCCTCGTTGATCAGATTCTCAAGGTCTGCGCCGCACATCCCGGGGGTGCTTTTGGCCAGGACCTGAAGGTCAACGCCGGCCGCAAGAGGCACCTTGCGGGTATGCACCCCAAGAATGGCTTCGCGGGCCCGCCAGTCGGGGCGCTCGACAACCACCTGACGATCGAACCGCCCAGGCCTCAACAGGGCGGTATCAAGCACGTCCGGGCGATTGGTTGCGGACATGACGATCACCTCTTCGTGAGGTTCGAAACCATCGAGTTCGGCCAGAAGTTGGTTAAGTGTCTGCTCGCGCTCATCGTTTCCCCCGCCAAGGCCCGTGCCCCTCGAGCGCCCGACGGCATCGAGCTCATCGATAAAGATGATACTCGGAGCCTGCTTCTTGGCGGTATTGAAGAGATCCCGCACCCGACTTGCCCCAACCCCGACAAACATCTCGATAAACTGCGAAGCGGCAATGGAAAAAAACGGAACTCCAGCCTCACCTGCCACGGCCCGGGCCATAAGGGTCTTGCCGGTTCCAGGCGGCCCCACCAACAAAATCCCTCGAGGGACCTTGCCGCCGATCCGGGTAAACTTTTTCGGGTTGCGAAGAAATTCCACGACCTCCATAAGCTCCTGCTTGGCCTCCTCCAACCCGGCCACGTCGCTAAAATTAACCTTGGAATTTTCCGTGACAAAGAGCCTCGCCCCGGATTTCCCGAAGCTGCCCATAATCCCGCCGCCAGGCCCTCCTTTGCCACGCATTCCCTTGAGGATAAACCACCAGACCCCTATGATCAGCACCCAGGGCAATAGGTAGATTAGCGCCGACATCCAGGGCGAGGGCTCCTTTTCGGGCTTGACTCGAACCTCAATACCCCTCTCTTCAAGAGAAGCCATCAGCCCCTGATCAGGAATCGGCGGAAGACGGGTTTCAAAGTGCTGATAAAGCCTGGTCGACGAATTGGGTGCCTCGCCGGGCACATTGATCGCATCGTGGAAACGGCCCAGAATCTGGTTGCCCTCAAATGTGACCTCGGCGATATTGTCCTGGGTAATCTGGTGCTTGAAATTGGTATAGCTGATGGCAGCGGCGGGTTGCAGTTTCTGCGGTGCAGAAACTGCATAGAAATAATTAAGGGCAACAACCAGAAGAAAGACAACGATAAGTTGTTGGCGAATGTTTTTTGGCATGGTCATTCCCCCTACAATGAAGGGACTGCTTCCATACTGTCACCTCGGATTGCGACGACGGTCGAACAAATAATTACTCCCCGGCAGGGTCTTTACAAAATCTTTGATTTCCGCAGCAACCTGGGCGATTTCGGTGGGCGACTGGATATTGCGCTGGGCGTCACTAACCACTGCAATAGAGATGGTCAGCAGCGGAAACCGCCTTTTGACTCCGTATCTGTCAGTACCTTCAATATACCCTTTTTCACGATCTTCTGAATCGTAGTACTCGGGAATGACACGATCAAATTCGCTGATTATGTTTTTGCAGACTGTATCGACAAGGGCTGGAGAGGTAATCAGCACAAAGTCGTCACCACCGATATGTCCGACAAAATCCCCCGACCGAGCATGTTTCTGCTTCGCCTGAAAAATCAATTCGGCAATCCCCTTGATCACTCCGCTGCCCCGCGCATACCCATAACGATCATTGTACGCCTTGAAATAATCGAGATCTGCGTAACACAAAGCAAACTTTTCGCCCCGCCGCATCCTGTCCAACAAGGCCCTTTCTATTGCAATGTTGCCGGGAAGGCGGGTCAGTGGGCTGGCATCGAGACACTTCTCTTCATAGCTCTTTAACTTCTTCCCCATACTTGCCAGAGCCCTGGACAAGTCTCCAATTTCATCGTGGCTGGTTACCTGAGGTTCCACATCAAAGGCACCATCGCCAATAAAATGTGTTGAGATCTGCAGCTTATTTAAAGCTCCAAGGACATAAAACACCACCACCGCAACAAGACACCCTCCGATAACAATCCCCAGGATCCCCAGCGACAAAATCAAAGTAGAATAGTAAGGGCTGGAGGTACTGGTCGAACGCATCAGGCTCTCTGAGGCGAAATCCTTTTCCAAAAGAAGGACGTCGAGGCGATTGATCAAAGGCGCAAAGCCTGAGCCGGGTGAAGCCCCCTGAGACACCCCAACCACTGCTTGATCAGCCTGAGCCCGCTCCAGGGCTCGGTAAAAAAGGCGCGAGATCTCCTCGATTGCCGGGTCGTTACCGGTCATGACCAAGAGGTGTTCCAGTGCCTTGTCGGCCTGTTTTTTCTGAAACTCCAAGAGCTCCAGAAGCTTTGGTGAACTCGTTCCACCAAAGATCCCCAAAGACCTCTGCATGGATTCTGCATGCAACTTAAGAGCCCTGGCCGATACGACCATGTCCCTGCCTTGAATCGTTGCCTCATCAAGTCTGGCGGAAATATCTTTTTGGGAAAAAACTCCGACTCCTGTAACCACGGCCAGGAAAATCGCAGTAACCAAGTATCCGGAGAGGATTTTCATCGGGAGGGAAATACGCATTTAAAAAATCTTCGCCGCTATCTCATTGCCCAGTGTGGCCTCTTGGTGTTAAATCCCCCTGAGCCATGCTACCTCCGCGACAACACCGTCGGTTAATTTTTGTACCGCAGATCATTGCCCGCACGCATGGCTTGGCCAAAAGGGATCGGCTCTAAAAAACAAAGGATCACAAAACCACGGGGCAAACAGACTGACAGTCGACGCGGCAACCCCCTTTCGCCCTCCAGAAGGTTTGTCGAAATTCTATTTTTTTGAGCTTGGAAATCAAACAGAACCAAAGGCATCCCCATTTACCGACGGATCATTTGCCTTCTTCCTTAAACCATTTATCAAACCAGGTGCGGTGGTCTTTTTCGGCCAGCATTTGCAAATCGTTGGGTCCCAGCCAGATCCCCCCGCAACCGGGGCATTTATCCAGGGGAACACCACGAAATTCGAGGGGTTCGATGGCTTTGCCACACTTTGGACACCGATTCTGGCAAAACTCCCGGATTAGCTCCTCCCGGGCTGCGTGTTTCATTTTTTCAATTTTTTCTTTTTCCTGCTTGTAGAAATATTGGTTTTCCAGGGCCTTTTTTCTTTCTTCCCATGCATCAGTCATAGCAAAATCCTCCTGAAATCACTACCTTTTTCCTGCTAAGTATAGCCCAGAGGGCCATCTTGGCAAGTCCGGGGCGAAAGAAATACCTTCCGAGAGGAGTTTAACGGAGAAGAAAAGAACTCAAAACTACCCTTTTACCCAGCGCCCTCAATCAACAACAAATTTTCCAGCGCCATAGGCAGCGCCCCTCCCCAGATTCAGCAATGAAGCAAATTTGACAATCCAGAATATTTGGGCAATCTCCGTCCCGGAAACCTTGATCCCCCCGAGAAGCCCCCCTAAATCCTGGCTGACTCGAGGCCCGTCAAGGGTCCGCCAGTCAGCCCAGTAAAGTTCGTTGGTTACGGTTTCAAGCTGCTTCGCAAGCCAGAGAAGCCGTTGGGGATCTTCAATAATCTCAAGCCCGCAGTGAGAATAAACCATGGAGGAAACCCTTCGCAGCACAAAGGGGAAGATCTCCCCGAAGCTAGCCCTGAAAAGGGGACGATGTTGTGAAATCAAACGTGCAGGGTTAACGAAGTTAACACTGATGTCTGTCTGCGGTTGTGCCGTGGTCTCCAACCACCAGAAGGCATCACAGATCGGCGGCGCCAAACTACCCGTGTCATCACCTGCGTCCCAGATCTGCAGGCGTTTCCCTGAAGGGTCAACAGCCTCTGCAGTCAAGACCTCGAAGGGGCCTTCCCCGCGATGAAAACCGCTTCCACCAAGGGCCGCAAGAACTTCAATAAAATCACCTATCCGGGTTATTCCCCGGCCGAGAAACAATACCGGTAATTCCATGGTGTCGCCAATTTCATATTCCATTGCCAGTTCAGGTCCTGCCGATATCGCAAAGGGCGGCCCGGGGCGTTGATAACGGCGCAAGGCGACGGGGTCCTGAGGCAAGGGAGGATCAAACAATGTGCGGTATCGGCCGGCCACCCTGCCCTTGTCGTCCCCTCCATCGCCCAAAACCATTTTTGCCACCTGGAGCAGGTCGCGGCGTAATCTCAGCAAACTTGCGGATAAAAGTTCGTAGCTATCCTGAAATTCGAGCTGAAGGAAAACCTTGGTAAATTCGACCTGGCGCAAAGATTGAGGGATTTCGATCATGAATCCGGTTCCATACCCTGAGGTGCCCTGAACTTCAGCCCGCCAAGGATCTATGGGCTGACATCAATATTAGAAAAACGAAAACCATGGATCCCCGACAGAAGCACTCGGGGATGACGAATTCAGGTTTAACGTGGGGACTGTGAGCTATCGTCAACCTCTTTTATAATCATAAACCAAGGAGAAAAAAAGCGGGGCAGGCCAAAAGGCCCGCCCCGCTTTTTTTGCATTGCGAAACGATCAGTGCAGCAATCGTTCTTAGCCGGGAAGCAGCGTCTTGAGATACTCCCGGTTGAGTCGGGCGATGAACTTGACGCTGATGCCCTTGGGGCAGCTCGACTCGCACTCGTAGTGGTTGGTGCAGTTACCGAAACCTTCGGCCTGCAGCGATTCGGTCATCGCCTTGACGCGGCGCTTGGCTTCGGCCTTGCCCTGGGGCAGTTCGGCG
>CALZIZ010000057.1 GCA_945787465.1 uncultured Desulfuromonadales bacterium
CGGGATCAGGCTCAGCCAGTCGATCAGCCACTGGGGCAGGCGCCGCTGGGAGAGGACGAAGAGCGGCAGCCAGCGGGGCAGGTAGGTGACTGCGCCCATGGCGGCCAGCAGCAGCAGGTAGTCTGAAAAGGTCATGGCTTGCTCCTGCCTTTGCCCCTGCGTCGTTTGAGCAGGTATCCCGCGGTGGCCGCGGCCATCGATGCGCCAACCACGTAGGAGTCGCCGGGAATCAGCAGGTACCACCCCACGGAGAAGAGGGCGGCCAGAATGGCGGTGAGCACATAAATGCGACCCTGCAGCTGAAAGACCAGCAGGCACAAAAACATGGCGATCAGCGCGTAGTCGATGCCGTAGGCCCCGACGGGAATGACCGCCCCGGCAAATCCCCCGGCGATGGTCGAGAGAATCCAGGCCAGGTTGGCGCTCTGGTTGACCGCCAGGGCCCGTTTTCGGTCCCAGCCTCCCTGGCGAAAGCGGGTCATGTTGACGGCAAAGCTCTCGTCGGTGATGCCGTAGGCGAACAGGGACAGAAAGCCACGGTGGACCTTGTTGAGATAGACGGCCAGGGCCGAACTCATCAGGAAGTGGCGAAAGTTGACCACGAAGGTGGTCATGACAATGGCCCCCGGGGAGGCCCCCGAGGCGATCATCGCTACGGCGATGAACTGGGCGCTGCCGGCAAAGACCAGCACCGACATCAGCCCGACCCACCAGGGAGAGAGGTCGGCCTGTCGGGCGAGCACCCCCAGGGCCAGGCCGAGGGGGAAATAACCAAGGCAGATCGGCCAAGCCGCTGCCAACCCCTCGCGCAGCCAGCGATCCTTTTCTGCTTCTTTCTCTTCGGTCTTTATCTCTGCCTGTTCCATGGCCGTTTTTCCTCAGGATTTTATTCAGTCAGCAGGATGGGCAGAGTGCAACGATGCCCATCAAAGCTCGTATAACTCGGGTACGGACCGGTTGTTCAACCGATGGGCATCGCTTCGCTCTGCCCATCCTACAGGGCTGTGCCCAGCGGTTTTTGTCGAGTTTGCGTGTCTGGTCGGTGGTGGGCGCAGCCCACCCTACGAAACCTGCCTAATCCTCCTCTTCAGGAGGTTCATCCCTGGTAGGGTGGGCTGTGCCCACCGGTATTAAGTGCATGGGGGGAAACGCAGCTTACCCTGCAAATCTGTGGCAAAGGCGTTGGATTGTCTGAAGCATCGGGCCCCAAGGTAGCGCCCGTTTGCTCCTCGGTCAAGAAGCTTCCTCAGGAATTTTAGCCCCCTGGCAGGCCAGCAGCACCCCGCCGAGGATCAGCCCCCCGCCAACCATGATGCTCGGCGTCATGGGCTCGCCAAGGACCACCACTCCGGTCAGCACTCCCACCAGCGGAATACCGTAGAGCAGGTTGTTGGTGATCGACACCCCCAGCCGGGGGATGGCCTGGTTCCACAGGTGAAAGGCCAGCGCCGAGCAGACCACCCCGAGAAAAACGACCCCGCCCCAGGCTCCAGTCGAAGGCGGGCCGAAGGGGAACAGCCAGGCTTCTACCGCGGCCAGGGGCAGCATGGTCAGGGCGCCGACCACCATGATGCGGCAGGTCAGCAGCAGGTTGGGATAGCGCTGCACCAGGCGGTGGGCGATAAAGGTGTACCAGACCCAGGTCAGAACTGCCCCGATCATCAGCAGGTCGCCGCCAAGGCTCGCTCCCCCGCTGCTGCGGCCGATGATCAGCACCACCCCTGCCAGGGCCAGCACAAGGCCTGTAATGGCCCTGGCGGTCGGTGGTCTTCGCCGCCTGAGGGCTTCGGCTATTTCGGTGCACAGGGGGATGGTGGCGATGATCAGCGCCCCGTGAGAGGCGGTGGTGAATCTCAGGCCCAGGTTTTCGAAACCGAAGTACAACGTGACCCCGACAAAGCCGAGCAGGAAGACCCCAAGGCGGTCCTCCCGTGCGATGCGCACCCTGCGGTAGCGCCGGGCCAGAGGCCAGATGAGCAGCGAAGCGAGGGCGAAGCGCAGAAAGCCGAGGCTGAATGGGGGGATCTCCTGCACCGCGACCCTGGTGACGGCGTAGGAGAGGCCCCAGACGAGGATTACCAGCAGGGCCAGCATAAGGGGGATCCACAGAGTCGAGGTCGGGCGGTTGGTCTTCATGCGGTAGCTCTTTCAAAACGAAAAAAGGACGCCCCAATGGACGTCCTTTTTTCATGCCGGGGTCGGTTCTTCAGCTCTGCCGTCAGAGCACCTGGTTGAGAAAACCCTTGGTCCGATCCTCGCGGGGGGCCGAAAAGATCTGCTCCGGGGTACCTTCTTCGACGATCTTGCCCTGGTCCATGAAGATCACCCGGTCTGCGACCTCGCGGGCAAAACCCATTTCGTGGGTCACGACAACCATGGTCATTCCCTCGCGGGCCAGCTGCTTCATCACGTCGAGCACCTCTCCGACCATCTCGGGGTCGAGGGCGCTGGTCGGCTCGTCGAAGAGCATGATCTTGGGATCCATGGCCAGGGCCCGGGCAATCGCAACTCTCTGCTGCTGGTTTTCAGCAGCGCCCGGGCTTTATCCTGGGCGTCTGAGGTCTTTCGGCTGCGCACCACCTTCTGGGCGAGGGTGATGTTGTTGAGCACCGTCTTATGAGGAAAGAGGTTGAACTGCTGAAAGACCATGCCGACCTCGCGGCGCACCTTGTTGATGTCGGTCTTGCGGTCGGCCAGGTCGACGTCGTCGATGAGGATATGCCCCGAATCGAAGGTCTCGAGGCCGTTTATGCAGCGCAGAAACGTTGATTTCCCCGACCCCGAAGGGCCGATGATGACTACCACCTCACCCGGTTTGACCTGGACGCTGACCCCGTCGACGGCGCGCACTTCCTGGCCGCGTTCCATGCTAGGCTCCAGAGTTTGGTTGGTTTTGTCAAACAAAATGTGGGTTTGAGCAAACCTTATAGCATAATCCCGTTTTGCCGAACAACCGGTAAAAGGTTAATGTAGTTTCAGTCATAAATCCAGCCTTATAAAGGAATCTGCTTATGCACCTGGCTCCAGTTGACGCTAAATGGCCTCTAAAACACCGACCTCTAACAGATTCAGGGGTCGATTTTGGGGAATTGAGAATACAGAATTCAGGAGACAGAATAAAAACAACGAAAAAGAAGTAGAGATTTTCTTCTGTATTCTACCTTCTGACTTCTGAGTTCCCGTTGTCAAAACCCACGGTAGGTCATGACCCTCAAGGTTGATTTTACTTGAGCCAAGTGCATAAGCAAATAAAGGAATTCGTTGTACCAATGGATATACCATCGAAGCGACAACGGGCCGTGGCTGAAGTTTTGCTTGTCACGGTCACGGTCTTCTGGGGGGGAACCTTCCCGATCGTCAAGGATTCCGTGGCCGAGGTGCCGGTGCTGTGTTTTCTTTGGGTGCGCTTTGCCCTTTCAGCGCTGTTGCTGGCGCTTTTGGCCGGCAAGGAGCTTTGCAACCTCGATGCCAGGGGCGTGCGGCGCGGGGTCTTTCTTGGGGTGTTGCTGTTTTTGTCCTACGCCTTTCAGACTTTTGGCCTGGAGCTGACCAGTTCAGCCAATGCCGGTTTTCTGACCGGTCTCAACGTGGTCTGGGTGCCGCTGCTGGTCGGCCCCCTGCTCGGCAAGCCCCCCGCCCAGGGCTCGCGCATCGGCGTCGCCCTGGCCTTTGTGGGGCTGCTCATGCTCACCTGGCACAGCCCCTGGCAGCTGAATCCCGGTGATGTGCTGGTGGTGATCTGTTCGCTCTTTGTCGCCCTGCACATTCTTGGCCTCGACGCCCTGACCGCCGGCTATGATGGGCGGGCCCTGGCCTGCGTGCAGATTACCACCATGGCGGTGCTCGCCCTGGCGGGCAGTCTGATCTTCGAGCCGGTAAGCTGGCCGCGGGCCTGGAGTTCGAGCCTGCTCTGGGCGCTGGGGATTACCGCGGTCTTCGCCACAGCCTACGCCTTTTGGGTGATGACCGCCTTTCAGCGCTGGACCACTCCGACCCGGGCGGCCCTCATCTATACCCTCGAGCCGGTCTTTGCGGCGATTTTTTCGGTTCTGCTGGCGGGTGATCGACTGACCCCGGTTGCCTGGGCAGGCGGAGGGCTGATCGTGCTGGGAATGGTGGTGGCTGAAGCCTGGCCGGTGCTGTTCAGAAGGCCTCAGCCCTCATAATCCTCGATTTGGGCGGACTCGACCTGGCCGAAAGCGGCCCAATGTGGCCGTTTTCGACCGGATCGTATCCATTTGGTGGGCTTTCTTTATGATTGTAATGGTCTTACCAATTTGCAAATCGATCTATCGGGGGTTGACGGGAGGGCTGCTATAAATTATATATGACAAAGTTAGTCAAACACTGTTCGTTATACTTTGTCCCTTTTCGAGGAGGTAAGAAATGAACAACTCGCGTATCCGTAACTTGTTCATCGGCGCTGTCCTGGCTTTGGCGGTCCCGGCAACAGGCTTTGCCGGCGACACCATCAAGGTCGGCGTCGCCGGTCCCCATAGTGGCGACCTGGCTCCCTACGGCATTCCTACTAAGGAAGCGGCCGAGATGGTTGCAGCCGAGGTCAATGCCGCAGGCGGGGTGCTCGGCAAACAGATCGAGCTGATGGCCCTGGACGATCAGTGCAAGCCCGAGATTGCCACCAACGTTGCGACCAAGCTTGTCTCCCAGGGGGTTGACGTGGTGATCGGCCACGTCTGCTCCGGCGCGACCAAGGCTGCTCTTGGCATTTACAAAGAAGCCAACGTCATCGCCATCTCTCCTTCGGCGACCAATCCGCCGCTGACCCAGAGCGGTGAATATCCCAACTTCTATCGCACCATCGCTCCCGATGATGATCAGGGCAGGCTGGCTGCCGATTTCGCCACCGGCAAACTCGGCGCCAAACGCATCGCGATCATTCACGACAAGGGTGATTACGGCAAGGGTTTCGCCGATTTTTCCAAGCAGTTCGTCGAAGAGGGCGGTCAGGCCGAGGTGGTCATGTACGAAGGGATCACCCCCGGTGCCATGGATTACTCGGCCGTGGTTCAGAAGATCCGCAGGGAGAAGGCCGACCTGGTGATTTTCGGCGGCTACCACCCTGAGGCCTCCAAGCTGGTTGGCCAGATGAAGAAAAAGCGGGTCAAGGCTGATTTTATCGGTCCCGACGGGGTCAAGGGCGAAGGGTTCCTTGAGATCGCCGGCAAGAAAGCCGAAGGCGTCTATGCCACCGGCCCTATGGACGTGACCAAGTTCGAGCAGAACCAGAAGGCCCGCCAAGGCTATACCCAGAAGTACGGCAAGGAGCCCGGCACCTTCTTCGACCAGGGCTATGCCGCTATGCAGGCGGTGCTCAAGGGTATCGAAGCGGCCGGCAGCAGCGACTATAAGGCGCTGAGCAAGGCCCTGCAGACCAACTTCGTCGACACCAGCGTCGGTAAAATCAAGTTCGACGCCAAGGGCGACGCCGAAGGTGTCGGCTTCTCCGTCTACCAGGTCCGGGACGGTGCCTTTGTCGAGGTCAAGTAAAACTAAAGCTGTATTTTCATCCTTTCTCAGGGGACAGGCTCTTAACCTGTCCCCTGAGTGTTTTTGCCAAGATCAAATAAAAATTTGCTTAGGCGAGTTTTTTGCGTTTCCGTAAAACCTCGGCCCCGGGCCGAAATCTTTTTTTTAAGGTCTGAAAACTATCATGGACTATTTTCTCGAACTGTTTCTCGGCGGGTTGACCAGGGGCAGCATTTATGCCCTGATCGCCCTCGGCTACACCATGGTCTACGGGATCATCCAGTTGATCAACTTTGCCCATGGTGAAATCTACATGATCGGGGCCTTCGTCGCCTTGATCGTCTCCGGGGTGATGACCATCTACGGCTTCTCCGGGGTCTCCATCCTGGTGCTGGCGGCGCTGATCGCGATCATTTATGCTGCTGCCTATGGCTATACCCTGGAGCGCATCGCCTACCGGCCGCTGCGCGGGGCGCCGCGGCTTTCGCCGCTGATCAGCGCCATCGGCATGTCGATCTTTCTGCAGAACTACGTGTTGCTGGCCCAGACCCCCGATTTTCTCCCTTTTCCGGAGTTGATCCCCGAATTCGAATTCATGGAGCCGGTCGCCCACATTATTGGTTCTGCCGAGGTCATCATTCTGATCACCTCGGCAGTGGCCATGGTGCTTTTGACCCTCCTTATCAAATACACCCGCATCGGCAAGGCGATGCGCGCCACCCAGCAGGACATGACCATGGCGCGCCTGGTCGGCATCAAGGTCGACAAGGTCATCTCCATCACCTTCATCATCGGGTCGGTTCTGGCCGCCATCGGCGGGGTGCTGGTCGGCTCCTACATCGGCCAGATCAACTTTTACATCGGCTTTATGGCCGGGGTAAAAGCCTTTACCGCAGCGGTTCTCGGCGGCATCGGCAATATCCCCGGTGCCGCTCTCGGCGGGCTGGTGCTGGGGTTGGCCGAGTCCTTTGCCGCCGGGTATATCTCCAGCGCCTACGAGGACGTCTTCGCCTTCGGGGTGCTGGTGGTGATTCTCATCCTGCGCCCAGCCGGGTTGCTCGGCAAGGCGGTTAAGCAGAAGGTGTAATGGTCCGCTTGGGGCCGATCTGAACATACGGGTATTCGATCATGCAGAACATCAAACGATCTATCGGAATCGCTCTCTGGTTCATGTTTCTGACCCTGCCGTTTATGGCGGTGCGCGTCAACACCATCAAGCAAAGTGTCGAATGGCGCTGGTGGAACCTGGCCTGGGTCGGGATCGGGGCCTTTTTTCTATCTTACCTCTGGCGTTGGGCGCTGGCGCGGCGCGAGAGCCAGAAGGCCAGGGCCGAACAGGGCGAAGAAAACCTTGCTGAGGCCACCATGGGGCAACGGCTGCTTGAAGATCCGAAGATCTTTCGCCCGACACTGGTTGGACTGGCCGTGTTTGCACTGATTTTCCCCTGGATATTCTCCACCTACCAGGTCAACATCATGGTCCTGGCGCTGATTTTCGTGGTGCTGGGGCTGGGTTTGAACATCACCGTCGGCCTGGCCGGCCTGCTTGACCTGGGCTATGTGGCGTTTTTCGCCGTCGGGGCCTATACCTACGCCCTGCTCGATATGCACCTGGGCCTCGGGTTCTGGGCCTGCCTGCCGCTCGGCGGGCTGGCCGGCATGTTCTTCGGGGTATTGCTCGGTTTCCCGATTCTGCGGCTGCGCGGCGATTACCTGGCGATTGTGACCCTCGGTTTCGGCTCGATTGCCAAGATCGTCATCGAGAACTGGGACAAGGTGCTTTACGGGGCTGCCGGCATCGCCGGGATCTCCCGCCCCGGTTTCTTCGGCATGGAGATGAAGCTGGAGGCGGTTACCAACTACATTTACTACCTGATGATCGCCCTGGTGCTGGTCACCATTTTCGTCACCAACCGGCTCAAGGATTCGCGGATCGGCCGGGCTTGGATGGCGCTGCGCGAAGACGAAATCGCCTGCGTGGCGATGGGCGTGGACATTGCCAAAACCAAGCTCTCGGCCTATGCCCTCGGGGCCTTCTGGGCCGGGCTGATCGGTGTCATATTTGCAGCCCGCAACACCTACATCAACCCCAACAGCTTTACCTTCATGGAGTCGGCCATCGTCCTGTCCATCGTCGTGCTCGGCGGCATGGGCTCGATCATCGGCGTAATTATCGCTGCGCTGGTGCTGATTCTGATGCCGGAATACCTGCGCGCCTTCTCCGAGTACCGGATGCTGGTCTTCGGAGCTGTCATGGTGCTGATGATGATTTTTCGCCCCCAGGGGCTGATCAGCAACGTTCGCAGAAAATACGATCTCAAGTCGCTTAAGCCCAGCGGGAAAAACGGATAACCGGACATGAACAAACTGCTTGAAGTTAAAGACCTGACCATGGATTTCGGCGGTCTGCGCGCCGTCGATAGTGTCTCGCTGGAAATATGCGGGGGTGAAATCGTCGCCCTGATCGGCCCTAACGGCGCCGGCAAGACGACCTTTTTCAATTGCGTAACCGGCATCTACACCCCGACCAGGGGGGATGTGCTGCTGCATTCGCAGGGCAAAAAGCCCCGCCGCATCAACGGCATGAAGCCTAACCGCATCACCACCATCGGCATGGCCCGCACCTTTCAGAACATCCGCCTGTTTCCGGCGATGACGGTGCTGGAAAACGTCATGATCGGCCGCCACTGCCGCACCAACACCTCGATTCTCGGGGCGGTTCTGCGCGGCAGCAAGGCCCGGCGCCAGGAGCGCGAGACGATCGAGAAGAGTTACCGCCTGCTCGAGAAGGTCGGGCTGGCCGAACTGACCAACGAATTTGCCCGCAATCTGCCCTACGGCGCCCAGCGACGCCTGGAGATCGCCCGGGCCATGGCCACCGACCCCTTCGTGCTGCTGCTCGACGAGCCGGCCGCGGGGATGAACCCCCAGGAGACTCAGGAGCTCGATGAGCTGATCGTCAAGATCCGAAACGAGGACAAGATAGCCATCCT
The DNA here is from genome assembly GCA_945787465.1 of uncultured Desulfuromonadales bacterium. Lineage (GTDB taxonomy): Bacteria > Desulfobacterota > Desulfuromonadia > Desulfuromonadales > Trichloromonadaceae > CALZIZ01. Next base: position 8,481 of record CALZIZ010000057.1, read on the forward strand.
GCTCATCGAGCATGACATGAAGCTGGTCATGAACATCTCCGACCGCATCTACGTCATGGAGTACGGCAAGAAAATCGCCCAGGGCACACCGCAGGAGATCCGCGAGAACCCCAAGGTTATCGAGGCCTACCTCGGGGAGGAAACCGATGCTTAAAATTAATAATATCGACACCTATTACGGCAATATCCAGGCTCTCAAGGGGGTCAGCATCGATATCGAGGAGGGGGAGATCATCACCCTGATCGGCGCCAACGGCGCCGGCAAGACGACCACCCTGATGTCGATCTGCGGCATCGCCGCACCGCGCAGCGGTGAAATCCTCTTCGACGGCGAGCCGATCAACGGCATGAATCCCGAAAAGATCGTTCAGAAGGGGATCATCCAGGTTCCCGAAGGGCGGCGCATCTTTCCGGAAATGACGGTCCAGGAGAACCTGGAGATGGGTGCCTTCCTGCGCACCAACAAGATCCTTATCAAGCAGGATATGAACTACGTGATGGAGCTCTTCCCCATCCTCGAGAAGCGCCGCAACCAACTCGGCGGTACCCTCTCGGGGGGCGAGCAGCAGATGCTCGCCATCTCCCGGGCGCTGATGGCCCGGCCGCGGCTGTTGCTTCTCGATGAGCCTTCGCTGGGGCTGGCGCCGATCATCATCGCGCAGATCTTCGAGATCATCAAGCGCATCAACCGCGAGAACAACACCACCATCTTCCTGGTGGAGCAGAACGCCAACCAGGCCCTCAAGCTTGCCCACCGCGGCTACGTTATGGAAAACGGTCGTATCACCTTGGCCGATGCCGCTGAAAGCCTGTTGAGCAACGAGGATGTGAAAAAGGCTTACCTGGGACTCTAGGATAACTTTTTATTTAATGTAACTGTTCAGCACCTCAGCAAAAAGCATTTAAAACCGTCGGGTCCCGGCCCGACGGTTTTGCTTTGAAAATGTGGTGAATAGTAACTATTTAATTATAAAAAACGGGGGCTCCCATCTGGGCAGCCCCCGTTTTGCGTTGGTCAGGTGGAAAATAGCTCCCTTTGATTCAGCTCGGGGATACCAGGCCTATCTCGCCCAGCGCCTTTTCGATGTCGGCTTTGTTGAAGGGCTTGGGGATGTAGCCCTCGCAACCCTTGCGAAAGGCGGACATGATGTTTTTTCCGTCGGTCATCCCGGTGACCATGAGGATTTTCGCCTCGCCCTGGTGGGAGCGGATGCCCTGATCGGTTTCCCAGTTGCGGATGGCTTCGACGACCTGCTGACCGCTCATGTCCGGCATGTCGACATCCAGGGTGACCAGATCGTAGGGGGAGCCCTCCTGGTGGGCGAGTTTGAACTTCTCCAGGGCCTGGCCGCCATGGGTCGCCGCGTCGCACTGGCCGAAGCCGGAGAGAAGCAGGCTGAGCTTGGACAGGCTTACAAACTCATCGTCAACCACAAGAATTTTCATCGTCTTCTGTCTCCTTTTATTGCTGCACCGCGCAAAATTCTTCGTAATATTTTCGTAGCTGTAGATATTCTTCACCGAGTTTCTTCAGCGCTTGGGGGATCGGCCCGGCATCCCTGGCCTTGCCGAGTTCTTCCAGGGCGCGGGATGCTTCGGCAAGGGGGGCTGCCAGGAGATTGCCGGCCCCGCCCTTTATGGAGTGGGCCTCCTTGCGTATCCTCTCCAGGTCTTCGGTTTCCAGGGCCTGGGTCATCTGCTCGATTTGCTGCTCGACGTTGCCCAGAAAACCGCTGATGACCTGATGCAGAAAGGCGTGATCGTCGCCGAATTCAGCAAGAGCCCCGGAAAAGTCCAGGGGGGCGCTTGTCGATACCTGTGGCGCCACTGCATCGGGCCTGTCAGAGCGAGGATCATGATCGCTGAGCCAATGGTTAACGGTGCTCAGGAAGGTCTGTTTGCGCACCGGTTTGGTAATGACCTCGTTCATGCCCGAGTCCAGGCATTTCTGGCGATCGCTCTGGGAGGCATTGGCTGTCATGGCGAGGATCGGAATCGACTCCCAGGGTCCATTCCAGGCGCGGATGCTGCGCGTGGTTTCGTAGCCATCCATCTCAGGCATCTGCACATCCATCAGGATCAGGTCGTAGGGTTTTTCCGGGGCCATCTCAAGGGCGATGCAGCCGTTGTCGGCGATATCGACCTGGTAACCGGCATGTTCCAGGTGGGCCCGGGCGACCTGCTGGTTGGTGGGGTAGTCCTCGACCAGCAAAATCAATCCCTGGCGCATCTCGGGCTCGGTTTCCTGTTCAACCACCTGCTGGGGAGCTTCTCTACCATCCTCGGCTCCGTAGCGCTTTTCAATGACCACCGTAACCCAGAATGTGCTGCCGCGGCCCTCCTGGCTTTCCACCCCGATTTCCCCCCCCATCATTTCCACGATCTGCTTGGCGATGGTGGTTCCAAGGCCCGTGCCTCCGAACCGGCGGGTCATGCTGCCGTCGGCCTGGCTGAAGCTTTCGAAGATGGTCTCTTTTTTGTCCTCAGGGATACCGATACCGGTATCTTCAACGTTGAATTGAAGCCGGTAACGGTCGCCGAGGTCTTCGACCAGCTTCATCGTTACATGGACAAAGCCCCTTTCGGTGAATTTAACGGCGTTGCCGACCAGGTTGACCAGCACCTGCCGCAAGCGGGTCGGATCGCCGATCATGCGGGGGCGCACCGCTGGGTCCATGGTCAGTTTGAAATCAAGCCCCTTCTTTCTGGCGCTGGTTCCCATGGAGGAGGCGATGCGGTTGAGAAGCTCCTGGAGGTCGAAGGGCAGGGACTCGAGGTCGAACTTGTTGGCCTCGAGTTTTGAGTGGTCGAGCATTTCATTGATCAGCGACAGCAGCATTTCCGATTCGCCGAGAATAAGACCCGCATAGGTGTGATAATTGTCGCTGTTTTTCGAGTAACGGATCAGTTCGGCAAAGCCGATGATGCCGTTTAGGGGGGTGCGCAGTTCGTGCCAGACCTTGGCCAGAAACTCGGATTTGGCCCGGTTTGCCTCCTCGGCCTTGCAGGCAAGCTCGTTGGCCCTGTCGAGTGCGTTCTGCAACTGCTGGGTGCGCTGCCTGACCTGTTCTTCGAGGGCTCCTTGATGCAGCTCCAGGAGTTTGTCCCGCTCCTGGATTTCCATAAGCTGCATGGTCATGGCGTCAAGCAGGTTGGCATTGGCGATGCTGATGCCGATGACCGGGGTGATGCCCCTGAGCAACTCAAGGTCGCTTCGAGTCAATTCGCGGCCGCTTTTGGCATTGTCGACCTTGAGCAGGCCGATGGTTTTGCCATGGCTGCTGATGGGACAGCAGATGAGTGGTCCGCCGTCGGTCAGACCCAGCCAGCTGAGCTTGGGGGAGCGGTCCGTGTCAGAGGCTACCAACAGCGGTTCGCCCTTGATTATTGACTCACCGAGCACGCTCTGGGCTGCAGCGGTATCGGGTTCGAGGTGAAGTTCCCTCAGCAGGGCCTCTTCATCTTCGCCCAGGCCGAAACCTTCCGCAAAGCTGAGGCAGGAGGTTTCTGGGTTTTGCAGAAATATCATGCCGCGATCGCAGTCGAGCCGGTTTTTCAGGATTCCAACAATTTTGTTTAGGGCCATCCAGGAGTCCGGTTCCAGGTTGATGGTCTGGACGATTTCCTGAACAACCAATGCTTGGCTGTTGCTGGGGGCTTTCATGGGAGACTCCGTTTCAGGGAAACCGCCGACCTGATGGCAACTTTGCCGGGGACTGGTCCCTGTCAAAATATAGACGAATTCTATCGCCCAAAAGTCATCATTATGCCGCTGGTGAGTCTTTTAATGCCGGTCTTTTGGGTGAAGGGCGCTGTTCGGGCGCACGGCAGATCAAGTGCAATAAAAACACCAAGCAGGGCAGGGGCGGGAAAAAGGTCTCCCTGTCATGAAAATAATTGCCGCGAGGGACCGGAAGGGATTGCCTGGGCCAACTTTCGTCAAAGGTTTCTGATTTGACAAAAAGGCCTGGGGAGATATTAGTTAAATCAAATGGACAAGGGGGGGGGGAGGTTGCGGCAAGTCGGTTTGCATCCTTTTGTCGTGAATAAGCAGAAATGGGGGCTCTTATGGGTAAAGATTTTGAGTGGGAAGGTCCCAAGTGGTCAGGCACCTATCTTTGGTTGCTGGCAATCTCAGTTCTTGCAATTGCCGTGGTTGCCCTTGTAAAGGCTGGTGGCGAGGGGGTTGCCAAACCTGAGGTGCTCTATTACTACGCCGCCAAGGACAAGGGGGATGACCTCTCGCCTACTATCGCTTTTGGCAACGGGCGATGGGTCGTGGTCTGGAGTTCGGATGACAATCTGAACAACGGCAAAAAAGCCGACCTGGACATCCTGATCTCCAGCAGCAAAGATGGACAAAGCTGGGGCGCTCCCCAGCTGCTGGTTAAGAACCCGGCTCTGGCCAAAGGGAATGATTTCACGCCCTCTATTGCCACTGATGGTCAGAAGAACTGGGCCGTTGTCTGGAGTTCGACGGTCCCGGAATTGAAGGCCTACGGTCAGACCCTGACGATCAAGGACGATCTCGACATTCTCATTGCCAGGAGCGAGGATAACGGCAAAACCTGGAAAGACCTAAAGCCACTGAACCGAAACGCCGACTCAGACAGCCCCTATTACTATTCGGGCAGCCCCTACAAAAAGAAGGCCGAGGGCGATTGGAATCCTCGTCTGGTGACCAATGGCAAATACTGGGTGGTGGTCTGGACGGGAGATTCGAGGGTGATCCATGTTAAAGGGGCGGCCTGCTCGGATTACCTCAAACCGACTAAAGTTTATTTTCAATACACCGACAATATCACCTACGTTGCCGGAAGCCCCTGGTTCGGACCCTACTGCATCGGCTCCAGCGAAGCGGACTACGACGCCCAGGTGGCCGGTGATGGCAAGGGCAACTGGGTGTTGGCCTGGGCCTCTTTAGGCAATACCTCGGCTCAGGTTCTGGGTGCCGATACCGATATCCTCTTCGCCCAGGCCAAGCAAACCTTGTGGAGTGTTCCCGACCCGGCGGTCAAGTGGTCATCTCCAGCAGCAATGGTGCCGTTTTTCTCTTCAGACGGTGAATCGGACGAATCGCCGAGCGTCGCCACCGATGGCAAAGGCAACTGGCTGGCCGTGTGGAGTTCCAGGGTGCCCAAGGTTACCGTCAACGGCAAGGTTGCGCCCCTCAAGGCCGATGCCGATCTGCTGGTGGCCCGCAGTAAGGACAATGGCAAGACCTGGACAGGGCTCAAGATGCTCAACACCAATGCGGCCACGGACAAGGGGGATGACCTTTTGCCTCATATCGCGACCGATGGCGGGGGAAACTGGGTTGTCGTCTGGGTCAGCGGTGACGACCTTGGGGGGCCGCTTGGCACCGACCGGGATATCCTGATGGCAAGCAGCACAGATAACGGTCAGAGTTGGAGTGCCCCCAAGGCCCTCCACTCAAATGCCAGTTCCGACAGCGGGGAGGACACCGGGCCCCAGATCGCGACCGATGGAAAGGAGTGGGTCGTGGTCTGGCAATCGGATGAGGATGGGGGGTCGGGGAAGGACAAGGACATCCTGTTCGCGCGCTTTTCGCTGCCATGACCCTTCAGCCGCAGGTGCAGGAGTTAGTCTGACTCATCTCCGGGGGCTCTGCTGCAAACCGGGCAGCCCTGCAGGCGCAGGGGCTTTTCGAGGTGGCTTTTCTCGAGCAGGGGCTGGTTCTGAAAGATCTCCAGGGTCGGGCCGTCGGCGGTGACCTCGCCCTGGTGGATGACGATGGTTCTTTCGCAAAGGTCCATGACCAGGTCGAGGTCGTGGGTGGCGATGATCTTGGTGTGGCGAAAGCCAGCCAGCAGTTCGATGAGTCGACGGCGGGCATGGGGGTCGAGGCCGGTGGTCGGCTCATCCATGACCAGGATGTCGGGGCTCATCGAGAGTACCGAAGCGATGGCTACCGCTCGCTTCTGGCCGCCGGAGAGTTTGTAGGGGGGGCGATCCTTGAGCTCCAGGGCCTCCACCCTTTTGAGGGCTTCGGTCACCCGTTCGGTGACTTCATCCGGCGGCAGGCCAAGGTTCAGCGGGCCGAAGGCCACGTCGTCAAAGACCGTCGGCATGAACAATTGGTCGTCGGGGTCCTGAAAGACCATGCCGACGGTGCGCCTGATATCCTGAACCGTGTCCTTGGTCAGCGGAAAATCGCCGATCCGGATGGTGCCCTCGCTGGGCGTCAGGTAGCCGTTGAGATGCAGCAGCAGGGTCGATTTGCCGGCGCCGTTGGCACCGACGATGGCTACCGATTCGCCATGGTGGATGCGAAAGGAGATCCCCTGGACGGCCGCGGTGCCGTCCGGGTAGGTATGCCTGAGGTCTTTGACTTCGACGATGTGGTGGCTCATCGGGCCAGCTCCGTAACGATTTGCCCCAGCAGTTGGGGCAGGTTGTAGAGACGCATGAGGATAAAGACGGCCGACCAGCCGAGGGTAAAGAGCACCTCCGGGGGGCCGATGCGCAGGTTGCGCAGCATGCGGATTTCGCCGTTAAAGCCGCGGCAGCACATCGCCAGGTGGATGCGTTGGGCGCGGTCAAGGGTGCGCACCAGAAGCTGGCCGATCAGCTGCCCGAAGATCCGCATTCCCATGCCCCTGCCGTGGAAGGAGCGCAGGGCCCGGGCCCTGACGATGCGCAGCGCCTCGTCAACCAGCACGAAAAGGTAGCGGTAGAGAAAGAGCAGTTGCAGGGCGAAAACCCGGGGAGCGCCAAGCCTCTCGAGGGCCATGCAGACCCCGGCGAAGCTCGTGGTGGCGATGAGGATCAGTGCGGCGCTCACGGTCAGGGCGAAGCGCAGCAGAATCGAGGTAAAGGAAATCCAGCCACCGGAGATCTCCAAGGGGCCGAGTTGCAGCAGGATCTGGCGGTCAAGAAAGGGGTTGATCACCCCGATAAAAAAGGCAAATGGGGCGACGATGATCAGTTTTTTGAGCAGGTAGCCGGGCGGCAGGTTGGCTAACCCGATCAGGACGGCAGGGTAGATAAAAAAGGGCAGCAGGGCGCTGACTTCGTATTTGCCCGAAGAAACCACGGTGAGGATGAAGATCAGGGTGGTGACCAGCTTGGCCCGCGGGTCGAGCCGGTGGATGGCGGTGTCCTGGTAGGCCAGGGTATCCAGGGTGCCGATATCAAAAAATGCTGATTCGATTTTGGCCATGGTCTTTTTGATCCAGCCTGCGGTCCGCCCGTCCGTCTTAGGTTATACGAATGTATTTTTCGTGCCACCCGAAGGCATGCGCGTATCGCGGTTGTCGTACTCAAACATGGTTCAGAGCAGTTCGGCGCCGGTGGTTGAGGTGACGAGTTTGCCGTGCTTGACCCCCTTGGTGCCGATCAGTTCATCGGCCAGGCGTTTAACTTCCTGGGCCTTGCCTTTGACGACCACCACCTCCAGGCAGTGGTGTGCATCGAGATGGACGTGGAGCGTCGAAATGATTGCATCGTGGTGGGTATGCTGCTGTTCGGTCAGCTTGTCCGAAAGGTCCCGGGTGTGGTGATCATAGACCAGGGTCACTGTCCCAACGGTTTCGGCGTCCCCTTTGGCCCACTGGTCTTCGACCAGCGCCCCACGGATCAGGTCGCGGATCGCCTCGGATCGGTTGCCGTAACCTTTGCCTGCGATCAGCTTATCGAAGCGCTGGAGTAATCTTTCGTCGATCGAAACCCCGAAACGGGAAAGTTCAGCCATTGATACCCTCATTGATACCCTCATTAAGCCGGTAGTGGACTAAAGTCTGTTTAGCATGGCCACCCCGAGGCGTCAAGGATATTGCTGGTCTGGCCCCTCCTGTCCACCGCCCATCCACAGGCTGTCCACGGTGATTTCACAATATCTTGTGCTTGTCCGGCTGGAAAATCTCTAGATGTTGGGATTTTCCCTTTGACAAGGGCCCAAGCTGTGCTAGATTTTCAAGCGTTGATCATATTATTTCCTGGAGGGTTGCAAGAGATGCTCGAATACATCCGCAAGCGCGACGGCCGGCTCGTCCCTTTTGAAAAATCCAAAATTTCCGAGGCTATTCAGAAAGCCGTGCGGGCCGTCGGTGGCACTGACATGCAGAAGGCCGTCGACAACGCCCGCCAGGTTGTCGGCATCCTGGAAGTCATCTATAAGGATGGACGCATTCCAACGGTTGAGAATGTGCAGGACCTGGTTGAAAAGTGCCTGATCGAGAATGGTCACGCCAAGGTAGCAAAAAATTATATCCTCTACCGCAAGCAGCACGAAAGCCTCAGGAAAACCCAGGAGTTCATGAAGGAGTCCATCGAGGCGATCGATTCCTACCTGACCCAGGAGGACTGGCGGGTCAATGAAAACGCCAACATGGGCTACTCGCTCCAGGGGCTCAATAACCACATCGCCGCCAATATCACCAGCAACTACTGGTTGAACAAGATCTATCCCGCCGACATTGCCGATGCGCACCGCGAGGGGGCATTTCATATCCATGATCTGGGCATGCTCTCGGTTTACTGCTGCGGCTGGGACCTGAAGGACCTGCTGCTCAAGGGCTTTACCGGTGCCTTCGGCAAGGTTCAGAGCGCGCCGCCCAAACATTTTCGCACCGCACTGGGCCAAGTGGTCAACTTTTTCTACACCCTCCAGGGCGAGGCAGCGGGGGCTCAGGCCTTTGCCAACTTCGACACCCTGCTGGCGCCCTTTATCCGCTACGACAAGCTGAGCTATGACGAGGTCAAGCAGGCCGTTCAGGAGTTCATCTTCAATATGAACGTGCCGACGCGGGTCGGTTTTCAGACCCCGTTCACCAACATCACCCTCGATATGGCTGCGCCGAAGAACATGGCCAAGGAGGCGGTGGTCTCCGGCGGGCAGCTCATGGACGATTGCTACGGCGATTTTCAGGACGAGATGGACCTGTTCAACCGCGCCTTCTGCGAAGTGATGATGGAAGGGGACAGCTCCGGGCGGATCTTCTCCTTCCCCATCCCCACCTACAACATCACCGACAACTTTGATTGGGACAGCCTGCGCTTTCGGCCGATCTGGGAGATGACCGCCAAATACGGCATCCCCTATTTCAGTAATTTTATCAACTCGGACATGGATCCCGAGGACGCCCGGTCCATGTGCTGCCGGCTGCGTCTCGACAACCGCGAACTGCGCCGCCGCGGCGGCGGACTGTTCGGCTCCAATCCCCTGACCGGCTCTATCGGGGTGGTTACGGTCAACCTGCCGCGGGCAGCCTATACCTCTGAGGGCCAGGACGATTTCTTTTCCCGCATTGCAGAGTTGATGCGCCTGGCCTTCAATTCTCTGGAGATCAAGCGTAAGCAGCTGGAGCGCTTTACCAACGAAGGCCTTTATCCCTACAGCCGCTTTTACCTTTCCGGGGTCTACGAACGTAGCGACAGCTACTGGGATAATCATTTCTCTACCATCGGCTTGATCGGTATGAACGAAGCCTGCCTGAATCTGATCGGCAAGGGCATCGAGTCCGAAGAAGGCAAGAATCTTGCGGTCAAGACCCTGAACTTTATGCGTAGCCAGCTCGAGCATTTCCAGGAGGAGACCGGCCACCTGTTCAACCTCGAAGCTACCCCCGGGGAGGGGACGAGCTTCCGCCTGGCCAAACGCGACCGGGAGAGCTTCCCTGATATTATAGCAGCCGGCACCGACCAGGCCTACTACACCAATTCGACCCAGTTGCCGGTCGGGAGCACCGAGGATATTTTCCAGGCGCTGAAGCATCAGGATGGGCTGCAGACCCGTTATACAGGCGGCACCGTCTTCCACGGCTTCCTCGGCGAGCGGCTCGAGGACTGGAGCAGTGCCAGACTGCTAGTGCAGAGAATTGCCGAAAACTTTCACCTGCCTTATTTCACCATCAGCCCGACCTTTACCATCTGTCCGGTGCATGGCTATATTTCCGGTGAGCACTTCGAGTGCCCCCATCACCATGACGGCAAGGCGGCTTAGGGCAAGTGATGAGTGACGGATTGTCTTCTACCCGTTACGCGTTACCCGTCACATGTTACGAGATTTTACAAATAAGGAGAAATTCAATGGCTAAAAAATGTGATTCGAAAACTGAAGTTTACTCTCGTGTTTGCGGTTTTTTCCGCCCGGTTCAGCAGTGGAACAAGGGCAAGAAAGAAGAATTTAAGGACCGCACCGAATTCCTTATGGAGACCTCCAGGGGCGAAGAATAGCTAGATGGGGGTCAAAGGTTTTCAGGGGACCAGTCTGCTCGACTACCCGGGCAAGATTGCTTCCCTGGTCTTTTTCGGTGGCTGTAACCTGAGCTGCGGTTTCTGTCATAACCCCTCGCTGGTTCTTGCACCCGAAGAGCTTTCCGACTACCCGATGGCGGCGCTTCTGGATGAATTGCAGGAGCGCCGTCGGTTCATCGACGGGGTGGTGATTTCCGGTGGAGAGCCGACCCTCGATCCGGAGTTACCCGGGTTGCTTAAAGAGATCAAGGCGCTGGGGTTGCTGGTCAAGCTCGATACCAATGGGCTGGCCCCGGCGGTCCTTGAGAATATCATGGGGCTCGGGCTGGTCGATTACCTGGCGCTTGATCTTAAGACCGCCCCCGAGCGCTATGGAGAGTTGCACTCCGGGCCGGTCTGTGTCCCATCCCTGCGAAAAAGCATCAGGTTGATTCTAGAGGGCGATATCCCCTACGAATTTCGCACCACCTGCGTGCCGGGTCTGGTCGAGGAGGAGGATATTCGGCTTCTCTGTGAGCAGGTCCGCGGAGCGCAATCCTGGATGCTTCAGCAGTTTGTCCCTCAGCATGCCATGGACGAGGGGGTTCAGACCATTGTGCCCCATTGTCCTGAGCGACTGGAGAGCTTTGCCGCCCTGGCCCGAAATCATGTGCAAAACGTCGGGATTCGGGGCCTTTAAGTCGTATCAGGCATACTGTAAAGGGAGTGGCCTCGAGGAATACCCCTCGAGGCCACTCCTTTTTTAAGCTGCTGGAAGCAGGGGGTACTCCTTTCCGGGGGGCCGAGGCCGAACCGCAAGGGCCTTTGGCCAAATCTTGCAGAATTGATTGCCTTGCAGGGGGCTTCTGGTCCGCATTCGTGCTATGTATTTGCTGGAGCGTAGCCAGTATCTTGACTTTAATCCTCGATGGGGTTATTTTAGCCATCTGGTAACACGAAACTCAAATCTGTATTACTGGGCCGCCCTGGCCGAATCAGGAGTCCTCCCATGCACATGGCTGACGCTCTCTTATCTCCCGTAGTTGGAGCCTCGATGTGGGCTGCAACCGCTGCCACAATCGCCGTATGCTCAAGCAAGGTAAAGCGTGAACTGGATGATCGTAAGGTCCCCCTGATGGGCGTGCTCGGCGCCTTTATCTTTGCCGCGCAGATGATTAACTTCACCATCCCCGGTACCGGGTCGAGCGGTCATCTCGGTGGCGGGCTGCTGCTGGCCGTCTTGCTGGGGCCCTGGGCAGCTCTGGTGGTCCTTGCCTCGGTGCTTACGGTTCAGGCGCTCTTTTTTGCAGACGGGGGTCTTCTCGCCCTGGGCTGTAATGTGTTCAACCTTGGATTTTTCCCCTGTTTTGTCGCCTATCCCCTGATCTATCGACGGCTTGTCGGAGAACGCCCCACCCAGGCCAGGCTTATGGGCGCCTCGGTTCTTGCTGCCGTTCTCGGGCTTGAGTTGGGAGCCCTGGGGGTGGTGCTGCAAACCACCCTGTCAGGGGTTGCCGAGCTGCCCTTTAAGGCCTTCGCGCTGATGATGCTGCCGATCCATCTGGGGATCGGCATGGTCGAAGGGGTTGTGACCGCCATGGTCATCGCCTTTGTCTGGCGGGTCCGGCCCGAAATCCTCGACACCCGCCTGGTTGATGCCTCGTCACCGGTCCGTTCATGGCGGCGGGTTCTGGTCGCGCTGTCTCTTGTGGCGCTGGTTACAGGAGGGGCGTTGTCCTGGATGGCCTCGGAAAACCCTGACGGCCTGGAATGGGCGATTCAGAAGGTTACCGCCGAGCAAGAGCTCGAAGCCCCCGCCGGGGGCACACACGAAACCCTGGCCAGGGTGCAGGAGAAGACCGCGCTGCTGCCTGATTACTCTCTTCGGCAAAACGAAGAACCGGCAAGCCGGTTTGCGCCCCAGGCCGGTACCTCTCTGGCCGGGGTTGTGGGGGGACTATTGACCATGGGAGTGGCGCTGGTTGTGGGGATTTTGCTGAAACGGCGCTCTGGCCGTAAAGCCTAAGCGTCCGAACAGCAGCAGCGCAAGCAGGTTGGAGAGAAAAAAGAGGGCGGCCCCGCCAACACGGGGCCGCCCTTTTCAATAACAGGATGCTGACGCTTATCTCTTGTAGAATTTAACCTGGTTGCTGGTCTGACCGTTGACGATGACGTTGATCATTTTGTAGCCCCTCTTGTCGGCGGGCACTCTGAACTTGACCTTGCCGTCGGTCCACAGGGTCGTTTCGGCTTCCATTGAGCCGACCATGACCTGGCCACCGTCCGTTCCGAAGTTATCGCCGTAGAGGGTCAGGATGCGACCGGTGCGACTGCGGGTGCGGTTGCAGCGATCGATGACCGGAGCCTCGGCCGTAGCGTCAGGATTGCATTCGCCGACAAGCACATCGGAGACAGAGCCGAAGCTGGAGCTGACGGTCACGGTCTGGTCGCAGTTGGCCCCTGGCAGTTTGGCGACGATGCGGTCATCGCCCCAGGAGAGGGTGTTGGCGGCCTTGCCCTCGACAGCAACGCCCAAACCGTCGATCACCGGAGGCATAGCGCTGAAGCCGTTGCCATTGATGGTGATGGTGCCGTCCGCGGCGAGATCGGCCGAGTAGATTTCCGGCTGGGTCATCACGGTGCAAGGCATGGGATTGCTGTACTTGCCGTATTTGACCGCCGCCAGCTTGTAGTTGCCTTCAGGCAGATCGGCTGGGATGGTCACATTCATGGTGCCGTAAGTGATGCTGGTCGGTTTCAGGGTGCGGGCATAGCCGCTTGCATCGGTTACCACCACAGTGCACTCCAGGTCGATCTTTGAACCGTCCATCGGGTTGGTGATGGTGTTGAGGAAGTTTTGGCCGGTCATTACGATGTCGGTGGATTGACCTTCAATAAACGAAGCTTTGCTTAAAGAGTCGACCTGAGGAATGAGGGGTCCTCCCCCCGGTGCAGAAGCTGCGCCGGCGGTAAAACCGTGACACCCCTCGCAGTCGCTGTTATTGCCGATGTGGCCGAACCAGGGGGCTTCAGCACCGGGATCGACACCGTCACCAACATTGTCAAACTGGATATTGTGAAGGGTGTCGATGCCATGGCAATCTTCACATCGGCGGATGGAAGCTGCATCGTTGAGCCCCGGAAGGACGTTATGGCACCACACGCACTTGGCGCCGTCGAGGATGAAGCCGGTGCTGTGGTGAGTTTCAGCATTTCTGTAGACCAGGACCCCGCTATCAGGATCAGTCACTGGGGTCGAGGTGTTGTCGGCGGTGTTGTGACAGTAATTGCAGTTCCCCTGCTCTACAGTGGGTAAAACCGGGTTTGGATCGCCACCGTTTGGCTTGTTGCTAGGCCAGGGGGTGACCAGACTTGGGGCGTAGGTGGGGATGAAATGCCCGTCGTCAAAGTTGGTGATGATACCGCCATGGCAGGAGACACAGTCGCGGGCCTCGGCATCGGGGGTCAGGTGGTGGACCGAGGCTTGGCCGGCCACCTGCTCGTGACATTGCAGGCAGTCGCGGAACTCTGCGAACTCAAAGGCTCCGGTGACCGGATTAAATACCAGTTCATGGCAGCTCAGACATTCAAATACATCCCCGACCACGCAGGTTGCAGGATCTTGATCAAGGCAGGGGGCTGCCGATGGGTCCTGGGTGGGGTCAGTGCCGATCAGGGTGTCAACCCGCAGGTGGTGGCGGTCGACGTTGGTCGGTTCGGGGGCCACCGGGCTGTCGGGCTCAGCATTGGGGCCGTGGCAGAGCCGGCATTGGTCTTCGGCCAGGTTGTTGAAGACGCCGTCATCAATACCGAGGTTCTGATTGGCTGGCGGGGCGGGAACGGCCGCCCAGCCGGTGAAGGCCAGGCTCAATAATAAGACTGTGGCAAGTGTCAATTTCGCAAAAATACCCTTTTCCATTTGGCTTACTCCCTTCTTTGTTCATTTAAGAGTGAGTTTGCTTCAGCAAATGGCCTTTGAAACTCAAGCATTTAATGTTCAGACCTCCTTTCATTGATTTACCAGCTGTTTTCTTTTCCCTTTTGCTATTTTGCCGAAGCTGCTGGTAGAGTTTCATTAACTGCTGTTCCCCAAAAACGAAACAGGACACTTTTATCCCCGCCTCGCATTGGGTTTTGCCTTGCGGTGTATTTGATAGATGACGCCTTGCAGGTAAAGGTGGTCAAGGGGATTTCTGCGTTGATTCTGTAAAAATACCAAGGGGGGAAGGGCTGTCAATCGGTCATGGGAGGCGATTTGTCGTGGTTTGGGCTAAATGTTTGGAAGTATTGAATAAAAAAAATTAACCTTAGGGCGGAATTTTGGGTCCATTGGTGCTGGATCAGAAGTACGGATGTTTTTTATTGTTTCCAGGGCTTGGCACCGGGTTAAAGTTTTTTTCGGGCGATAAGCTTTAGTTTTGGTACCGGCACCTTCAGTCCGCTGATATGAAAACCGCCCTGGTCCCAGTCGGTCTCGGAAAGCTGCAGGAATGACAGCAGGCCAGGGGCGGGCTCCTGTTTTAGATAGTTCCGGGCCAGTTCTGCCATCTTGAGGTTATATTTTTGGCGGGATGAACCATGGGCGAAGTTCCGCCCGGCAAAACGACGAATGTCACCGTCGAAGGCCTCTGAGATATGGTAAAGCTCGTGGATGACCGTCTGCAGGCGCTGCTCGAATGTCAGCCGCAGGAATCGCGGGATCATAATGGTGATCAGGTAGAGGATGTCGTTGCCCTGGTAGGTCAATGGCGGCAACCGTAGGGTCTCGAGGTATTGGCCGCGGCGTCGACTGGTTTCATTGGTGCCCCCGGGCAGCCGCAAAGGGCAGATGCGGGCATAGACGCCATGGGTGCCGGTGCTGCGGGAGCGTGCCAGGGTAAACAGGACCCTGCAGGGGTCGATGTGGCCAAACTCGGGGACCCGGAGGATGAGATCTTTACACAGCGCGTTCAGGTGTATGGACAGATCGATGGTTGTTGGGGGCATGGTCTGGGGGATCCTGTCTGGGTGTTGTAAAGAAAAAGCATGATCCTTGCGGACCATGCTTTTTTTGACAGATTCGGGGTTTATGGCTGGTGCTATTTTTTTGCCAGCTTGGCCCGCTTTTTCATCTGCACCCTGGTGGGCGGCATACTGCCGAGGACTTCACTCAGGTCGGTGCCTGCGGTGATCGCGCTCAGGGTAATCTCAGCCGAGCGGCCTGACTTGCCTATGGGGGTGAACACCACATCGTAAACACGATCCGTCCCGTCAATGACGAACTGAACCTGGTTGTTTTTTTTGCGCCGGAAGGTGTAGGTTCGCTCCAACTCTTCAACCGGAACACCATTTTCCATCACTTCCATGGCGACACGGCGCAGGCCGTCACTGGCAATTGTTACCAGGTACGGGGCCGAACCAAGGGGCACCTGCAGGGCGTCAGCTGCGACCGCACCCCGGCCTCTGGTCAGCGTGATGGTATTGGTGTCTGGCGGGTCGACCGGGGGCTCGGGGGGTGTTTCCAGGCCGAGGGCGGCGATCACATCAACCAAGCCATAGCCGAAACTATCATCCAAGCCTTCGGTGCCGAAATCCTGGGCGGTTTGCTGCAAACGCAGTCGAACCTCGTCGGCGACGCCGAACTGCCCGTTGGTGTCGGCAATCCCTGCTGCGAGGATCAAAGCAGCGGCACCGGCTACATGCGGAGTCGCCTGAGAGCTGCCGGAAAGAAAGTAATAATCTTCAGTGGTTTGCCAGTTTGATGAGCTGGTGGTTGACCAGATCGCCACTCCTGGGGCGGCAATTTCAATCTCGGAGCCTGTGGGGGCAAATCCTGCAATCTGGTCCGTTGAGCTGCTGGCGGTCACAGCGATGACCTCAGGATAGGCGGCCGGGTACTGAACGGGCTCGGGGAAGGGCCTGTTTCCGGCGGCAGCGACCAGGACAATGCCGGCCTGGTAGGCGTCTTCGCAGGCCATGCGCAAGGTGTTCTCCGGGGTGCCGCCGATGCCGAGGCTCATATTGATCACGTCCATGCCGTTCTCGATGGCCCACTGCACTCCTGCAGCGATGTCGCTGATCTGGCCGAAACCCGAACCACCGAGAACCTTGACAGCGTAGATGGCAGCTTCAGGAGCGACCCCGACCACACCGAGGGTGTCGAGGTTGGCAGCGATGACCCCGGCGACGTGGGTGCCATGGCCGTTGGAGTTGTCATCCATGAAATTGGCCGGATCCGGGGCGGGAAGCCCGACAGCGGGACTTACCAGGTTGACGCCTCCAGCGATACGCCCTGCGAGATCGGGGTGGTTGAAATCGACGCCGGTATCGAGGATGGCGACCTTGATGTCGGCGCCCTTGATATTGGCTTGATGGGCATCGGCACTGCCGATGCGGGTGACCCCCCAGGAGGCTGCGTACTCGGCCTCATACATCGGGTCGATAGCCAGCACGTAGGCATCTTCCTCAATGTATGCCACCCGGGCATCCTGGGCCAGGGCAGCGATCTCCTCTTCGGGAAGGCTTGCGGCAATGGCTTTGATTCTTCTTAGTTTATGGCGGACTTTGCCCCGCTTGCCATGGACCAGTGATTCTTCACCTTGCCCCAGACTCTTATGAAAGCCGATAATGACCCGCTTTTCGCGGGCTTGAGCCGTGGCAGGAAGGCTCAGGCAGGTCAGGGCCAGAGCAAAAACCAGGGTAATTGTCAGTTTGCCTCGCATGTATATGATTCTCCTCATCCCAGAGCGATTTGAAAAGACTTTGGAAGGATGCTTATCAAGTGGTGGGGGCTTCCCCACCCCGTCGGGCTTTATGCCCGTTCGGCTCAGCGCACTCTTGAACGCTTGGCCAGTTTTCTGGCCTTTTTACGCAGGGTGCGGTCCCTTTGCGGTTCTCTGACCTCGGTGCAGTTGCCGGTCAGTTGGGCAGAGAGGGTGCCGAACCCGGAGGTGACGCTGATCGTCTGGCCGCAGGCAGCAGCGCCCGCTTCAGCAAGGATGGCGGTATCGGACCAGGATTTGACCGGTGCCGGCTGGTTGCCGACGAACACCCCCAGGTTGTCAACCTGGGGAGGGGCAGCACTAAAACCGAAGCCTTTGATGCTGATCAGGCCGTCGGTGCCGAGTTCTGCAGAGGTGATGGCGGCCGCTGACATGACCGTGACCACCGCAGGGTTGCTCTGCTGGGGTCCCTTGATCGCGGTGAGCTTGTAGTTGCCATCGTTCAGGTAGGCCGGGATGTTGACCTGCATGGTGTCGAAACTGATATTCATGACAGGCAGGTCATAAACGATTCCGAGGGCGTCGGTCAACTGGACTTGGGAGCTGTGTTCGATAAGTTCTCCGGTCACAGGGTTCTGCTGATAATTGATGAAGTTTTTGCCGGTGACGGTCATCGCGGTTGCCTTGCCCTGGGCTACGGTGTAGGCGCTCAGCAGGGTGACGCTCGGCACAATCGGGCCGCTGGCCGGGGCCGATGCGGCTGCGGCGGAGAAGCCGTGACAGCCGTTGCAGTCGCTCTGGGCCCCAATGTGGCCGAAGCCGGCAGCTTCGGTGCTGGGGGTGATGCCGTCGCCGACGTTGTCGAACTGGATGTTGTGCAGGCTACTGATGCCATGGCAGCCTTCGCAGGTGCGAATCGACAGCGCGCTGGTTGCAGGGGCTCCGCCGGTGTCGTGGCACCAGATGCACTTTGTAGCATCGAGGATAAACCCGGTGCTGTGATGGGTTTCGTCATTGCGGAAGACCAGGGCGCCGGTATCCGGGTCGGTGCCCGGTGTGCTGGTTCCGGTGCCGGTGTCATGACAAAAAACACAGGTTCCTTCGCCGTTGGGACCGGCGTTTGGTTTGCCGCTCGGCCAGGGCGTCACCAGGCTCGGGGCATAGGTGGGTATAGTATGGCCGTCGCCGATGTTGTTGACGAAAGCCCCGTGGCACGCTCTGCAGTCTCCGCCCTGGGCGGTGGCGGTTAAATGATGCACCGAGGCCTGTCCGGCGATCTGTTGGTGGCAGGCCAGGCAATCGCGAAAGACGTCGAACTCAAAGGCCAGGGTCTCCGGGTTGAAAAACAGGGTATGGCAGGTCGTGCATTCGTAGATGCCTCCAGCAACCCCGTTGGGAGCTGCGGTTCCATCGGGTATGATGCTACCGTCGTTGACCTTGACGTGATGTCGATTGACATTGGTCACGGGCCCTGTGACGTTGGGGTCCTCGTGGCAGACGCGGCACTGGGGTTCGGCAAGATTATTAAATACTGCGTCGGTAATGCCGAGATTCTGATTGACCGGCGGGGCGGGAATGGCCGCCCAGGCGCTTATGGCCAGCAACGAGAAAGCCAGGGCTGCAAAGAAGCATTTACAGGAAACACATTTTTTCATTTCGGTTACTCCCTGAAGGGCTGTCGGTCAGAAGAGGGCACCCTTTTTGAGGGTGGATGCGCAGGCAGGGCAGAATTACACGAGTATGCCACCTTTTCCAAACCTTCGGTGATTCTTCTCGATGCCAGGTGTATCGACTTTGGCGTGGCCCCCCCCGGTCAGTCGACACAGATGCGATTTGTGTAAAATTTGAGAAAGATGAAATCAGCTGTCGCGAGCCTGGCAACCCGGCTGTCTCGTTAGGAGACCCGTGGTTTTCCGCCCCCATCTCACAATGGGTTTGGCTTTGGCAGGGAAAGGTAATTGGGTCCGAGGAGGTGGGACAAACCGTAAATCCGTCCCTGCCGTCTTGGGTTTGACTATTAACAGCAAATATTATCAGAATCCGGTGTTCAGGTCAACGCGGAGCAACTGTGCTTATGAGCAGTTCAGGGCTTTTCCCCCGGAACGATTTTGTGGCAGAACAGGCACCTGTATTTTGGGGGGTGGCCTTCAGGGAAGGGGACCCCATCAGCGTTGTGGCAGTCTTCGCAGAATTTTTCGGCGGCTTTTTTGCCTTCATTTTGAAAGATGTCATAAAACCGTTTATGGTTTTCGTCAAAGGGGACTCGCGTGGTCGTCTCTTCTGGGGCTGCCCAGAGGAACAGGACGATGACGACGCCGATGGCGATAACGATCATGTCGCGTTTTTTCATGGATCTCGGATTCTTCCTTTCCCGGATAGGAGGTTCTAGAAACGCGGAAAGCTTGCAGGTTAGTGGTCAGTCCTCTGGACAGGCGGTGACCATGAAGGTCGAGTGAGCTTGCGGGTGCTGGGCGAGACTGAAGTGAATTCACTCGGTCTTGATGAACAGCAGGTAGATGACCAGCATGATTATCGCGGCTCCACCACCAACGAACACCAGGAGGTTGTCGCTGCTTGGCCCGGTCAGGGCGGTCCCCTTCTGCAGTGTGTAGGAGAGCAGCCAGCTGAACCCGGTTACGCTAAGGATCGTGACCAGAAGCAGGCGCCAGTGCATAAGCAGGGCAATCAGGGCCAGGACTCCCATGCTGCCGAGAAAATAGGGGTTGTGGATCAGGGCGCCGGCATTCATGTCCTGAAGCATGGCGAGGACCCGTCCCGTTTCGAACTGACGAAAAAAATCTGCAATGGCAGACATGTCCATAATCGCTTGCTCCTG
>CALZIZ010000058.1 GCA_945787465.1 uncultured Desulfuromonadales bacterium
AAGACAAGCAGGATCAGGCCGGTAACGGCCATCAGGACCTTTCTGCCCACTGTGCTTTGTGTCATCTGCATGATGTGTATTCCTTGGTAAGCAATGATTCAACAAATGAAACCGAAACGGTCGATTCGATTTATGGGGCACTTTTCAACTGCCGCAGAAGGTTATGGAGGGGGTTCCTTGTGGCCCTTGCCTGCTGCCGGCAGTTGCAGGGGGATAACCCGGGTGGTCCTCGCCAATTGCTGAAATAAGCCATACTGCAACCTCCTTTGGACAGACATCATGGATCGGTGGGTCCGGGAATACCCCGTAGACTTTGTGGAAGAGGCCAGAAAAACGGCCCTATGTATACTGTATACTTCTCAGCGCATATTAAACACCGTTGTGGAAAAATGCAAAGAAAAATTACCCAAACTGGATATTTATACCCTTAATTTAAAGGGGCGGGGCTGATTGTTCGTGCCCGCCGGGTGCCTTCGTGCGGCGCTTTTGCGGCAGGATTGGCTTGGCTTGCAGAATGGTTCAAGAAACCAAAGGGGGTTCTGTAACGACATTTTAGATTTAGGGAAAATAAAAAACTTGAAAGGGGAAATCGAACCTGTGTTTTGTTTATTTAGAAGTGCTTAATTATTCAGGCCTTTTTCGTTGCCAGGACCGTTTGGTCAGAAAGGGGTTTAATTTCATGCTGCGGGTTGCTTCAAGCGTCCCTTAACCTAATATGTTTAAGTAAGAGTTTTTTGTAGCCATCGCTAGCGGTTTGTCTCCGCCAGTTGCTGAAAAGTGCATAACTGCACCGTCAAGGACAACGCAGTGGTCGGGGCCGGCGCCATCATCTCTGATTACGGCGTCGTCGGGGACTGGGCTATAATTGGCGAAGGTGCTGTTGTGCGCGGTGAAATCCCTGACGGGGTGATCGCCGTGGGCGTGCCGGCCAAGATAGTCCGACAGGTTGGCGAAGAGCATAAAAAGGAGTGGCGCCACTACCAGCAGCTTTACGACGAGCTGGCTGCCGAGCGCTATCCCAAGGGGTTGAAGCGAATCCGATGAAAATGCCCTTACGCATCCTTACCGCCGTTGCAGCCTATGACGGCCACGATGTCTCGGTACTGGCTCTCAATAAGGCCCTGCTTGACTGCGGGCGGCCGGTTGAGGTGATATACCTGGGCTTCAACATGACCGGTGAGCAGATCGCCAGCGCCGCCGTGCAGGAGGACGTGCACGGGGTGGCGGTGAGTTCTTACAATGGCGGGCACCTGCAGTTCTTTCCCGAACTGCTGGAGCAGCTGAAGCAAAAAGGGGGCGAGGGGATCCTGGTCTTCGGCGGTGGCGGGGGCACCATCCTGGCCGAAGATGCCCACCAGATCGAGGCTGCCGGGGTGAGCAGAATCTACGGCACCGAATGGTCCCTGGAGGAGGTCGCCCGTGATCTGCTCGAAAGCCTTGCGACAGCCGAAACCGTGCGCCGGGGCGATGACCCGCAAGCGCTGGTTAAACGCCTTGACGAGCCCGCGGTGCTGGCCAGGTTGTTGAGCCGGATCGAAGCTGGCAGCCGCGGGACCCAGCCCGGCCCCCCGAGATGGCTTGAGGACCTTGTCGATGTCCCTGCGAACCAGGCATCAAAGGTGGTGATTGTGACTGGTGACGGCGGCGCGGGCAAGAGCACGTTGATTGACGAACTGGTGCAGCGCCAGCTCGAAACCTTTCCGCAGCGCAGGCTGGCGGTTCTGGCCAATGACCCGACCACGGCACGGCAGGGAGTGGCGGGGGCCTTTCTGGCGGACCGGGTGCGGATGAATGCCGTCTATGACCAGCGGGTGCTGCTGCGCAGCCTGGCCAGCGGCGCAACCTATGCCCCTTTCAGCCCGGCGCTGGCCGACATGGTGCGGCTCTTGCGCGCGGCCCGCTTCGAGCTGATTCTGGTCGAAACGCCGGGCAGCGGCCAGACGGGCCTCGATTTCACTTCCCTGCAAGCGGATCTGCTGCTTTACGTCAAAACCAAGGAGTATGGTGGCGCACTGCAGCTTGAAAAGGATCAGCTGCTGCGCGATGCCGATCTGGTGGTGCTGAACAAGGTCGACCTGCAGGGGGCCGAAGCGGCTTTTCAGGAGTTGCAGGCGTTTCTTGCCGAGCAGAAACTGCCGGGGCAGCTGCACGGGATTGTCGCCAAGGCTCATCGCGACCCGGGGATGGACCGGCTTTTCGCCGGTCTCTGTCAAGCCCTCGGTTGGCCGGGCCCCGAGCTTGCACCGGCAGGGGACATTTTCAGGCTGGCCAAAAAATCGGTGCTGGTGCCTCACCGCAGGCGCTCCTACCTGGCAGAAATCGTCGACCGGGTCAGGGACTATGATCGTTGGGCAGAGGAGCAGGTGCAGCTGGCGCGACGCGATCCGCAGGCGCAGGATCGGCTCGACCCGCACTGTGCCCGGCTCCTCGAAAGCTGGCCGCAGCAGTGGCGCGAGTTGTCGCGGCGAGCGGCCCGGCGCCTCGAGCAGGAGCCTGAGGTGGAGACCCCCAACGGACTGCGCCTGCCCAGGGTGGCCTTGCCGGACCCTGCGGATCGTGGCGAGTCGTTGCGGTTTCTGCTTGAAGAAGGGCTGCCAGGCAGCTTTCCCTTCGTCACCGGCATTTTTGCCTACCGCACCCGCAGCAGCGCCGAGACGACCCGCCAGTTTGCAGGGCTGCGCGGCCCAGAGGAGACCAACCAGCGGTTGCACTTTCTTTCTCGAGGGGTGGCCAGGCCGCGCCTGTCCATCGCCTTTGACGGCATTACCCTCTACGGCGCCGACAGCGACGACGATCCCGGCAGCAGGGGCAAGATCGGCGAGGGAGGCGTCTCCATCGACAGCTACGAGGACATGAAGCTGCTGCTGCAGGGCTTTCACATCCCCGACATCAGCACCTCGATGACCATCAACGGCCCGGCGCCGGTCATTCTTGCCATGTACTTCGTGGCCGCAATGGAGATCGAACAGCAGCGACTCGAAAAGCAGCGCGGGGCCGCCCTTGACGAGAGCGAACTGGCAGGCTTGCGCGGCGAGTTGCTGGGCAGTCTGCGCGGCACCGTTCAGGCCGACATTCTCAAGGAGGTCCAGGCGCAGAACGAATGCATCTTTCAGCCCGACTTCGCGGTCAAGCTGCTCGGTGACGTGCAGCAGTGGTTCACCCGGAATGGGGTCGACAAGTTCTACTCCCTGAGCGTCTCAGGCTATCATATCGGCGAGGCCGGGGCGGCGCCGATACAGGAGCTGGCCTTTACCCTGGCAAACGGCTTTACCTACGTGGAGAACTTTCTGGCCCGGGGGATGGCGGTCAACGATTTCGCCCCGAGCCTCTCCTTTTTTTTCCGCGTCTCCCACGAGGCCGAGTGGCTCGCCTATGGGGCAGCCTGCCGCAAAATCTGGGCGATCGCCATGCGTGATGTCTATCGCGGCGACGAGCGCTCCCAGCACTTCAAGTTTCACACCCAGACCTCGGGGCGGGCCCTGCAGGCCGAGGAGTGGGACAGCCTCAACCCGGTGCGTCAGGCCTATCATGCCTTGCTCGGGCTTCTGGCCAATACCAATTCGTTGCATGTCGACTCGGCCGACGAGCCGATGACCACCCCGGGCGAGAAGTGGGTGCGGCAGGCGACCATGATCCCCAATTATCTGCGCGAGGAGGCCGAAGGTTTCGTTATCCAGAACCTGCTCTCCGGTTCTTATGCCTTTCGCAACCTGCTGCGTCAGGTGCAGGGGGGGGTCCTGGCCGAATTCGAGCGCCTCGACCAGCTCGGTGGGGTGGGGCCGGCCACCGAGCTGGGATACCAGCGCCGGGTGATCGCCGAACAGTCGGCTCGCTACGAGCAGCAACGGCGCCGCGGGGCAAAGGCAGGGCAGGGCGCCCCTTTGCGCAGAATCATCGGCTACAACACCCACGAGCTGCCCGAGGGGCACCCTGACAAGTACCCGCCGGTGGGTGAGGTGGTGAGGCCCGACCCCCGGGACTGGGAGCGCCAGCTGGGACGGGTGCGCGAATTTAAGGCCCGGCATGCCGAGGATGGGCCGGTTTACCTGATGCGGCTCAAGGAGGTTGCGCTGGCTGACGGCAACATCTTCGGCGAACTGCTCGAAACCGTCAGGCACGCAACCCTTGGGCAGATAACCCGCACCCTTGCGCAGGTGGGAGGGCGCTACCGCAAGATGGTTTGAAGGCGGTGATTGGTGATTGGTGATTGGTGATTGGTGATTGGTGATTGGAAGGATCCTGGTGAGGCTATGAAAAAAGGTGATTACCGGGAACGGTAAGGGGAAAACGACCTCGGCCCTGGGGATAGCTCTGCGCGCCTGCGGTCACGGCATGAAGGTCAGCATCATCCAGTTCATGAAGGGCGACCTCTACGCCGGGGAGTGGGACGGGGTCAAAAAGATGAACTGCGCTGTCGAGCTGATCGCTACCGGTAAGGGGTTTTGCGGTATTCTCGGAAACCCCTACCCCTGGGAAGAGCATCGCGCCAACGCCCAGGACGCCGTCGAACTGGCCCGCGATAAAATGCTCTCGGGCAACTATGACATCCTGATCCTCGACGAGATCAATAACGCTCTGAAGCTCAATCTGGTCGACCTGGACCAGGTCCTCGATCTGCTCGAGCACAAACCGCCTCTGGTGCATCTGGTTCTTACCGGTCGCGACGCCCATCCCCAGGTCATCGAGGTGGCCGATACGGTCAGCGAGGTGCGCGAGATCAAGCACGCCTACCGCAAGGACATCGAGCCCCAGCCGGGCATCGACTATTGACTCGGGTGATGGGTGTGGATTTTTGGCCTTTTGGGGAACCTTCGATCCCCAGCAAGGTTTTGGTTTATTCTGCCCCGAAAGTCATTGGGAAGGGGGGGGGCGGCTAAGGCCGGGCAGGAGTTGTGGAGGTAGGGTGGTATAATAGATTGCGATTCTCCCCAGGTTCCGGACAGGATGAGGAAGAGGCCTGATTTGAGGCAGGCAGAGGTATTTCAGGGCAAATTGGGCAGGAGGTTTGCCATGCAGGAAATTCTGGATAGATTCGGCATTCAAAAGGTTCATTCTGCAGCGTTTACAGGCAGTCGCTGGCTAGAGGGAAGCGAGGAAATCCTCGAGTCCGTTTCGCCCATCGACGGCAAGGTTCTGGGCAAGATCCATAAGGCCGGCGCCACCGAGTATGAGCAGGTCGTGACCCTGAGTCGACGTGCCTTCGAAGACTGGCGAACGGTTCCCGCTCCCAGGCGCGGGGAGGTCGTGCGGCAGATCGGCGAAGCCTTGCGCCGATGCAAATCTGACCTGGGAGCCCTGCTGACGGTTGAAAACGGAAAAATCAGATCCGAGGGCGAGGGGGAGGTGCAGGAGGCCATAGATATCTGCGACCTGGCCGTGGGCCAGGCCCGCATGCTCTACGGGCTGACCATGCACAGCGAGCGCAGTGCCCACCGCATGTACGAACAGTGGCATCCCCTGGGGCCGGTGGGGGTGATCACCGCCTTCAACTTTCCGGTGGCGGTCCTTGCGTGGAACGCCATGATCGCCCTGGTGGCCGGTGACACGGTTATCTGGAAACCCTCAAGCACCATGCCGCTGACCTCCATTGCCTTAAGCGGTCTGATCGGCGAAGTGTTGCAGCAAAACGCCATCCCCGAAGGGGTGTTCAGCCTGGTGATCGGCGACCGGGACGAGATCGGCGAGCGGATGATCAATGACCGGCGCGTTCCGCTGGTTTCGGCCACCGGCAGCGTGGCCATGGGGCGCCGGGTAGGGCAGGTTGTGGCGCGGCGTCTGGGCAGGACCATCCTCGAACTGGGGGGCAACAACGGCATCATCGTTATGCCCAGCGCCGATTTGCACCTTGCGGTGCGGGCCATCCTTTTCGGTGCCGTGGGCACCGCGGGCCAGCGTTGTACCACCACCCGCCGGTTGATCATCCACGAGCAGATTTATGACCGGTTGGTTGAGGCCTTGGTCGCCGCCTACCGCCAGGTAAAGATCGGCAACCCCTTCGAAGAGGGGGTATTGATGGGGCCGCTCATTGACCGTAGAGCCGTGGAGACGATGCAGAAGGCCCTGCGGGAGATCAAAAAGCAGGGAGGAAAAATTCTCTACGGCGGCGAGGTGCTGCAGGGGGAACCCTATACATCGGGTACCTACGTGACCCCCTGTCTGGTTGAGGCCGATCACGACATGGACCTGGTCTTTGAGGAAACCTTTGCGCCGATTCTTTATCTTATTCGCTGTGGGGACATGGAAGAGGCCATTGCCATCCACAACGCGGTGCCTCAGGGGCTGAGTTCGGCTATCTTCTCCAATGACCTGCGCGAAACCGAGACCTTCCTCAGTCACGTGGGCAGCGACTGCGGCATTGCCAATGTCAACATCGGCACCTCGGGAGCCGAAATCGGCGGCGCCTTCGGCGGCGAGAAAGAAACCGGAGGCGGCAGGGAGTCGGGCTCAGATGCCTGGAAGGCCTATATGAGGCGCCAGACCAACACCATTAACTGGTCGCAGGAACTGCCCCTGGCCCAGGGAATCAAGTTCGGGGATGATTGAAAAGATTCCCGCGGTGAAGCTTCTGCGGGCACTTTTAACTTTTGAATTGGGATTTTTGAGTTTTGAATTGAAAAGCTTTTTATGCAGGCCGGGCAGGTTTGTCCACACGGGCTGTGGACAAGTCTTTGAATAGCTGGTGTCCGGGGTGGCAAAGTTGTGATTTGTCGAAGCAAAATGACAGACTGCACAAAAAGTGGGCAGTGGGCTAAGGCTTTGGAATTGTGTTCGGATGCCGGTCTGGAGCGGGTTCGGCAAGGGGGGGGCGGTCTTCAACAGACGGGAATGGAGTATGCTATAACGAAGTTTCTGGGCATTCTTCCTGCGGTTTAGCGCCGCTGAAAGGGCTGTGAATGCTCGGCGCTGGGAAACGATGTTCCCTGTGCTAAACAGGTTGCCGTGGAGGGTCTGGGGACGGGGCCCGTGCAACGGGCCTGGCAGAGAGGCTCCTTGGGGTGGACGGACGCAGATGAACTGCAGGGTTTTTTCCAGCGATGGGGGGATGAATGAGGGGCCGGGGCATGGGTTTTTGGACTGGAGAAGAAAAAGGGGTTGCAATTTTTATTTGAGGATGATAGAAATCCGCCTTCGTCGGGGCGTAGCGCAGCCTGGTAGCGCACCTGCCTTGGGAGCAGGGGGTCGCTGGTTCGAATCCAGTCGCCCCGACCATTTGCGCCAGTAGCTCAGCTGGATAGAGCATGTGACTTCTAATCACAGGGTCGAGGGTTCGAGTCCTTCCTGGCGCGCCACTAAAAAGGAAATAGTTGCCAAGTTTCCTGTTGACAAGTTCGAAGTAGTTTGGCTAAGATGTCGCTTCTTTTGTGGTGGGTGTAGCTCAGTTGGTAGAGCACTGGATTGTGGCTCCAGTTGTCGAGGGTTCGATCCCCTTCACTCACCCCATTTTAACACCAAGGCCCACCTTTTGACCGCATCTGAATTGTGGCTTTCCGGCCTCAGGTGAGTCGGTGAAAAGTTGGGCCTTTTTGTTGTTGACAAGTCAGGTTCTGAAAAGTCAGATTAATCAGCGGGGCGGGTTCTGCAACACGTGCGGCCCGCCTCTCGTTTTTGAGTTTGATAGTTCTTGGACCCACGCCTAATGCGAGAGTGGCGGAATTGGCAGACGCACTGGATTTAGGATCCAGCGGGCAACCGTGGGGGTTCGACTCCCCCCTCTCGCACCATTCCTACATAGAGTTCTGCGAAACCCATGCGCAGAAGTCCGTTCTCCGGGCCACAGGCTGATTGTCTGCGGCTTGCCGTTTATAATAGGTGTCTGAAAGTTTTTAAAAAAAATCAGGGTGAGGTATGAGCATGAATGTCAAGGTTGAAGATGTCAGCACCATCAAGAAAAAGCTTTCCTTCGAGGTAGGGGCTGACCTGGTCGATGCCGAGATCAGCAAGGCTTACAAGAAGATTGCCAAGACTGCCAAGATCAAAGGTTTTCGTCAGGGCAAGATTCCTCAGAAAGTTCTTGAGCAGTACTATGCGCCCCAGATGGAGCAGCAGGTGTTCTCTCAGTTGATCAACGAATCCTACTTCAAGGCCCTGGTCGATAATAAGATCGCCGCTATTTCCGACCCCGAAATCGTTGAAAACAGTCCTCTGGAAAAAGGCAAGCCCTTTACCTACGAGGCCGAGGTCGAAATTCGTCCGGAAGTTGAAGCCAAGGATTACACCGGCCTTACTCTGCAGAAAGAAAAGTTCGAGGCCGATGCCAAGGTTGTGGATGATCGCCTTGAAGAGATGCGTGCCTCCCGCTCCGAGATGGAGGTGACCACCCGCAAGAAGGCCCGCAGCGGCGATTTCGTTCAGATTGCCTTCGAGGGTTTTGTCGACGGCGTGCCCTTTGAGGGCGGCAAGTCCGAGGATCACCTGCTTGAGCTCGGCTCCGGCACATTCATTCCCGGCTTTGAAGAGCAACTCGAGGGGATAAAGCGCGAAGAAGAGCGCGAGGTCGAAGTGACCTTTCCCGAGGAATACGGCAATAAAGATCTTGCTGGAAAGCCCGCGGTTTTCAAGGTGCAGCTTAAAGAGATCAAGGAAAAGGCCCTGCCCAAGCTCGATGATGAGTTCGCCAAGGGTTTCGGTATGGATACCCTTCCTGAGCTGAAGGAGCAGGTCGAGGCGAGCCACCTGACCCAGGAGAAGAATCGCATCGATGGCGACCTGCGCGAGCGGTTGATGACGGCGCTGATCGAGCGCAACCCCATTGAGGTTCCTGAGTCCATGGTCGGCTCCCAGCTCGAATACATGCTGGGCAACCTGCGCAACCGCATGCAGTCCCAGGGCATGTCCCTTGAGATGCTCGGCATGAACGAGGACTCCTTCAAGCAGATGTACCGCGAGACCGCCGTCAAGCAGGTGCAGGGCAGCCTGCTTCTGGAGGCAATTGCCCGCCAGGAGGAAATCAGGGTTGAGGGATCGGAGATCGATGGTAAACTCCAACAGATCGCCGAAATGTCCAACGCTCCGATCGACGAGGTCAAGAAGTACTATGCAGGCGCCGACGCGCGTAAGGGACTGACCGCTCAAATCCTCGAGGAAAAAACGATCGAGTTTCTGTTCGGGAAATCGACCGTCGAAGAGGTCGAGAAAGAGCAGCTTGAAGGCCAGGGCCAGGACGAAGACCAGGATAAGGAGTAAATCCATGAGCCTCATCCCCATGGTGGTTGAACAAACCGGTCGCGGCGAACGGGCCTATGATATTTACTCGCGCCTGCTCAAAGATCGGATCATCTTTATCGGTGGTCAGATCGAAGATCACATGGCGAACCTGATCATTGCCCAGTTGCTGTTTCTGGAGTCGGAAGATCCGGACAAGGATATTTTTCTTTACATCAACTCCCCTGGCGGGGTCGTTACTGCCGGGATGGCGATCTACGACACCATGCAGTACCTCAAGGCTCCGGTCTCCACCATCTGTGTGGGGCAGGCTGCCAGTATGGGGGCGGTTCTGCTGGCTGCCGGCGCTGCCGGAAAGCGATACGCGCTGCCCAATGCCAGAATCATGATTCATCAGCCCCTGGGTGGTTTTCAGGGCCAGGCGACGGACATCAAGATCCACGCTGAAGAAATTCTCCGCATGCGGGAACACCTCAACAATATACTGGCCAAGCACAGTGGTCAGTCCCTGGAACAGATCGCGAACGATACCGAACGCGACTTTTTCATGGGTAGCGAAGCCGCTAAAAAGTATGGTATTATTGACAACATAGTTGAGAGAAAGATCTGACTTTTTAGCGCGGAGGCATGTTTGTGACTCAAAATGAAGGTCAATCTGGCCAGCTTACCTGCTCGTTTTGCGGCAAGGCCCAGGATGAAGTGAAAAAACTTATTGCGGGCCCGGCCGTTTATATCTGCGATGAGTGTATCGAACTCTGCAAGGATATTATTGCCGAGGAGGCCAAGCTTGAGGACGGCGAAGGCGAGGGAGCAGGAAGTCTGCCCCGCCCGTCGGAGATCAAGGAAACCCTTGACGATTTCGTCATTGGTCAGGAGCGTGCCAAGAAGGTTCTGGCCGTTGCTGTTTATAACCATTACAAAAGGGTGGAATGTGTCGGCAAGACCGGCGATGTCGAGGTGCAGAAGAGTAATATCTTGCTCCTCGGGCCCACCGGCAGTGGCAAGACTCTGCTTGCCCAGACCCTCGCCCGGGTTCTTAATGTGCCTTTTGCCATTGCTGACGCGACCAATCTAACCGAAGCCGGGTATGTGGGGGAGGATGTCGAGAACATCATTCTGAACCTGCTTCAGGCCGCCGATTACGACCTGGAAAAGGCGCAGAAGGGTATCATCTATATAGACGAGGTCGACAAGATCGCCCGCAAGTCCGATTCTCCTTCGATCACCAGGGATGTGTCCGGCGAGGGGGTTCAGCAGGCCCTGCTCAAGATCATCGAAGGGACTATGGCAAGCGTGCCGCCAAAGGGCGGGCGCAAGCACCCGCAGCAGGAGTTTCTCAAGGTTGATACCTCGAATATCCTGTTCATCTGCGGTGGCGCCTTTGCCGGCCTGGAAGGCATCATCAGTCAGCGAATCGGCACTAAAACAATGGGTTTTGGTGCCGATATCAAACAGAAGGATGAAAAGAAAATCGGCGAGGTTCTGGTGCAGGTTGAGCCCAGCGATCTTCTGAAATTCGGTCTGATCCCCGAATTTATCGGTCGCTTGCCGGTGGTTGCCACCCTGAACGAGCTTGACGAGGACTCGCTGATCCAGATTCTTAAAGAGCCCAAAAATGCGCTGATAAAGCAGTATCAGAAGCTCTTTGAGATGGAGAAGGTCAACCTCAAGTTTACCGACGGGGCACTGGTTGCGGTGGCCAAAGAGGCTCTTAAGCGTAAGACCGGGGCCCGTGGCTTGCGCTCTATTCTTGAGAATTCCATGCTCGATGTGATGTACGACATCCCTTCTCAGGATCGGGTGAAGGAAGTCGTCATCAACGAAGATGTTATTCTTAACAAGGCCCGTCCCATCATTCTTTACGAGTGCGCTGAATCGGCCTGAGAGACTTTCTCTTTACCGTCTCGTTATTGGGCCGGCCTTTGCTCACCATGGGCGGGCCGGCCTAATATTTTTCCAGTCCTTTTTAATGACCTGTTTCCCCAATAGGTATCTGATATCATGACCGACCATACGGAGAACCAAAGCCCGCAGGCAGAACCGACGGAAGTCACCCCTTATCCTCTTTTGCCCCTGCGAGACATCGTAATCTTCCCTCACATGGTCACCCCCCTGTTTGTCGGTAGACCGCGGTCCATCAATGCCCTCGAGGGGGCGATGGAAAAGGACAAGCTGGTTTTTCTGGCGACCCAGAAAGATGCCAAGATCGACGATCCGGCCGTAGAGGACATCTACGAGGTCGGCACTCTGGGGCAGGTGATCCAGATGCTCAAGCTTCCCGACGGTACCGTCAAAGTTCTGGTCGAGGGCAAGAGTCGTGGACGGATCAGGGGCTTTGTCGATCAGGATGACTGTTTCTTCGTTGAAATCGAGCCGCTGCCCGAGTTGACTTCCGAGTCTGCAGAGGTCGAGGCGTTGGTGCGCAGCGTCAGTGACACCTTCGAGACCTATGTCAACCTGAGCAAAAAAGTTCCCCCGGAAATCGTTTCTTCTGTTTCCGGGATTGCCGACCCAGGCCGCCTGGCCGATACGGTGATCGCTCAGTTGAGCGTGCGCATTTCCGATAAGCAGGAGATTCTTGGCCTGCTCGACTCCCGTGAGCGCCTCGAGGCGCTTCTTGGCCTGCTGGAGCGCGAGGTCGAAATTCTGCAGATCGAGAAAAAGATTCGCAGTCGCGTCAAGAGCCAGATGGAGCGCAGCCAGAAAGAGTACTACCTTAACGAGCAGATGCGCGCCATTCAGAAGGAACTCGGCGAAAAGGATGAGTTCAAACAGGAGATCCGCGAGCTCGAAGAGAATATCGAGAAAAAGCGGATGTCCAAAGAGGCTACCGATAAGGCCAGGGCTGAACTGCGCAAGCTCAAAATGATGTCTCCCATGTCCGCCGAGGCTACGGTGGTGCGCAATTACATCGATTGGCTGGTCGGGCTGCCCTGGAAGAAGGGAACCAAGGATCGTCTCGATCTGGAAAATGCCGAGGCCATCCTCGAAGCCGACCATTACGGGCTTGAAAAAGTCAAGGAGCGGATCGTCGAATACCTGGCCGTGCAGGCCCTGGTAAAGAAGATCAAAGGGCCCATTCTGTGCCTGGTTGGTCCTCCCGGTGTCGGCAAGACCTCTCTGGGTCGTTCCATCGCCCGATCACTCGGGCGCAAATTCGTGCGCATCTCCCTCGGAGGGGTGCGTGACGAGGCCGAGATCCGAGGCCATCGCCGTACCTATATCGGCGCTATGCCCGGCAAGGTGATCCAGGGGCTGCGCAAGTCCGGGGTTAAAAACCCCGTCTTTTTGCTCGACGAAATTGACAAGATGAGCACCGATTTTCGGGGCGACCCGTCCAGTGCCCTTCTCGAGGTTCTGGACCCCGAACAGAACAGCACCTTCGGTGATCATTTCCTCGATGTGGACTATGATCTGTCGAGCGTTCTTTTTATCGCCACGGCAAACACCCTCTACTCCATTCCCCGGCCCCTGCAGGATCGAATGGAGATTATCCGCATTGAGGGCTACACCGAAGAGGAAAAGCTCAATATAGCCAAGGTTTACCTGCTGCCCAAGCAGCTTGAGGCTCACGGCCTGGACGCGGAGTCAGTGAGCTTTTCTGACCCGGCCTTTTACGAGATCGTCCGGCGCTATACCCGGGAAGCCGGAGTTCGTAATCTCGAGCGTGAGGTGGCCAACGTCTGTCGCAAGATTGCCCGGGAACTGGTCAAGGGCAAAGATAAGAAGGCGCAGTTCAAGATCGGCACCCAGCAGGTCAGGAAGTACCTCGGCGTGCCGCGCTTCAGCTATGGCGTCAAGGAAGAGGAAAGCAGTGTCGGGCTCGCCACGGGCTTGGCATGGACCGAGGTCGGCGGTGAGATGCTGACCATTGAAACCACTGTCTTGCCAGGCCAGGGGAAGTTGACCGTGACCGGTAAGCTTGGTGAGGTCATGCGCGAATCCGCCCAGGCGGCTCTGAGTTATGTCCGTTCCCGTTGGGAGGAGCTCGGTCTGGAGAAAAACTTTTACCATAAGCTTGATATTCATATTCATGTCCCCGAAGGGGCGATTCCCAAGGATGGCCCTTCTGCTGGAATTACCATGGCCACGGCCCTGGCCTCGGCCTTGACCGGGCGCAGCGTCGATCGGGAGCTGGCCATGACCGGGGAAATCACTCTGCGCGGCCGGGTGTTGAGTATCGGCGGGTTGAAGGAGAAGCTTCTTGCAGCCCGTCGTGCTGGAATTAAAAAGGTGCTCATCCCCAAGGACAACGAAAAAAATCTTGAGGAAGTGCCCGCGCAGATCCTCAAGGCGCTGAACATTATCCCGGTTGCCCATGTCGACCAGGTGCTGGAAAATGCTCTGCTTGAGAGCGTTGATGCCGAGCCTGTAGCCGTGGCTGAGCTGCACGAGGGTTCTGATGATACGGTGCGGCACTAAGCCGTCGAATCGTTAAATATTATCTTGACACGCCCCGGTAAAGTTTGTATATATATCGCGATTTCAGCGGGGCTTTAATAATTATCTATACGTGGAGGTATGTTGTGACTAAAGCGGATCTTGTAAATGCGATGGCTGAAAAGGCGAGTCTGAGCAAGGCGGATGCCGAGAAGGCTCTTAAGGCGTTTTCTGATGCTATAACTGACGCCCTCAAGGCTGGCGATAAGGTCGCTCTGGTGGGTTTCGGTACCTTCAGCGTTGGTGAGCGTGCAGCACGGACCGGGCAGAATCCCCAGACCGGCGAGAAGATTCAGATTCCTGCTGCAAAGACTCCCAAGTTCAAGCCCGGTAAAGCTCTGAAAGACGCAGTCAACTGATTTGTCTGCCTCTTTTGGAGGCAGGTTTCAGCCGAATAGGGACTGAAAGTAGAACCCTCCCCCGCCACCGTTTGCGGCTATTTTCTGTTCCTATTTTGTTTGAAGAAAAGTTCGGGGGCTGTAGTAGAGTCGGTTACAACGCCGGCCTGTCACGCCGGAGGTCGCGGGTTCGAGTCCCGTCAGCCCCGCCATAATTTTCGGGCGAATAGCTCAGCTGGGAGAGCATCGGCCTTACAAGCCGAGGGTCACAGGTTCGATCCCTGTTTCGCCCACCATATTTAAAAGCTCCAAGACTAAGCACCATCATGGGGCTGTAGTAGAGTCGGTTACAACGCCGGCCTGTCACGCCGGAGGTCGCGGGTTCGAGTCCCGTCAGCCCCGCCATGAAATAAAAGAGGCAACCCTAAAGGGTTGTCTCTTTTTTTTGGCCCGTCTCTTGCTGCTTGACTGGTTCTGAGCTTGTCAGTCCCTGGCGTATTAATTCAAAAAGTTATTTTCCATTGTGTAGGGAGTTTTACATGTTTTTTAAAAAGAGCATCTTTGGCTGGCTGGTTGGCCTAGCTTTGTTGTTGTTGCCTTCAGCAGTTGTACTGGCCGAGGCGAACCTGGTGGCCCAGGTCGGGGTTATTCCCGTAACGGGTTTTGAATTGCAGCGGGAGGTCCAGAAAATTCTACCCCTGCAGGTCAGTTTTCACGGCGGGTTGTCAGCCCAGAAGCTGAAAACCATTCGCCAGCAGGCTCTGGACAAGCTGATAGAACGGGCCTACAAAGTGCAATATGCCTTGACCGAAGAAATCGTTGTCGATAATGCGGCTGTTGAGCAGGAGCTCGAGCCACTGCGAGCCAAATTTCCGACAAGGCAGGGCTTTGAAAAGGCCCTCGGGGACGAGGGGCTCAACGGTTATCGGGCATCGATGTATCGGCAGTTGCTGGCCGATAGGGCTGAAAAAGTCGCAGTGTCTGACCGGATCACTGTCTCTGATGCGGATGTGGCGAAGTTTTTTGAAAAGCACAAAGAAACCTATCTGCGGCCCAAGCAGTTCAAGGCCAGTCATATCCTTATCCGGGTGGATCCTGCTTCCAATGCAGATGAGCGGCAGGCGCTGAAGGTTAAGGCCGAGGAGTTGTTGAAAAAGGCCGAGGCCGGGGAGGACTTCTACAATCTGGCCTACTACAATTCGGATGATCGATCCAAATATGTCGGTGGAGATCTGGGCTATTTTCATGTCGGGCAGACCGTCAAGGAGTTTGAGAACGCCCTGCTGGACATGAAGCCAGGGGAGGTTTCCGGCCCAGTCACGACCATGTATGGCCACCATATTATCAAGCTCGATGAAGTCAATGAGCCCCGTCAGCTTAGCTTTGAGGAAGTTTCCGGTACGATTCGGCAGACCCTGTTAAAAAAACAGCGGGATGGCTTCTACCGGGAATGGATGGGAGAGCTCGAGGCGAAGTACCAAGTGCAGAACTTTGAACAATGATGCGTTGGCCAATCGGGCAATTCCTGCGACTTTTGTTTGTCTGTACTCTGGGGGCCGTAACGCTTTGCGGTTGTAGCGGCCTCAGCCCGGCTCAGTGGGTTGACCCTGCGGTTTCGCTGGCTTGGCCCGAGCCGCCCGATGTACCGAGAATCAAATACCTTCGCTCGCTTTACGGGACTGGTGACTTCCGGGATCAGGACGGTAAGGGGCGCTTCTTTGAGTGGGTTGCCGGCGAACGGGAACAGGGGCTTCCGCTGGTCACGCCCCATGCGGTTGTTGCAGATGGGCAGGGCCGGTTCTGGGTCACTGATGCTGGCAGTCGATCGGTGCATATGTTCGATCTGGAGCGGCGCAAGGTTGATTACCTGATGGCCGTCGGGGCAGAGGCTCTGGTTTCTCCGGTGGGGATTGGCATCGATGTTTCGAAAAAACTGCTTTACCTGGCTGATTCTGCCCTGCGCAAAGTTTTTGTTCTTGATTACCAAGGACAGCTTCAGGGGCTTCGCGAGCCTCCTGGGGGCTGGCAGCGCCCGGCAGGGATGGTGGTTGATACCAGGGGACGCTTGTTTGTTGCAGACGTTCTCAAGGGGCGCGTCGAAGTGTTTGGCGCCGACGGAACCTGGGAGCGCAGTATCGGTAGCCTGCTCAATCCTGACGGGCTGTTCAATCGCCCTGTTGGCGTTGCCGTCGACCGGGAAGGGCGGGTTTTTATTCTCGATGCGATGAATTTCAGAGTGGAGATGTTCGATTCCCGGGGCGAATCCCTCGGCACAATCGGGCAGTTGGGGGATGCCCCCGGCAGTTTTGCCCGCCCACGGGGGATCGCGGTCGACTCTCAGGGGCATATCTATGTCTCCGATGCGGCATTTGACTATATTCAGATCTTTGATGCGGCGAAAAACCTGCTGCTCTACTTTGGCGGCGGGGGAAACCGCGCAGGGCATTTCAATATCCCGGCCGGCATGTTTTTCGACCAGGACGATCGTCTTTACGTTGTCGATACCTACAACCACCGGGTTCAGCTCTTCAAGTACCTGGCCCGGTAATCGAGGTTGATCGGTTGAATCTGCCTGTGGCTTGAAATTTGCAAGTTAAGCAGCCTGATCCCAAGGTTTTTCGATTTCAGTTCTGAAATGATAAAGGAATTCAGCTTATGGGCCATCGACAAATTCTTGTGCCGCTGATTGTTGCGATGCTGCTTGTGCCTTTGGCGGCAAAGGCCGTGCGGCTTATCGATCCGGCCAATAAACACAACCTCTCCAAGGATTCGACCAACGAGGTTCGTGCCACCGCCGCCTCGGGCCAAACGCGGATTTGCGTCTTCTGTCACACGCCCCACAGCGCCTCTCCCCAGTCGACCTTATGGAACCGCAAGGACCCCGGGGATACCGGGTCGTTTCCCCTGTATAGCTCGGGCTCTTTGCAGATCACCTCAATTCCTGAGGCGCAATATGACAACGCCGACTCGGCAGCCTACCCAAACGGGGCCTCGCGGATGTGTCTGTCCTGCCATGACGGGTCGACCGCCTTCGGCTTCGGCATCGGCGATGTCTACAAGGGCACAGCGATTGCCATGACCTATAACAGTCTCAGCGACCTGCCTCCCCGGGACGGTCTGCCAACCCCGCTGCTGGACAAGAGCATTGTCGATCTGTCGGTGGCTCATCCCATCTCTTTTGTTTACGACGACGGCGCGAACGCCGTCCTGACTGCCATCAACGGTGCCAAGGGGGCGGGGCAGTACGCCTTGCCGTCCAACCCCGAGATCCCCCTGGATGGGCAGGGGCGCATGCAGTGTACCACCTGCCATGACCCCCACGACGATACCCGGGGGGAGGCTCATGGTCTGCCCTTCTGGAGGAATAATCTGGCAGCTCTGCCCTATGACGACACCTGCAGCCATTGTCATCCCGGCGGTGACTGGGGTGGGGCCGACCCCCATGCCTTGCCCTGATCGCCCACTGCCTATGCCCGGATTCGAACGCATCATGAACTGGAGTTACTGCCGTATGCTCATCGTTTTTATGGCCCTGACCTGTTTGCTTGTTTTCAATCCCATGCAGGCTGTGGCTGCCGGTGGAGTCCTTAAGGGCTCCCACGGGGATCGCAGCGTGCTGCCCAAGTCGTGCAGGGCCTGTCACCGTGGCATGGCGATGAAAATCAATGGCGAGGAGCAGGTCTGCCTGGGATGTCACGGCAACTCTCTCGATCGTGAACAGTTGGTCTCAGCCGGCTACCTCAAGCTCAGGGGCCGTGTCGAGCTTCAGGATATTCAGGCCGAACTGCGTAAGCCCTATAGTCACCCGGTACTCTCCGTCGCTGGTGCCCATCGAGAGTATGAAGCCTTGCCCGAAGAGGTGGTCAATGCGCCCAGGCACAGCGAATGCGTCGACTGCCACAACCCCCACTTGACCGAGAAGGACCGGCCATACCGCGGCATCCGCGGCAATCGCCGATATCGAAAAAGAGTACGAACTGTGCTATAAATGTCACTCGAGCAGCGCCAACCTGCCGGTGGCTTCCACCGACAAACATGCCGAGTTCAAGACCACAAATCCCTCGTTCCACCCGGTGGAGGGGGAGGGGCGTAACCAGTACGTCATCAGCCTCAAGTCTCCTTATGCCGCCACCGCCGAGCGGCCCGGTGACGTTGCGATTCTTGCCTGCAGCGACTGCCACGGCAGTGACAATCCCGCAGCGCCCGGCGGACCTCACGGCTCCAACTACCGGGGTCTGCTCAGGCTGCACTACGAACAGGAGGACGGTCGCCCGGAGAGCGAATTCGCCTATGCTCTTTGCTACAGTTGCCATGAGCGCAGCAGTCTTCTGGGCAACGAGAGTTTTCCTTACCATGCCCTGCACATCGAGGGCAGTCGGGCTGCCAACCAGCCGGGGACCTCGTGTTTCAGTTGTCACGACGCCCATGGAAGCACCCGCTACCAGTACCTGATTCGTTTCAACGAGGATGTGGTGCGGCCCAACCAGGACGGAAAGCTGGAGTACAAGGCCCAGGGGGTTGCCTCGCGCCACGGTTCC
This sequence comes from uncultured Desulfuromonadales bacterium, assembly GCA_945787465.1. Classification (GTDB taxonomy): domain Bacteria; phylum Desulfobacterota; class Desulfuromonadia; order Desulfuromonadales; family Trichloromonadaceae; genus CALZIZ01. The sequence goes on from CALZIZ010000058.1 coordinate 18,479, forward strand.
TGCATGCTGAACTGTCACGGTGTCGAGCACAACCCCAAGAGTTATTGAGTTTTAGCTGCTTAGGCATGCTTATCGAGGGGCCGGGCCGCACCAGGGCCCGGCCCTTTGTTTTGTGGTTTTTTCATTCATTTCTAACCTCCAGTATGCTATTTATAGAGGCTATGCCCACATTCCATTGCAAAATCGGAACATCCGACGGACGGGTGGTTGAGAAAGAGTTTGAGGCCGCCAACTCCGAGCTGCTTCGGGAGAATCTGGAAGACCAGGGGTTTCATGTCTTTCAGGTCAAAAAGCGCCCGCTACAATTTTTAAAAGTCCGGGAGTTCGGCGGCAGGGGTTTAAGTGGCAGACGCTTTTTGTCCTTTAACCAGGAGCTGCTCGTTCTAATCCGCTCCGGCCTGCCGATTCTGCAAGTGCTCGATGCCGTCATCGAACGCATCGAACCGGGCCGGGTGCTCGATGTCCTGCGGGACATTCGAGATGAGGTCAAAGGGGGCAGCGCCCTGTCAGAGGCCTTTGCGAAGTTCCCGCGGTTTTTCCCCCATCTCTATGTGGCGTCGATCCAGGCCGGAGAACGTAGCGGCGATCTCCCTGTAACCCTGGATCGTTACATCACATACCAGAAACGTGTCGAGGCTCTCAAGGCCAAGGTTCAGGGGGCCACCTTTTATCCTCTGCTGCTCAGCATCGCCGTCGCCGCGGTGGTGTTGTTTCTGATGCTGTTCGTGGTTCCCAGCTTCACCCAGATTTACGCCGATGCCAACGTTGACTTGCCTTGGGCCACCCGGCTGCTGATCGCTACGGCTGAAGGGTTGACAACCTTTTTTCCGGTGCTGGTGCCGTTGCTGATCGGGTTGGCAATTCTTGCCCGGCTTTTTTTCCGATCTGAAAAAGGTGCCCTGCTGTTAGATCGTTTCAAGCTCAAGTTGCCTTTTTTTGGTACTCTTTTGTTGGACTATGCCCTCTCGAGTTTTTGCCGGACCTTCGGAACCATCCTCTCGAGCGGGATCCCTGCGGTTCAGGCCATGCGCATGGCCCGGGGAACTCTTAATAACCGGCAGCTGGAGGGCCGTTTGACCGGGGCCATCCGCATGGTTGAGGAGGGGACGCTGATTTCGGCTTCCCTCGAGCAGGCCGGGTTTTTCCCCGGGATTGCTTTGCGCATGGTTGCCGCTGGAGAAACCGGCGGTTCTCTGGCCGATATGCTCGGCGATATCGCCGAGTATTACGAGCAGGAGGTCGAGCGCCTGCTTGATCGGCTTTCAACAATGATCGAACCTTTGATGATGCTTTCCATGGGGCTTTTGATCGGCGGCATCGTGGTTGCCATGTACATCCCCATTTTCCAGCTTGCCGGCACGGTCAACTAACCTGCCCCCAAAGAGAGTGGATATGAATTTCGAGCGCAAAAAACTTGGAGAGATTCTGGTGAGCATGGGGGCCATCACCCCTGCGGAAACCAAACTCATCCTCGAGCGCATGAAGATTGCCGGAACCAATTTCGGCACTACGGGAGTTGAGGAGGGGTTCTTTCCCGAAGAGACTCTTGCTCAGGCTCTGGCCAAGCAGTTTCAACTCGATTTTATCGAGCTTGATCAATTCGTGCCCGATCATCAGTTGCTTAATTCCCTGCCGACAGGTATGGCCCTGCGTTACAAGTTCTTGCCCGTCTGTCGTCAAAACGGCAGTCTGGTCATCGCCATTGCCGATCCGACCGACGTGGCGACCAGGGAAAGCCTCGAACTGCTGCTCGATATGCCGTTGATTCTGCAGGTGGCAGTGAAAGACAAGATCGTGGGAATTCTGGAACGGGGCGAAGGTTCCAAGAGGGTCCTGGATGAAGTTTCCGAAGATTTCAAACTGCAGCTGGTCAAGGAAACGGACAAGGGCGAGGAGGTTCTTTCCCTCGAAAAGCTTACCGCCGACACCAGTCCGATCATCCGGCTCATCGACTCGACCCTCTATGACGCCCTGACCAAGCGCGCCAGCGATATCCACATCGAATCGGCTCTCGAAGGGGTGGTGATCAAATACCGTATCGACGGGGTGCTGTTCATGGCCACCGAACCGCTCGACAGCCGGTTTCAGAGTCCGATCATCTCCCGGATCAAGGTCATGAGCGAACTCGACATCTCCGAACGGCGCATCCCCCAGGACGGCCGTTTCAAGGTGCGACTCGGCGGCAAATCGATCGACTTTCGTGTCTCGATCATGCCGAGCATCCATGGCGAGGATGCTGTCATCCGTATTCTCGACAAGGAATCGATCGCATCGGACCTCAGGGGGTTGACCCTCGAGGCCCTGGGCTTTACCCAGCGCGAGCTGCTCAGGTTTCGGCGCATGATTCGCGAGCCCTATGGCATGGTCCTGGTCACCGGGCCGACCGGAAGCGGCAAGACCACCACCCTCTACGGTTCTCTGGGTGAGATTCACACCCTCGAAGAGAAGATTATTACTATCGAAGACCCGGTGGAGTACCAACTCAAGGGAATTGTCCAGATTCCGGTCAACGAAAAGAAGGGCCTGACCTTCGCTCGCGGTTTACGTTCGATTTTGCGCCACGACCCTGACAAGATCATGGTCGGGGAGATCCGCGACCCGGAGACGGCCCAGATTGCCGTTCAGTCGGCCCTTACCGGACACCTGGTCTTTACCACCGTGCATGCCAATAACGTCTTCGATGTGCTGGGACGCTTTCTGCACATGGGGATCGACCCTTACAACTTCGTCAGCTGCCTCAATTGCGTAGTGGCCCAGCGCCTGGTGCGCAAGATCTGTCCCAAATGCAAGCAGACGGTCACCTACGATCGGGAGACCCTGGTTGAGGCAGGGTTGAATTATGATAAATACAAGGATTTTACTTTCTACGAGGGGGCCGGATGCGAGGATTGCAACGGCATGGGCTTCAAGGGGCGCAGTGCGATTGTCGAGCTGCTCGATCTCAACGACGATCTGCGTGACCTGATCGTCAACAAGGCGCCGGTCTCCCAGTTGAAAAAAGCTGCTCGCCTGGCCGGGACGGTCTTTTTGCGCGAGGCCGCCGTGGAGAAGGTCTTTATGGGGGTGACCACCCTGAAGGAAATCAACCGCGTGACTTTTGTCGAAAAGGTGGAGAACGAGTGATTCGACGCAATTACCTCGGCCTGGATGTGAC
>CALZIZ010000059.1 GCA_945787465.1 uncultured Desulfuromonadales bacterium
TTGAACTTCTCTGCGGCCAAAGCCCCCGAGGACAGACAGCTGAGCAGCAGTGTGGCCGAGGCAATGAGGGTGAAAAACTTTTTCATGGAAAATCCTCCCTGTAAATTTAAGCTATTAACCCAATCTGGTTATGCACTTGGCTCCAGTAAGGCTCGATTTCAGGCAAACAATTTTAAGCAGTCCCAAACATTCAAACAGGGATGAAGGGGATAAAAGGGATAAAGCCGGAAATCTCAAGAACTTGTTTTTAACTATCCCCTTCATCCCCTTTATCCCTGTCATTTTTCTGGTTGTTAGACAACCAACAGTTAGCAACTTGAGTTTGGTGCATACCCAGATAACCCAATTTGGGTGGAATCTCAAACACTCAAGAAACCTCGATCACAAATTGACCGGCCGATCGATTGCCGTCTTCCATCTGCTTGATGGCCGACTCCTGGGTGGCGGTCAACTCGTTCATCTCCAGGATGGACTGGGCCATTTTCGGCAGCGCCTCCTGGCGGAACTTTGAGATGTCTTCCAGGGCCGCAGTGACGTTGGCGAAGGCCTCCTTGAGATTGTCCATGCTGAGCATGGTGCTGGCGGCCTGTTTGTGAATGGCGGCGCCCTGCTCCTTGAGCATCTTGGCGGTCGTGCCGATCAGGTTATCGGTGGTTTCGTTGATCATGTTGATTTTGCTGAGAACGATCTTCTGGTCGGCCAGGGCCAGGGCGACGGTGACCGCGACCTGCAGGGCATTGACCGTGACGTTCGAGCACCTGTCGACACCCCGAACCAGTTCCTTGTTGTTGCGGATAATGATTTCCATCGCCAGAACGCCCTGCTGATTGACGATCAGTTGCTGCTGCAGGTCCTGGATGCGCTGACGCAGAGGGAAAATGAGCTCTTCCTGGACGAACTTGTATTTGGGGTTGTCAGAAGGAACTTCGGCCTCCAGCTTTGCCGACAGCTGCTGGTCGATGTGCTGCGCAAGAGAGATGGTTTTCTCGAGGTTGAAGGTCATCTCGCGCATCACCCGCTGATCGTCGGCCAAAGTGATGTTGTCGCGGCGCAGCGTCTCTCGCCCATTTTGCAGGGAGGTCATGATCGCGTCGATTTGCGCCTCGGCGCTTTCGTACCTGATGAAGTACTTCTTCAACGGTGTGCCCAAAAAGGGCAGAAAACCCAGGGTCCGGGAGAACCAACCGGGTTCGAGGTCAAATTTGGCCGGATCGAGAGCCTCGACCTCCACCCGCAGATCAACCAGCGCCTTGGCCACCGGGCCGCCATCTTCGCCCCGCTTGGCCAGGGTGCTGATCGGTTCTTTCAGCATGGCGCTTTTTCTGGCGGCTTCGCCCTGAAGCTTAACCCCCATATCCTCCACCGCTATCCTGGCCTGGTCGACGGTTTTGAGGTCATTGGGGTCGATGGCGAACAGCTTAGCGACCAATTCACCGGCCTGAGCCGCCAGCGCCTGGTCATCGGCAAGCCTGGTCAGCTCTTCGGCGTTGACGGTAGCCAGTTCATTTTTGATTTGAGCGACCTCAAGGGTCAGTGGTGCTGGCCGGGTTGCGGTCTGGATCATGCTTCCTCCTATGAATCGGTTAGAATTTTCTCGAATATTCAGACGCTCTTTTTGCGAGTCCCTGGAGTTCATTCATCGCGGTTTCCATATCCATGAGGGCGTGTCCGCTCATGGTTTTCATGTCGGCGATCGCCGCGGCAGTAAGGTCGAGCTGAGTCATGGCTTTCTCGTTTTGCGCCACCAGATGAGCGACCCTGTCCAACTGCTTCTCCCAAAGAGCGTAACGCTCCTCCAGCGAGGCCTTCTCTTTGTCCTCCGCGTTGGTTAACACTCCGTCGGAATGGATTTCCTTGATCCGGGCTTTGATGAAGTCGATGTCGATGGTCCTGATGCTGGCCAGGGCTCCGGTCGCCCGGTCGAGGTTATCGATGGCCGAGAGAAAAACCTGTTCGGCAATGCCCATGTAACGTCCATAGGTGATTTCTTCGGGGGCGAGTTTCTGGCCCAGAATGGCGACCAGGTTCTGAAATTTGGTCTGCAGCATCTCCAGTTGGGATTCACCCTGGCGAAAATCGAGTTCGCCCATACTTTTTTTAAGCTGCGCCAGCAGCCTGGTGCGTCTTGCACCCATGGCCTGCTGCATCCTGTGCACGTAGTCCTGGCCAAGTTTCTGGCGACGGAACAGGGCGAGATAACCAAGGCCAAGGGTGGCCCCTCCGAGGCCACCGGCCAGCAGGCCGGCGGCAATCCCCGAGGTGCCGAGCATGAGCATGGAGAATCCCGCCAGAACCCCCATCGCTGTGGGGTAGAGCACCAGTGGTGACTGAACCACCTTTTGGGTGACGGCTTTTTTGATCGCCTGCTGGGAGAATACGGCCAGATCCCTACCCTGGGGGGAGTCTTTGTCGCCAAAGGCTGCGGACATCAAAACACCTCCGAGGCCAGAAAAAGCTCCACCCTGGGCAGGCGATAAGAGTAGGCCCGTTTCGCCTCCCCCTGCTGGCGCGGCAGGGGCTGCTCGGAGCCGTAGCCGACAGAGCGCAGGCGGTTCTCGTTGATACTGTAGGTGACCTGCAGGTAACGTTTGACCGCGTCGGCACGAGCCTGTGAGAGCTGCCGGTTGGCTTTGGCGTCCCCGGAAAGCCCGGTGTGCCCTTTGATCACAACCCGAAAATTCGGGTAGTGGCGCAGATACTCCACCGCTTTGTCCAGTTCCTGTTTGCCGTTATAGGTCAATTCAGAAGTTCCGCTCTGAAATACGATGGGGCGAACCTTGAGGGTGCCGATCTCGCGAAGACGCTCCCACTGCGGATCTGCCAGCTGTGCAAAGGGCCGCTCCAGCGACCCGCTGCCCTCTGGGCCATCGGGCACTTTGAGCTCACCGGCCTTTTTAAACTGTCCGGCCGAAAGTCCCTCCTGATGCAGCTCGGCCACAAACTGGCTGTTGGTGATGCGGTAGGGGTCTTTATCCGGCAGTGGGTTCTCCGCAAAGTCACCAGCATCCCTGAGGATCTGGACAACCGCTTCGATGGTGTCGATCAGTCCTTCTTCGGGGATGGCGCCAAAGGACGAATTGCCGAACCAGGACTGGTTATTGTCGGCCAGGTTGACCCATTTTACGCCCTTGAGCATGGTGGCGACCTTTTTTTTGTCCAGATCGGTGTCGTCCACGATGCTTTCCATTAAATCGTCCGGATTGTCCCGAAAGTACTTAAGCGTGCGAAAATAGTTGCTGAGCAACACCTTGACAACTTCAGGCTGGTCCCTGGCAAACTCACGGTTGACCAGAAGGACGTCGACGATCAGCTTTTCGGTATCCTCGGTGCCGAGCAGCTTGACGATCTCACCCTGGCCCTTTTCCAACGCGCGGGAGACGTCAGGTTCCCACAACACGGCCACGTCGACGTCTTTGGCCAGCAGTTTTTTCAAAGCCTGCTCGGAGCCTTCGGTGTGCGTCTTCCAGTTTCCGCTTCTGTCCCGCAGCGAAGGGATGTCGAAGTGGACGGCCATCGATTTCAGCAGATGTTCACTGGGCGAGCCGGGCGTATAGGCGACCTTGGCTCCCTGCTCGCGCTTGAGGCTGTCGACGTCCTTCACCCGGTCCTTCCAGGCCAGAACAGCATCCCCTCCGCTCGATTCATCGAGAACGCCGATAATCGTGGCGGGAAAATTCTCCACGGCACCGTTAAGAACGTATGAATCGACCGTCGCCACCGCGAACTGGTATTCGCCCTTTTTAATTTTGCGCATGCGTTCGGCATAATCGGCGCCATCGTTAATACACTCGAGGATGTAACCTGAGCGCCGCATCCGTTTTTTCATCTCCTGCGAACCAAGGGGAAAGTAGCCGACCCAGTTATCCAGGGCCAGGGTTACCGTCCCTTTGGTACTTCTGGCATCGGAGGTGGCCTTCTGGGTTTTGTCCTGGATCATGGGCAAGACAAATTTCATTCCCAGAATCACCAGAACTCCAACGATGATCAGGCCGGTGACTATCTTCACATGTGAGCTCATTCCCAGGGTCCTTTATTTGAAACTTCCCACATCGAAACTTTCCGATTCAGCCAGAACCGCCTCGAGCTCTTGCCCCAATTTCGAAGCGTCGTTCACAGCGCTGTACATAGTCCGGCCCGGCTGGTTCAGCGAGTGGTCGGTATCGATGCAGAATCCAATGGTGTGAATTTGCACGGAAGTCTGATCGAGCACCCGATTCACCAGCGAGGTGGGATCATATCCCGGGCTGGCCTCACCGTCGGTGACCACGATCAGATGATACTCGCCGTACCCCAACTGTCTGGTGGCCTGCCTGGTCAGAGAATCCAGGGCGATTTCAATAGCAGAACGCAGAGGGGTTGACCCCGAAGGGTGGGAGCTTAAAAGTTGCTGCCTGATCTTCGGCCCGTTGCCTGTGCCCAAGGAGACCCGCTCAGAAATGCCGCCGGCATCGAAAATCAGCATCCCAAGGTTGTCCTCTACGGGCATTTTTTTAGAGAAATCAATGATGGCCTCTTTTGCGGCCTGGTGTTTGGTTTTTTCTCCCGAGCATTTGCGTTCATCCATGCTGCCGGAGCCATCGAGGATGATGTAGTAGTTTTTTCGCAGCAGATCGGCGGCCTGGAAACTCGCCTGACCTTCTCCTTCGATCACCGGCGGCCAGGTCGGTTGCGGCTCGCTGGCTGAAGCCCTTGGGGGGGCAGTTTGGGAGTCGGATGTTGAAAAGGTGATGTCCGGTTTTCCTGATGAATCACACCCGGTGGCCAGCAGGCTCAACAGGCCGACACCAAGCAGGAACCCCGTCTGTTTGATCGGCAAACGCATAACATGGGCTCCTTTTTAGAGCGGTTGAAAAACTGAAGATTCGGCCTCGACCTGAATAATCCGAAAGGCGACCCGCATGTTGCTCAACCATTGCTGTTCCGTTTTCGGGGGGCAGGGGTCGGCGCCGCACATCCCGGTCAGCGGGCTGGTGATCCCGTGGCCGACCACGGCGAACTGGGAGGGATCGAGACTGATACCTGCCTGTTGGGCCAGGGCGATAACGCTGTCCCTGACCGAAATGGCGCGGGCGACGCTGAGGTTTTTTGCCGACTGCTTGATCTTGCCCAGAACCACAGGCTGGGCGCCGCCTTTTTTCTTTTTCAGAAAACCCATCGGGTCACTGTGGCCTTCCACGGTAATGATGGCGCCGCCGTAGGTTGAGGCAAGGTCAATCACCTTCTTGAACTGATCCCCATAAAGTTCGGTGGAAAAAGTCGCCTGATTGGGTTTGAAATAAATTTCGAAGGAAAAGAGCTCTCCTTCGGCCAACGCGCCCTGCTGCTGTTTGGTGGTGACAATGGATGCCACCTGCCCGGTGTCGAAGCGGGGCTTGGCGGTTTTTGCTGTTTGGATCAGGCCTTTTTTGAGGCGGGTGAAATCCCAGCCCGGGGTGCCGAGGGAGATGTCTTTTCCCATAAGCCCTGCGGTCTTCAGGCTTTTTTGAATGTCTCCAGAGAGCCTGGTCATACTGCGGGGATACTGGGGATTAGAAAAGAAGTCGATATTTCCCTGGTAACCGGCGGTTTCCATATCGCCCCAAAGCGCCTCGGTATCGGGAATCGCCTGGGGGCTGTCGAGCAGAATCTGGGCCGCAGCGCCCATCATTTGCCGGTAGTTTGCGGCCTGTGAGCCTTTGCCGGCCACCAGGGTTTTGACTGTTTCTTCGGCCTTGAGCAGGCCGTGAACGAACTTTTCAACCTCGGCCCGGTGGCTTTGGTAATAATCCGAGCGCACCGCGTAGACGTCGGCGATAACCCGGTTGGCTGTTTTGGTCGAAAGCAGGATTTTGGCCCCCTTGACCGAATCCTCGGAGCCATCTCCCACGGTCCCGTTGGAGGTCAGGGCCAGGGCGTCGGGGATGATGACCATGGCGGCATCGACGTTGTTTTCGTAAAGCGCCATCATGGGGGTGTGGTCGGTCCCCGTCAGGTCCGGAAGCCATACCACCTTCACATCGGACAACGCCAATCCCGCATCGCGCAAGACCTGGGCCAGGTACTCAACGTGAGGGCCATAGGCCTGCAGGGCGATGGTTTTGCCGCGAAGATCCTTGACCTTCTTGATCCCGGGTTTGACCACCAGGGCGTCACCCCCTGTCGACCAGCTCAGCTGGTAGATCACCAGAGGTGCGGTGCGCTGATCCTTCGAGATGACCTCGGCGGCCATATTGATCATCCCCATGGTGCCGCGAAGGTAGGGGGAGTCGCCTTTCAGGTAGGCCCGGACCTGATTTTCAAACTTGTCCTCGCGGACCAGTTGAATATTCAGGCCCTTTTCAGCAAATATGCTGTCTTTGGCGGTCTTTGCGCTGTTGCCATTGGCGAAAATGGTCGGGATGTCTCCGCCCCAGGTGATCACCGGAACCTTGGTCGCACCGCCTTTAACGGTAGCGACCTTTTCTTTAATGACCTTGGCAAGAGGGGGAGACTGAACATAACTGGGGGCTGCGATGGCCACAGCCGAGAGAATCCCGAGAAAAAAACCTGAAAGGGTGATGGTCTTAAGACCCCAGAAAACAGCATTCTTACCCATCAAGCTGACCTCCTCTTAAGTTGGACATGATTTTTGGCAACGCCTTAATCAACGAAAGCAAAGTAAATGAATTTTATAATACAGATAGGCAACACATGTAAACGATAATGATTTGTCGGGTTTCCGACGCCCGAAACGCAAACCGCACTGTAGCGCAAAAGGTGTGCCGTTATATACTCCCCCCTTTTGGTTCCGGTTATTTATCAACATGGGGTCAAAAAACACCACATATTATCTATCCTCTTTATTCGTAACTGTTCAGCACCCCTTAAACCCGTCGGGGCCCGACCCGACAGTCGGGTTACTTCTTTGCTGGTCCAAAGAAGTAACCAAGAAAGGACCTCGCCTGGCGGCGGGCACTTCTGCCGCGGTCGCCCGCAGGGTCGTATCACCGGTGCTGCAAGCGGACATCCGGCGCGTCTCCGGCCGCCCTCAAGGTTGGCAGAGGTGGTTCACCCAGGGTCTACCGGGCTGTTGCAAACACCGCTGCTGCAGATTTAGAACCCTAAGTCGTTGGGATCTTCACCGTAGTGGGCATGAAGTACCCCGACCGCGACAGGGGCCGCGTCTAGCCGGCCGAAAAGTTTCCTTGCTACGCAGCACCGCCCTTGTCAATCGTACCGAGGTTCGCCGGCGCCGGAATGCTCGCGACCAGAGTGCCCGCCGCCAGGTGAAGCCGATTTTTGGTTACTTTTTGGCGGCTTGCAAAAAGTAACGCGGCTGGCGGGACGCGACCCGCCGGTTTTGCTTTGCAAACGTGGTGAATAGATACCTTTATTCTATTCTCGAACGTTGCATCCAAAGGGATAAAATCATGTGCGAGAACAATTTGTTGAAAGGCAAACTGTTGAATTAAATTAGTGCTCTAGGCTGCTTTTCTTTACCTTTCTCTTTATGTCTCTGGCCATGAGTTTTACCTTGACGGCAAGGTGTCAAGAGGGTAGTTTCACCAAAATTATTTAAAAAAATTCACCCTGCCGAAATGGCAAAATCGGTGAAAACCGATGACGCCAAGTTTCAGGTCCGCGCTGACGGATCGCTGGACTGTCGTACGGGGTGAGTGCTTGGGAAAGTTAAGCGGGTGGAGCACTTATCTATTAAAAGAGATGGGTGCTTTTTTTGAATAATTAATTGCAGTGTTGTTCGGTTAGGATTATGCAGTCGCTCCGTTTCGCCCCTCAAGGGCTAAAACCTTTGCAACAGAGTCACAGAGACACAGAGTTTTTATATGCCAATCTGCCAAAAACAGGTTTTCTCTGTGGCTTTGTGTCTCGAGTGAGCAAAGCGAGCGGGTGGCAAAAAACATTCCGTACACGACTGAATCTTTTGGGAAAAGGGCCGTCACTGCCCAGGACGCATCTGGCTCTATTGCTTTGGCAGCTGCATGAAAATCACCTGACTTTTCCTTCCGGGAGGACTCTTTGGATAACCAGCGCGGCTTTACCCTGATTGAACTGCTGGTGGTGGTCTCCATCATCGGCATCCTGGCTGCCATCTCCATTCCACAGTTTGCTGCATATCGGGCCAAGGCGTATCAGACCGAGGCCTACAGCCTGTTCGACGGGGTGCGCAAGGATGTTCTGCAATTCTATGAGGTCACCGGCAAGATGCCCCAAGATAATACCGAATGTGGCCTCGGGGAACCCGAAACCATCCGCGGCAAGCATGTCGTCAGCGTCACGGTGATCAACGGCACGGTCATCGTCCGCATGAAGGATGACGAGAAATACGGCGTAAGCCGAATCGAGTTCACCCCCCAGGTCAATGACGCTAACCCTACCGGTCCGGTATTCTGGGATGTCGACAAGATCGAGGCCTCCTGATGCGTTACGACTACCTCAAGCCGTTCTTTTTTCAAAAGACCTTGGACCATCTCTTCTCTCTCACCCTGATCATGATTCTGTTGCTTCTCGCATTAAAGGCCTACCGAGTCACGCACCAGATGGTTGAAGTCTGCGCCCGTGTTGCTTCGGTCGATGATCTCAGGCTCGATGTTCAATACCACTACGCCCAGACCGGGCTCTGGCCCAAAGACCTGCAGAGTATAATTCGGTCGCGACCAGCCGAAGTGGCTTATAACGCTTTTTCCGGCGATGAGCTGAGTGTTGCAGACGGCACCATTACAATTCTGCCCACCATCAGCAGTATCAAAGGAGAAGCCGTCAGTCTGCATCCGGCGGTTTGGGGGGGTAATACAACCGGCCCCATCAGCTGGGTGGTCGGGCCCGGCAAGCCCGAAAATGGCCGGATTGTCCAGGGCCCTGATTTCACGACGGTTGATCAAGGCTTGATTCCAGCGGACTGGAAATAAGGAGGAAAGATGTTTTTCGCCAGGGGCACCCGGGCAAACGTTCTGCTGTTTCGCCAACTCGCCATGTTTCTGCGATCAGGGATGACATTGCCTGAATCGATTGCGGCGCTGAACGATTTTCCCTATGTGCGCATTCGAAAAAAACTGCGCACCATGGAGCGTGATCTCAAGGACGGTCTGCCCATGGGCGAGGTCGTATCAAAGTACCCTGAGCTCTTCGGTCGTCTGCCCGCCGAGGTTCTGGTGCAGGGGATGTCGCCGCAAGATCTCGGGACGGTGTTTAACGGTTTTGCCGACGAGCTTGAAAAGATCAGCGCTATGAAGCAGCGCATGAAAAGGGCAATGCTCTATCCTGTTGCAACCTTGTTAATCGGCATGCAGGTGCTTGCTGTTCTGCTGGTTTTCGTCATCCCTGCCTTCGAAAAGATGTTCACCGATTTTGGCGGGGCTCTTCCCGCCCCGACGCGTACACTGATCGAATTTTCAAATCATTTCGATGAAATTGTCATGGTCATTCTGGCGATCCTGGTCACGGTGCTGGTGCTCTGGTTTTACCGACCCGGGGTTTTGTATGCGCTGGGGTCTCGCCTGCCGGGGCTGGGCTCGGTTCTTCGCCGCTCTTCGGTCTATCTTTTTGCCCGTGATCTCTCCCTCTTTGTTCGTGCCGGTCTCCCACCGGGGCTTGCGCTGCAAAATGCGGCGGGCCGACTCCATTTTCTTCCGTTTTCGCGTAGGGCCAGGGCATTGGCTGTCGAGGGGAGCTTGAGCGAAGCCCTCAGTAAGATCAGGCATTTCCCCGGTGTCTTTCTGCAGGTCGTCGGGGTAGGGGAGCGCACCGATAACCTTGGCGAGGCCCTGGTGGAATTTTCGAACTACTATGAGAAAGAAGTTGAGTCCGCCTATTATCGGCTTCTGCTGGCAACCGAGATTCTTTCGCTGATGCTGGTGGCCGGCATGATCGGGTGGGCGGTATCGGCCCTGTATCTACCGCTCTTCCAGCTAGCCGGAGCAGTGGGCGGGTAACATGGCAAAAGGGGCATGCAACATGCGTAACGGAGAAAAAGGATTCACCCTGATCGAGCTGCTTATTGTGGTGGCAATGATCGGGATATTAACAACCATGGCCCTGCCGTCGTTTCAGGACCAGATCATTCGCACCCAAGTGCAAGAGGCGATCGGTTTATCAGAATTTGTGCGCCAGGACATCCAAACCTTTTACCGCGAAAAAAGACGGCTACCTAAAAACAATGCCGAGGCGGGATTGCCCCCTGGCGAGAAGATTGTCGGCAACTATGTCCAGGCGATTTCGGTGAATAACGGCAGCATCGACATCCGTATGGGCGGCCGCATCAACAAAAACGCCGCAGGTACGGTTCTTTCAATTCGGCCTGCCATCGTCGCTGATGCCCCCAAGGTGCCCATCGCCTGGGTTTACGGTTTTGCTTCAACGCCAAACGGGATGACTTTGGTGGGAGAAAACCATAGCTCTATCCCCGTGAGATTTCTGCCGGTGAATTGTCGGTATTGAGAAGAGGGAGAGTTTATTGACCGTTGGAGCGTTGGGAGGCAATTCCAGAGAGAGTTCTTGGTTTCGATAACCAGATAAGGCTGTAAAGACCGTCATGAAGTCTACCGATTTTAAGGTCGAGTTCGGTCTGCATCACCACTTTCTTAATGCCCAACCTCGCCAAGGTGAAAAGCAAGCTGAGGACACACAAGCAGGTCACGAATGAGGTCGCGGTTACAGGTTGTTTTTTAGACTGCATCAGGAAAATCCAAACACGCTGGGCAGCGTGGCGTTTCCCCATCTGTTTATTGCCCCAGGCCTACCAATTGAGCTTAGACTTTTTGATAATTGCCTATCAAAACCCCATTTCGACATCTATTGATAGCGGTTTTCAAGGGGCTCAGGCTCTATCATTAGACCGTGGTCTATTGATGGGGGTAGGGCGGCCTCTGCGCCCTTAATGGTTTGACAACCAGGGGAGGCGGAGAGTATGTTGGTCTTTACTTATTTTGGTATTGTGTAATCAGGAGGTTGCAGTGGATTTTTAGGGGGATAGGAGAAAGCCGTTTTTGCCAGGGAAGAGCTGGTGAAGCGGCTTTTATAGTTTCTGGGGCGAACTTCTGATTATCGGAATGTACAAGTATGAATGATCTTGGAAATATTAAAAAAAGATTGCGTGAATTTGCTGCTGCCCGCGACTGGGATCAATACCATTCGCCGAAGAATTTATCCATGGCTCTCATTGCCGAAGCTGCAGAGTTGGTCGAGCATTTCCAGTGGCTAACTGAGGAACAGAGTGCACAACTTCCGCCCGACAAACTGGATGAAGTGAGCCACGAACTAGCGGATATCTTTGTCTATCTCTTGCGTATGGCAGACAAGCTTGGCGTCGATTTGGTCGATGCGGCTCATCGAAAGATGGATATCAACGAAAAGAAATATCCTGCCGATCAAGTTCGTGGATCCTCCAAAAAATACACGGCTTATATAGATTGATCTGACACCCGTAAAAAGGAATTAAGCCGGTGATCGTTTATTCAGCCACAAAAGAAAAGTTTCAAGATGATGTCATGACGAATGATATTGGGAATATCATTCATGAAGCCTTTAAGAATTCAACCGGCAGAAGCACCGGAAAATCGGAAATCGATTCCTGGATAAACTCCCTTCAGTACATGGATCGTGTTTTAGCTGATGACGCAATCCCCTCTGATGCAGGTGTAGCGATTGAATATCACCTGCCGCAAACGTCAAAGCGCATTGATTTTATTTTGACCGGAAAAGACACTTGCCAGCGCGAATCGGCCGTTCTTATTGAACTTAAGCAGTGGCAAAAGGCAAAGCTAACCCCAAATGACGGTATCGTCATGACTCGTTTCAGGCATGGGGAGCAACAAACACCACATCCGTCGTATCAGGCCTGGTCGTACAAGCGTCTTTTGGAAGACTTCAACCAGTCGGTCCAAGAAGATTCGATTCAGCTTATCCCCTGTGCCTATCTGCATAATTACGAAGCAGACAACGTAATCAGCAACAATTTCTATCGTGAATACACTGCTCAGGCACCGGTCTTTTTTAAAACCGATGCGTTAAAGCTGCGCGAATTTATAAAGTCCAATGTCAAATACGGTGACAAGAGTCAAATCATGTACCGTATTGACCACGGCAAGATCAAACCGTCTAAGAACCTGGCGGATCAACTTGCTTCCATGCTCAAAGGGAATCAGGAATTCGTTTTGATTGACGACCAGAAAGTAGTCTACGAAACAGCCCTCGAACTTGCCAAGAAATCATCTGCAGAACACAAAAATGTTTTGATCGTCGAAGGTGGCCCTGGTACCGGCAAATCGGTCGTGGCCATCAATCTCCTTGTCGAAATTACACAACGGCAACTCGTTGCTCAGTATATCACCAGAAATTCTGCTCCACGAGTTGTGTACGAGGCCAAACTAACCAACTCGTTCAAGAAATCACATATTTCAAATATGTTTTCCGGCTCAGGGTCCTTTCACTCAGTTAAGGCGAATATCTTTGATTGTCTTATCGTTGATGAGGCCCATAGGCTCAATGCAAAATCCGGAATGTTCAGTCATCTTGGGGAAAATCAGGTTAAAGAGATCATCAGGGCGAGTAAACTCAGCATATTTTTTGTTGATGAAGACCAGGCGGTAACGATCAAGGACATAGGCGACAAGGAGGAGATACGACGCTGGGGAAAAGAGCAAAAAGCTACAGTGACGGAACTCAATCTTGAGTCGCAATTTCGGTGCAACGGCTCAGATGGTTTTCTGGCCTGGCTGGACAGCACCCTCCAGATCAGAGAAACGGCAAACGATACGCTGGACACCAAAGATTATGAATTCTGCATAGTCGATAGCCCTGCTACATTGCACGACCTGATTCGAAAGAAGAACAGGGCTAAAAACAAGGCGCGCGTAGTTGCAGGATATTGCTGGAAATGGGTGAGCAAAAAACAGCCGATACTTAAGGATATTGTTATCGGTGATTACAAGGCGACCTGGAATTTTGACTCCGACGGACAGGCATGGATCATCAAGCCTGATTCTGTCAGCGAAGTCGGTTGTATCCATACCTGTCAGGGTTTAGAAGTCGATTATATCGGCGTGATCGTCGGGCCTGACCTGATTGTACGAAATGGCAGTGTCATTACGCAACCGGATGAGCGCGCCAGTACAGACAAATCCATCCATGGCTGGAAGAAATGCTACAAAGCAGATTCTGAAGCAACAAAAGCAAAGCTCGATGCGATAATCAAAAACACCTATCGTACGCTCATGACCCGTGGGCAAAAGGGCTGCTATGTCTATTTTACGGACAGCGAAACGCGCCATTATTTTGAGAGCCGGATAAAAACAGTTACAGCCAGCCAAAAACCTTCCATTGTGGCACCGCTTCCTGAATATCTCGAAGCTGCGAATGCCCTGCCGTACAAGCGTCTTGAACAAGAGGCTGTAATACCTTTTGTGAACAGTGTTCCTCTCTATGATCTGAAAATAGCTGCGGGGCTTTTCAGCGAAGAGCAGCACGTGTCGGATGTGGACTGGGTAGAACTGCCTGATTGTTTTTGCCCACAACCAGGGCTCTTCGTCGCGCAGGTCGTGGGTGAATCAATGAATCGACGCATTCCAAACGGATCATGGTGTCTTTTCCGTAGGGACCCTGTCGGGAGCAGGCAAGGCAAGGTTGTTCTCGTGCAGCAACGGGATTTTTCAGATGTTGACGATGGTGGACACTATACGGTTAAGGTCTACGAAAGTAAGAAAGCTTATGCGGATGATGGGTCATGGAGCCTCCGGCGAGTTTATCGTGATCGCTGAATTAATGGCCGTGCTGGGGTGCTAAGAAATGAGGGGGGGGGATTCACCGTCGCAGGTCAGTTTTGACTAATTCATATTTTCCTGACAAATCACCTAACGCAAAGCCTGACACAGGTCCTACGCATGACATTCTGCAGAAGGATTAGAGCCGAGAGGGTATCGAGGGAATCCTATCTTAGACCTTTGGCTCCTAGCTAGCTAAGCTGTAAACATTGGGACAATGGACAAAATGGATCAGAAAACAACCTTCGACTCAAACTACGATTTTATCGAACTCCACAGAACCTTCCATGAGCTGTCGAAACATAGCGGCGAAAACGACGACGTAGACATCAGCCGGGCATTCGGTGTTGGCGAGCGCCTCAGCTGGCCCAACCTCATCAAGGAGTACCGCCTGATCATTTTGTCCGCGGCCGGCTCCGGCAAAACTGTCGAAATCCGCAACGTCGCACGCACGCTTAGGGAACAGGGGAAGCCTGCGTTTTTCCTTCGTCTGGAACATATCCCCAGTGATTTCGAGGATGCCTTCGAGGTAGGAACCTATGAGGCTTTTGAAGAATGGCTGGCATCCGGTGAGGAGGGATGGCTTCTCCTGGACTCGGTGGATGAAGCGCGTCTTCGAAATCCTGGTGACTTTCAACTTGCGATCCGCAAGCTGGGCAGGCGGATCAGTACAGCCCAAGAGCGGACGCATATCGCCATAACCGGTCGAACGACAGCATGGCGGCCCAAAACAGATCTTGACTACTGTATCGCACATCTACCTTATACGGCTACTGCCACCTCGGAACGTGATCCGCAGGTTGAGGATGATAGCCCTGACGAAAGCTTCCAGATCGAAAATGAAACGCAGGGCGAGGACAACCCGGTTTTCAAAATCGTTGCACTCGATGATCTCACGTCTGATCAGATTGCGGTGTTTGCAAAGGCCCAAGGAATCGAGGACAGCAAAGCTTTCCTCGATGCCATAGAACGAGCAGACGCTTGGTCGTTCACATCGCGCCCTCAGGACTTGGAGGAGCTCACCGAATTCTGGATCGATAAAAGTCGGATTGGAACCCGCCTTGAGATCATGCGAAACAGCATCGAACGAAGGCTGGCGGAGCGTGACCAGGGTCGTGCCGATGTCCGCCCACTTTCGGCAGAGCGAACTCGTCAGGGTACAATGCTCCTTGCAGCAGCCACGATGTTGGCACAGGACCCTACTATCCGGGTTCCCGATGGAGCGGAGAACACCAAAGGGATCGCAGTTCAATCCGTGCTTCCCGATTGGGACGACAAGGATCAGTCAACTTTGCTGTCGCGGCCCATATTCGACGAGGCGATCTATGGCGCGGTACGTTTCCACCATCGCTCGGTACGAGAGTACCTAGCCGCCGAATGGTTTGCCGAACTACTAAAGCGTGAAGCATCGCGTCCAACCATTGAAGGATTATTCTTTCGCAATCAGTACGGTTTGGACATTGTTGTGCCTGCGTTGCGCCCTATCTTGCCTTGGTTGGCAATTTTGGACGCCAAGATCAGGGAACGTGTTCGAAAAGTCGCGCCTGAGATTATTTTTGAAGGAGGCGATCCTAGTCAGTTACCTCTAGAAATTCGTCGCTACATACTGCGCGAAGTTTGCGAACAAATGGCCGACAGCGCCACTGACCGTTCGATGCGAGACTATGCAGCGGTCCAACGTTTCGCAAACCCTGATCTGACCGATGAGGTTCGCGCGTTACTCCAACAGTATGCGGAGAACGGAGAGCTGACGGAATTCCTGCTCCGAATGGTATGGATCGGGCAGCTTGCGGGTGCGCTGCCCGAAACTATGAACGTTGCGCTAACGCCAACAGTTGATCAGTATGCTCGCATAGCAGCATTCAGTGCCATAAAGGTGATTGGTTCCAACGAAGATCAAGAACATGTCCGTCAGAACTTTCTAGCCGAGGCATCAGACCTTAAGCGAGAGTGGATTTCTGAACTTATCAAGGATGTCCATCCTACAGAACAGACCTTGGTTTGGCTCTTAGGATGCGTGGAAAAGAGCGAGCCGAAGGAGCGGTATGCTGTTGATTATCTAACGGACGGCGTAACAGAATTTGTTGGAACCGCTAATATTGAACTGCTTCCACAGCTTGTTACTGGCTTAAACAGGCTGCTTAGCATTCCGCCGATGATCGAACGCCGGTACTGCGAAGTATCGGAAAAATTCCAGTGGTTGATCGCGCCTGCATGCAAAGCCATCGAGCGACTGATCTCCGTCCGACACCCCGCATCGCTCGAACTGGACGCGCTGGCAATTCTGCACAAACTCTCATCTGCACGTGGTTACGGTAGCGATGATCTAACCGAAGTCAAGACCGAATTCTCAGAACTCGTTCCCCCCTGGAAGGAGCTGAACCGGGCCTTGTTCTGGTTCGATGTAAAAAGATCGAGGGAAGCCGTTGATAAGAAGTCTAGTGAGAGACTGACCGACTTCTGGCGTGTCTCGATTTTCGGATCGTTCTGGCGGTTCGAAGAAGGCGATTTTGAATATGTCGCTGAACAGATTTCTCGTCAAACGTTTCTGGATGACAAATTGGTCGCTTTGTCACTGGCCTTTCAGGTTTACAAAATGGCTGAGCGGCCACGCGCATGGCGTGAGCACCTTAAGAAATTGGTCGCGGGCAACGATGAGCTATTTGAGCGCCTTGATACCTATTTGAGACCATCCTCCCAAAGTGAGGATGAGCGACGCTGGAAGCAGCAGGACGCAAAATGGAAAAGGCGCGCCGAAGCCGAACGAAAGAAAAAACAGAAATACCAAGCAGACTGGAAGAAACATCTCAATGACAATCTTGACGAGGCAAGAGCAGCGCTAAGTAAAAATCCTGGAACAATCACAAACCCCTTGCACTATCTCTTCGAAAAGGCTCGCGACAGGAAAGAGTCATCGTTACGGTGGACCGAGTATAACTGGAAAACGCTTATACCGGAGTACGGCGAGGAGGTCGCACGCTTCTATAGGGATGGCACAGTTTCTTTTTGGCGACACCATGAGCCAAAGTTGCGATCAGAAGGCGCCCCGTTCGACCAAACGACACTTGCCGTTATCATTGGTCTCTCTGGACTTGAAATCGAGGCCCATGAAAACAAGGACTGGCCAAAAAAACTGAGTGCTGCGGAAGTCGTTCTGGCGTGCAAGTACGCTTCCTTTGAGCTAAACGGTTTCCCCACCTGGTTTCCTAATCTTTTTGAGGCGTACCCGAAGATTGTGAGCGGCTTTCTCATGCGAGAAATCCAGTACGAGTTGTTGATAGAAAACCCAGAGACAGAAACACACTACGTCATAAGCGACGTGAGCTGCTCAGGCCAGTGGGCTTGGGACCAGCTCGCGCCCAGCATCTACAATCTCCTAAAAAGGGAGCCCAAGAACCTGTCCAACCTGGACAAACTACTGAAGATTCTTCTGGGTTCAGCCTTGCCTGATGCCTTGATTGAAACACTGGCGTGCCAAAAATGCCGCACCCTAAAGGCGCTGGATCATGTGGCTCGCTGGTTTGCCGTATGGACCGGCATTGCTCCCGATGCTGCAATTCCCTCTCTAAAAATCCGAATTGGAAAAATAGCTGCATCGAAGGATCAAACTTTGTTTGCGATGACTTTTTTAACTCAACTTTTGGGCGGTCGCAGAAGTGATGGTACAGCCGTGCGGCAAGCGTTCAAAACGCCGAAGTATCTGAAGTCGCTATACCTGCTGATGCATGAATACATCAGGCGCGAAGAGGATATCGAACGTGCCGGAAAGGGCGTCTATTCGCCAGGGTTGCGCGATAATGCGCAGGATGCGCGGAACGGCCTGTTTAGTTTGCTGGATCAGATTCCAGGTAAAGAGTCGTTTTTGGCGCTGCGCGACATCGCGAAGGCTCATCCTGACGAAGCGTCTCGGCCATGGGTGATTCGTCACGCAAAGTCAAGGGCCGAACAGGACGGCGATATCGAACCATGGTCGCCCTCGCAGGTTAGAGATTTCCACGAGAAGCTAGAGCGTACACCCCGAAATCACAAGGAATTGGCTGAACTTGCTGTCCAGCGTTTCCTCGATCTCAAAGATGACTTGGAAAATGGTGACTGCAGCGTTGCAGGCATTTTGAAACGCGTTACGCAGGAAACCGAGATGCGTAACTACATTGGGCGGGAGATGCGCGAGAAAGCGTTCGGTCGGTATACCATTCCACAGGAAGAGGAATTGGCCGATGCCAAAAGGCCAGATCTGAGATTCCATGGGATCGGTTTCGATGGACCGGTTCCTGTCGAACTAAAGCTGGCCGACAACAGTTGGGGTGGACCGAAACTGTTTGAGCGCCTCGAAAACCAGCTTTGCGGTGATTATCTGCGGGACAATCGTTCAAGCCGAGGCATCTTTGTGCTCGTGTATCGGGGCGATAAGCCTAAGTGGGACTTGCCCGGAAGTGGTAATCGCGTGGATTTTGCAGGGCTGATTACCGCTCTTCAGGCCCATTGGCTGCAGATTTCACCGAAATTCTCAAGCGTAGATGACATCACGGTTATTGGAATAGACCTGACGAAAAGATCGAGCTGATTAGATCAAACCGTTGGGGTGCCTTCCCATATTACGGTTACGCTATACTGAACCCAGAGTAGCCAATGACTGTTTTTGACTCTTTTTGCTCTCCTGAAAGTCGGACAAGAATTGTTGCGTGAGGCTGCCTTTTATCCGCGAGCCTCAGACCCGGGAGGTCTCCAAGTCCAAGTGGGAAAGCCTGGTCCGGTACAGCATCATGATCAGCGCCTGGTCCCGTTCTGGGTGTCGGCTTTCTTTGGCAGCCCTCAGGAGCTGGTCCATCTCGAGAGGCGTCAGATAATTCCGTACTCTTTGGTGGGCATCGACCGCGTCTCTTCCACTGTTTGACTTTTCCCTGTGTCGAGTCATTTTGGTAGCCTTTCTTCCGGTTGTTGGGTAATCGGTATCGATAACCAACATCTTACAAAAGGCCCCTTTCGTCGAAAGACTCCCCATGCATTGCTGCCCTTCCCTCCCCCTGCGACGCAGCCGAAGCAAAGTGGATGTTTTGGGAAAAAGCCGGACAACTGTTCGAGCAGAGCGAGTTTTTGCACGGCCTCAAAATGTCTGCGGAGTGGAGGGAACCCGGAGGGCAAGGAGCGGGGCGCCATCTCTTTGCTTACTTTCTCCTGGGCGCGTAGAGAAAGTAAGGCGCCGGCAGGGGGCGTAACCCCTGGGTTTACTGAAACACACCAATTTAGAAACGCGAAAGGCCCCACCTGGAAAGAGGTCGGGCCTTTCTTAATCAAGCAGGGCTGGCTAGCTCCTACATTATCTTCCTTCCCCGTTAATAGCCCCCTTGAGGACCGGGCTAGGCTTAAACGTCAGGATTTTACGTGATGCAATCTCTATTTCGTCACCGGTTTGGGGGTTGCGTCCGCGACGCGCGGCTTTATTCTGGACAACAAAATTGCCGAATCCGCTGACCTTGATTTCTTCCCCCTCCGCCAGAGTCGACTTGATCAGATCGAAAACCTCTTCAACAATTTCCATGGATTCTTTTTTTGAGAATCCAGTCTTCAAGTAAACTTTTTCGATCAGGTCCGCCTTGGTCATGTTCTTCCCCCCTCTTGTGTTCCGTATGTCCTTGATTTTGCAAAGTATATCATGGGGAACATACCTAATAAAAGCTTGAATTCAGCGCCGCCATCTCTTTGCTTACTTCTTCTCGGGCGAGAAGAGAAAATTTGGCGCCGGCAGGGGGCGAGCCCCTGGCGCTTTACGATTATTCAGCCAGAAAAGGCCCATCTGAC
>CALZIZ010000060.1 GCA_945787465.1 uncultured Desulfuromonadales bacterium
GAGGCGATGACCTTTGCCGGCGTGCAAAAGGCTCCGGTGGTCTTTTTCTGTCAGAACAACGCCTGGGCCATTTCGGTGCCGCGCAGCCAGCAGTGCGCTGCGGAAAACCTGGCGACCAAGGGTGTGGGATACGGTTTACCCGGCATCCAGATCGACGGCAACGATCCCTTTGCCGCCTATGCGGCGACCAGCGCCGCCCTCGATCGGGCGCGGGCAGGGGAGGGCCCGACCTTCATCGAAGCAGTCACCTACAGGCTCGGGCCCCACACCACCTCGGACGATCCCTCCCGCTATCGGGAAAACACCGAGGTTGAAAAGATGCGCCCGCTGGAGCCCCTGATCCGTTACCGGCTCTTTCTGCAACAACGCGGCCTCTGGTCCGAGGCCTGGGAAAAAGAGCTGAACGAAACCCTGGAGCCAGGGATCGTCGCAGCAGTCAAGAAGGCCGAGGCCCACCCGGCGCCGAAACCGGAGGACGTCTTTGATCACATGTACGCAACACTCCCCTCGCACCTCAGCAAGCAGCGGGCGGATCTTCTGGATGCCCTGAAGGAGGGTTGAGATGGCACAGTTGAATATGGTTGAAGCCGTCAACCTGGCACTGCGCGAAGAGATGGCCCGGGACCATGATGTGATCCTGCTGGGGGAGGATGTCGGCAAGGAGGGTGGAGTTTTCCGGGTGACCGAGGGGTTGCAGCAGGCCTTTGGCAAGGAGCGCTCCATCGATACGCCCCTGGCTGAGTCGGGGATTGTCGGCTGCGCCTTCGGGATGGCGCTGATGGGGCTGAAGCCGGTGGCCGAGCTGCAGTTCATGGGCTTTTTGTATCCGGGGTTTGACCAGATCATCTCCCACGTGGGGCGCATCCGCAACCGCACCCGCGGGGTCTACACTGCTCCTCTGGTCATTCGCATGCCCTATGGCGGCGGTATTCATGCCCCCGAGCACCACTCCGAGAGTTCCGAAGCGATGCTCGCCCACACCCCCGGCATCAAGGTCGTGATTCCGTCTTCACCTGCCGAGGCCCGGGGGCTGTTGAAGAGTGCCATTCGGGATCCGGACCCGGTCCTGTTTCTCGAGCCCAAGCGTATCTATCGCGCCATCAAGGAAGAGGTGTCCGAAGAGGAGGTGCTTTTGCCTATCGGCGAGGCCCGGGTGCTGCGCGAGGGCAAGAACCTCACCCTGGTGGCCTGGGGGGCGATGGTTCGCGAGGTGCTCAAGGCCGCTGAAGAGCTTGCCGGAGGCGGCATCGAGGCTGAAGTGATCGACCTGCGCTGCGTCTCGCCCATGGATACCGATACTGTTGTCGCCTCGGTGCAGAAAACCGGGCGTTGCGTGATTGTGCATGAGGCACCGCGCACCTGCGGGGTGGGGGCCGAACTTTCAGCGCAGATCATGGAGGGGGCGTTGTTGTCACTCAAGGCCCCAGTGGAGAGGGTGACCGGTTTTGATACAGTGATGCCGCTGCCCCAGGGGGAGCATTTTTATCTGCCTGACCAGCGCAGGATTTTGCGCGGGGTCAAAAAGATTCTGGAATTCTAGGGGGGAGTCATGTTCGAGTTCAAGTTTCCTGATGTCGGCGAGGGGATCGCCGAAGGCGAGATTGTGCGCTGGCTGGTTTCGGTCGGTGAGACGGTGCGGGCGCACCAGCCGCTGGTGGAAATGGAAACCGACAAGGCTGTGGTGGAAATCCCGTCCCCGGTTTCAGGTGTTATCAGTGAGCTGCGCGGCAGCGAAGGAGACACCGTCGCGGTCGGTGCGGTGCTGGTAGTGGTTGATGAGGGCGGTGCGCAGCCCCGGACCCAAGAGCCTGCTGCCCCTGCTCCGCAACAGCCCAATGCCGTGGGGGTTGTCGGACAGCTGGAAGAAGCGCCGAGCGCGCCTCCAAAAAGCGAGCCTGTGGCGGGGGGCGCAGCCGAATCTCCGGTCAAGGTGTTGCCCAAAGACCGCATCCTTGCCAAAAAGCTCGGGGTCGATCTTTACCTGATCGAAGGAAGCGGCCCCGCCGGTCGTATCACCGAGGAGAATATCCGCGCTGCCGCAAAGACCGTCGAAGGGGTGGGAGCGCGAGGCCGGCAACCGGACGAGCGGTTGCCTCTCAAAGGGGTGCGCAAGGCGATGGCCAGGGCCATGACGGCCTCGGCCTTTTCCGCCGTCCATGTCACGGTCATGGACCGCTCCGACGCCACCGCCCTGCGCGAGCTGAGAAACCGCGAGCGGCCCCTGGTCGAAGGCAAGGGGCTTCGCCTGACCTACCTGCCTTTTGTGGTCAAGGCCCTGACCCTGGCGCTGGAAAAATTCCCTCTGCTTAACAGCAGCATGGATGAGTCGGGGGCGGAGATCATCCTGCATCGGGAACTCAATATCGGCTTCGCCGTCGATACTCCCGAAGGCCTTCTGGTGCCGGTGATTCGCAAGGCCAGAAACAAGAGCATTCTGCAGTTGGCAGCAGCCCTGCAGGACCTGGCCCTGAGGGCCAGGGAGCGAAACATAGCCCCGGTGGAACTGCAGGGCGGCACTTTTACCGTCAGCAATTACGGGGCCATCGGCGGACTCTGGGGCACCCCCATCATCAATCCGCCCCAGTCCGCTATCCTGGGGGTGGGGCGAATCGAGGAAATGCCCGTGGTCTGGGAGGGCAAGGTGGTCGCCCGCCCCGTGGTGCCTCTGGCTTTGACCTTTGATCACCGCATCATCGACGGGGCCACCGCGCAGCGGTTTCTCAACAGCCTTATCGAACTCATCGAGAATCCCGACCTGATTCTTCTGGAGAACTGAACCCTTCGATGGGTTCTCGATGCTAACCCCTGGATCTGCCATGAAACTCGATCTTTTTAATAAAAGACATATGCTTGGTCGCCACATTTCCGGATTTCCGGAATCGAACGCCATCGATTACTGCCAGACCGACCGCTTGCTGCGGCTCCATCTGGCAGAGGAAATCGCACTGCTGTGCGAAGGGCTGACAGATGTTTCTGCTTCTCTTGGGGAAAGAAAGGTCCAGACCCTGAACAGGCTAAACCAGCTCAGGGTGCAGATCGGAGAGGATGATTGGCAGGAAGAGTTCTGCAAATCCGAGTTCTCAGCACATGACGAGGAGCGTTTACTCGACTTCGACCTGGTGCTGCTGGAAAGGATTGCAGGGCTGAAGTCCTGCCTATCCGAGCTTCAGTCCGTTGGTGGGGTAGGGGAGTTTAATGCCCTGTTTGAGCTTTTCGAGCAGGGGGTGGCCGAAGCGCTGGAGCTTATGGAAAAACGCACCCGGCTCGGGCGGGAGCTGTTTGCGGGCGGTGATACAAGATGAACCGGTGGAGACGTTTATGGCCAGGCAAAGAATCCTGAACAGTGGCGAGATCCCGGCGAAAGCTCCCGAGCTCGATGTGGCGGCACATCTTCGCAGCGACATCAACCGGCTCAAGAGCGAGTTTTACGATCTTGAAGGGGGCAGGGTCGACTACCCTGCCATGCGTGAGTCCGATGCTTATCGCCAGTATGTGACTGATACCGCCTTGCTCCGCAACTATGACCTGAACCTTCTGAGCAGCCGGGAAGAGAAACTTGCCTTCTGGATCAATATTTACAACTCCCTGGTGATCCACGGGGTCATCGAACTGCAGATCCGCGAAACGGTCAAGGAGCTTCCCTCCTTTTTCAGCGATATCTGCTACCAGATCGGCGGCATGTGTTTTTCCCCCGATGACATCGAGCACGGCATTCTGCGTGGCAACCACCGTCCGCCCCACGGTCTTTTTCATCCCCTTGACAGCTCTGATAAGCGGTTGCGCTATGTGATCGACCCCCCTGACCCGCGGATTCATTTCACCCTGGTCTGTGCAAGCTCGTCCTGCCCGCCGATCAACTTCTATACACCCGAGCGCATCGATGAACAACTGGATGTGGCGGCATCAGGCTTTATCAACGGTTCTGAAGTGGAAATCCTGTCGCGGGAGCGTTTGCTGAGGATCTCGCCCATCTTCAAATGGTATCGGTCCGATTTCGGCGGATACGACGGAGTCATCGACACCCTGATCCGCTACCTGGATCACGGCGAGAACAAGGACTTTCTCATCGAAAGGGGGTTGGCAGCCGATGTGGAGTGGAAGGATTACGACTGGCATTTGAATCGGTGAGGGTAAGGCCAGGGGCTGGAGGCTGGAGGCTGGAGGCTGGAGGCTGGAGGCTGGAGGCTGGAGGCTGGAGGCTGGAGGCTGGAGGCTGGAGGCTGGAGGCTAGGGGGGTGACCTATGATTCCAAGGTGTTTGCTGGGCAAGACAGGTGTTGAGGTCACCCGGATAGGGTTGGGGGGCGAGGGGGTGCTGCGCACCTGGG
Source organism: uncultured Desulfuromonadales bacterium (assembly GCA_945787465.1). Taxonomy (GTDB): domain Bacteria; phylum Desulfobacterota; class Desulfuromonadia; order Desulfuromonadales; family Trichloromonadaceae; genus CALZIZ01. The sequence goes on from CALZIZ010000060.1 coordinate 4,328, forward strand.
GGCGTGAGAGGGAGGCGCGGGCCGTTATTCACAAGGCTCTTGAGCTGGGGATTAACTACTTTGAATCGGCTCGGGCCTATTCGGGAAGCGAGTCTTACTACGGCCTTTCGCTTGGGGAGAGGCGCAAGGAGATCTTTCTGGCCAGCAAGTCCCATGAGCGCACCGCGGCAGGGGCCCGTGGTCACCTGGAGACGACTCTGAAAAACCTGCAGACCGACTGGCTCGATCTGTGGCAGGTGCATGATGTTCGCACTGAACAGGACCTGCAGGAGATTTTCGGCCCCGGTGGCGCAATCGAGGCCTTTGAGCAAGCCCGTCGCGAGGGGAAAGTGCGTTTTATCGGCCTGACCGGGCACCAGAATCCCCAGGTCCTGATCAAAGCCATGAACCTGTTCCCCTTCGATACGGTGTTGCTGCCGGTCAATCCCGCAGAGCCGGCCTTTCAGAGCTTTATTGACAGCGTGCTGCCCGAGGCCGGGCGGAGGCAGATGGGGGTGGTCGGTATGAAAGTGCTCTGCCGCGGGCTCGCCCTGCAGATGCCGGACTACCAGGAGGTGCAGCCCTGGATTCGTTTCGCCCTGTCTCAGCAGGTCTCGACGGTGGTTATCGGTTGCGAGACCCCGGAGCAGGTTGAGCAGAACCTTGCCGCGGCCTGTAGCGAATTGCCCATGGATTCTGACGAGCAGCAGCGTCTGATAAAGAAGGTGGCTCCGGTGGCCCGCCGGCTCATGTATTACAAGTAGCCCCTTAGTTGATGGTGACCACGACCTCTTCCTGCTCTTCGAGGATGTCCTGGGCCAGCAACCGGTTAATGAAGTCCTCCAGGGCGGAAGCTTCGCTTTCTGCCAGACCCTGAAATTTAATGGCCATCCCCGGTATGCTCTGAAAAGCTCCCCTGAATATTTCCTTTTTGTAGATTACCCGGCCTTTGAGCTGCAGTGGATGTTTCTCGCCCTGGCCGATACACACCGCTACCTCGGTGCCGGTCGGCAAGGGATCGCGCTTGCGAATGTAGATGCCGCCCCTGGATAGATTGACGGCGTACAGATCGCGGGTTTCCTGGGGGCTTTTTATGGAAACCTTGCTGCTGAAGGAGACCCGGGGGTGGCGCCGCTTCTCTCCCCCATCTGCGGAGAGGCACTCTTGAAGAACGCTGTGCAGGCTCTGGGGAGTGATCGGTTTCAGCAGAAAACCGTTGCTGCCCAGGCGGCGGCATTCCTCGGCGGTTTGGGCCCCGCTGTCGGTGGAGGCCATGATGATGGGGGTTTCATTCAGATCGCTGTCGCTGCGAAGCTGGCGCAACAGGGTCGGTCCATCCATCTGGGGCATGTTAACGTCACAAATTATGCCATCGGGACCTATGGTCTTGATGATTTTCAACGCTTCAATGGCGCCGGCGGTCGGTACCACGTCATAGCCCATGCGCTTGAGCAACAGGCCGGCGTACATGATAAAGGTCTTGTTGTCGTCGATCAGGAGTATGGTCTTGGTTTTTTCAGACATTGGGGCTCCCTGCGAAAATTGATACGGATTTTTCTGTAAATTTTGGCATATTCACATCAGGGACCAGTCTTTGCAATAAAAGGGCCAGTCTCGCGGAGAGTCAGTGGATTATTGCCGATGCCTGCGGATCGAAGGGATTGAGTCGCCTGCCGAGGGAAAACAGAAACAGGTCGGTGGCGTTGGCGACCACACTGAGGAAAGTTCCCGCGCCGGTCATGATGAGCAGGATTTCCAGGGTTTTGCCAAGAGGTGTGGCCGGCGAGATGTCGCCGTAGCCTACGGTGGCTATGGTGACAATGCAGAAGTAGGCCGCATCGGCAAAGGAGAGGCCCTCTGCGACCATTATCCCGATGGTGCCAAAGACCATGATCAGAGGCAAAAATGCCAAAATAGACGCGCAGACGTAACTTGATGGTTTCCATGGGAAAAACTATTCAGAGTGAAGTGAGGTTCAGGTGGAGAGCCCTTCGAGCAGCAGAATTGCCATGACCAGGGCCATAAACAGGTTCAGCGGCCCGGACAGCGCGGGACTCGGCCGGTGATAACGAACAGCGCGGACTCCGAAGGCGAGCATCCCCGTCAGCAGCAGGTTTGCCGTGACCCGCAAGGTGGGGGTTTGCAGCAGGCCCAGGTTCAGCAGCAGGGCCGTAGCTGCAGTCAGTGCCGACAGCCAGAAAAGCGTGATGCGAAAAACCGCTCTTTCGGGGAGGGCGTCGTGGAGCAGCGGCAGCCCGGCACGGCGATAATCATCCCGATGTTTCCAGGACAGCAACCAGAAATGGGGCATCTGCCAGAGAAAGAAAACCCCTCCCAGCAGCACGATCCGATAATCGGTCAGCTCCCCCCCGGCGGCGGTCCAGCCAATGAGGGGGGGCATGGCTCCGCAGAGGGCTCCAGGCAGCAGGGCGAAGGATGTGCGTCTTTTTAAGCCGGTGTAAAGACCGTTATAGCACGCCAAAGCGCAGAGCCCGAGCAGGCCTGAGCCCGGGTCGACAATGCTCAAAAGAGCCAGGGCCGGAAACAGCAGTCCCAGCGCCAGGAGCAGGCCTTGTTGCGGAGGTAGTGTGCCGCACGCAAGGGGTCTGAGACAGGTCCGTGCCATCAGCGCGTCGAGATCGCGCTCCTGAACCTGGTTGAGAACCGACCCTCCGGCGGCCAGAAGAAAGATCCCCAGGGCCAGCAACACCCCCCGCTCGGGCAATGATGGTCCGGGGTATACGAGGAACCCGACCATTGCAGAGCCGCTCACCATGGTTGACAACCGCAACCGGACCAGGCTGAAAAACATCTCCATCAAGCCCGACAGCCTCCTAGCGAAGGCTTTTAAGGTAATCGATGATCGCCTGGAGTTCCTCCTCGGACAAGTCGGCGTAGGCCGGCATGACCGGAGGATAGCCTTTGACCAGGTCGGCGGCCGGCTGGCGAATGGCTCGGCGCAGATACTCTTCGTCGGCCTCGATGAGCGCCTCCTTGCCCTCGCGCACTAAGCTGACCTGGCGGCCGAAGAGGCCGAGAAAACTCGGCCCGACCCTGCGGCTTCCGTCGGTGGAGTGGCAGCCGGTACAGCCTTTTTCCATGACCAGCCCGGCACCGGCTTTTTTATCCCCTGGTTCGGCCGCCTTTTCGAAATACTCGATGATTTCCTCCAGGTCGTGCTCGGGGATGCGCCCCTGGTAGGAAGGCATGATCGGCTGGAAGCCCTTGACGACGTCCGCCGCCGGGTGCAGGATGGCGCGCTTGAGATAGGCGGCGTCAACGGTGATCGTGCGCTCCCGGCCCTCGGTCAGTACCGTGGCAGAGCGTCCGAAGAGGTCCTTGAAGGTCGGTCCGACCCCAGGAGTTCCGTCCAGGCTGTGGCAGCCGAGGCAGCCGTACTGGGACAGCAGTGCTCTGCCCTCCTCGGCTTCTTCGGTGGCTGTTTCTTCACGAATCCATTCCTCGAATTCATGCCGTGAGACCGCCTCCACGGTGGTGATCATATCGGCATGCGCAACCCCGCAGTATTCGGCGCAGAAGATATCGTAGGAGCCTTCTTTGGGGGCGCTGAACCAAAGGTAGTTCTCCATGCCGGGCACGACATCGCGCTTGACCCTGAATGCGGGGATGAAAAAACTGTGCAGAACGTCCTCGGAAACCAGGTCGACCCGCACCGGTTGGTCGACGGGGACAAACAGTTTGTCGCTCACCTTGCCATTGGCGTAGGTGAAGGTCCAGGACCACATGCGGCCAGTCGCCTTGACCTCCATGGCCCCTTCGGGAACATTGCGCAGCGCCAGGTATCCCGCCCAGCCGTAATAGAACATCCCCATCACCAGAATGGTGGGAATCAGCGTCCAGACCACCTCGAGCGGGATGTTGGACGAAACATCCGATGTCGGGTGGGGGTTGCGCTTACGATGATAGCGGATGACAAAGTAGATCATCGCCGCGGCAATACCGATCAGCATCACCGCCGAAATGCCGAAAATGTAGAAAAAAACGAAATCGACTGTTTCTGTGGTCGAAATGACTTGCGGATTCACGCAGTACCCCTCACCTGTAGAGAACGTCGAAAAAGGTAAACCCGATGAATATGGCCAGGGTCACCAGGGCCGCGAACAGGCTGAACCTCAGCAGCCGGCCCTCGTATTTCATGTGCATGAAAAAAGCGATCACCAGCCCCGATTTAAACGAAGCAATGCCCAGCGCAGCCCAGATGTTCATTGCCCCGAGATCAACCCTTGAGACCGCTACAGTCACCCCGGTCAGCACCATCAGAGCAACCCATATGGCAATAAAGGTGCCGTACCCGACGATATGTCCATGTTCTTCTGTCATAGAACACCCATTATCTTTTCTTTTAGTCCCAAAGTTTTTCCTGGCTCCTGGAACCTGTCACCAGCCCCTAAAGAATCAAATAATAGAGTGGGAAGACGAAAATCCAGATCAGGTCAACGAGGTGCCAGTAGAGCCCCGAATTTTCCAGGGCGACGTAATCGGTACCGGTGACTCGGCCGCAGCGTACCTGCATAAACACCCAGGCAAGAAGAATACCCCCGATCACCACGTGCAGACCGTGCAGACCGGTGGTCACGTAGTAGAGACCGAAAAAGATGTTCTCTCCCGGCGAAAGCTCTCTGAGATGGGGCGCGTTGGGGTAAAGACCATGGTCGATTTTGGCGCTCCACTCAAAATACTTGTTGACCATGAAGATCACCGCCGAGGCAATGGCTGCTCCGAGCAGGATCAGGGTCAGTCTTTTATCCCCTTTTTGCAGGGCGCTGATCGACATGGCCACCGCAAGGCTGCTGGTCAGCAGGACCATGGTGTTCACGGCGCCGAAAACCACATTGAGTTCACTGCCGGCCTTGACGAACTCCTCCGGGAAACGGTTGAGATAGACCGCATAGAGGATGAACAGGCCGCCGAAAAGAATCAGCTCGGTCAGCAGGAACAACCACATGCCGAACTTGGCCCCGGCGTAATCCTTGTGGACCTCGCTCATAGGATGCCAGCTCCTTTAAAGTCATACGGCCCGTGTGTCACCACCGGGTCGACCTCGAAATTTTCCGTGGGCGGCGGCGAAGGGACGGTCCACTCGAGGGTCGCTCCTCCCCAGGGGTTGGAGCCGACCGTCTCGCCCCAGAAGGTGCCGCGGATAAGGTTGACGAACATGATGATGAGGCCGATGCCCAGGATCCAGGAGCCGACCGTGGCCAGCTGATTGAGCCGGGTGAATTCAGGAAGGTAGTCGTAATAGCGGCGGGGCATGCCCTGCATGCCGACGATCTTCATCGACATGTAAAGGACATTGAAGCCGATGAACATCAGCCCCCATGAGATGGTGGCGATGCGCTTGTTGTACATGCGGCCGTAGATTTTGGGCAGCCAGTAGTGCATGGCGGCAAAAAAAGCAAAACCGGTGCCGCCGAACATGGTGTAGTGAAAGTGGCCGACGACGAAGTGGGTGTCATGGGTATGGACGTCGGTGGCCGGGGCGCCGAGAACCAGTCCGGTCAGCCCGCCGATGGCAAAGAGCAGGATGAAGGAGAGGGCGAAGAGCATCGGCGGGTCGAGGGAGATCGAGCCCTTGTAGAGGGTGGCGACCCAGTTGAAGACCTTGATCGCAGAGGGGATGGCAACGGCAAAGGTCAGCAGCGAGAAGACCAGGACCGCCATGTCGCTCATGCCGCTGGTGTACATGTGGTGCCCCCAGACCAGTGAACCGGCGGCGGCGATGGCGATGGAGGAGATGGCGATGGCTTTGTAGCCGAAGGCAGGTTTGCGGGCGAAGACGGGGATGATGTCCGAGATGACCCCCATGCCGGGCAGCACCATGATATAGACCGCCGGGTGCGAGTAGATCCAGAACAGGTGCTGGAACATGACCGGGTCGCCGCCCCGGTTCGGGTCGAAGAGGCCGGCTCCGAGCAGGCGCTCGGCAAGGACCAGCACCAACGTGATGCCGAGAATCGGGGTGGCAAGCACCTGCACCCAGGCGGTGGCGTAAAGCGACCAGATGAAGAGCGGCAGGCGCCCCCAACTCATTCCCGGGGCGCGCATGCGGTGGATGGTGGTGATGAAGTTCAGGCCGGTCAAAATCGAAGAGAAGCCAAGGACAAAAACCGCAAAGGCCGCCAGGGAGACATTGGTGGTCGTCTGTGCGCTGAAGGGCACATAAAAGGTCCAGCCGGTATCGGGCGGCCCGCCGCCGCTGAACAACGAACTCAGCGCCATAGCTGCGCCTATGGCATAAAGCCACCAGGAGAGCAGGTTGAGCCGGGGGAAGGCGACGTCCTTGGCGCCGATCTGGATCGGCAGCACCAGGTTGCCGAAGGCTGCCGGAATGCCGGGGATGATGAACAGAAAGATCATGATCACCCCATGCAGGGTGAACAGGGAGTTATAGGTCTGGGCCGAGACGATGGTTTCGCCTGGCAGAAAAAGTTCGAGGCGAATCACCAGCCCCAGGGTGACGCCGGTCAGGAAGAAGGCGACGATGGACCAGAAATAGAGCAGCCCGATACGCTTGTGGTCGGTGGAGAAAATCCAGGAAAAGATTCCCGAATAATCGGCGCTGGGGGCAAGAAAGCCGCGGTCGTCGGTGTTCGTGGAATTTAATGCAGTTGCCATAACAGCCTCAGTATTGTTTCTTTTTTCTGCCGCCAAGGATCAAAAATGCCAGAAACGCCCCGCCACTGGCCAACACGACGGTGGCGGTGACCCGCAGCAGGTTGAAGACATAGGTTCGGTTCTCCGGGTCGTAACTGAAACAGAAACTGACCATTTTTCGGATGGTGGTGCCGACCCGGCCCTCGCTCGCCTCAACCAGCGCCAGGGTCAGGTCAAGGGGCAGGTATTCGGTGCCGTGAAGGTAGCGCACGATCTTGCCGTCTGCAGCCACGACAAAAATAACCACCGGGTGGAGAAAATCGATGCCCCGGCGCTCAAAGCGGTATCCGGCAGCTTCGGTCAGCCGGTGGATCTGCTGCGGCTCGCCGGTGAGAAACCGCCAGGCCGACTCGGGAAAGGGCTGGCCCATGGCGGTAAAATACATCTGCTTGCTTTTGCGGGCCAGATCGGGGGTTTCGGTTTCATCGAAACTGATTGAAAGGACCCGAAAATCGGTACTCGGATCCTGCTTGACCTTGCCGAGCACCCGGGCCAGTCCGGCTTGCAGAAAGTTGCAGACATTGGGGCACTTGTAGTAAACCGGGGCGATGATCGTCGGTCGGTCGATCAACTGTTCAAGCCGCACCTGTTGCCCCGTCTCATCCCGGAATACCAGATCGAGGGGCAGGTAGTCGCCGATCCGTTCGTCCAGACCCACTCCGGAATCGGCCTGGGGCGCGGGGTGTTGATGAACATGCTCCTGCGTTTTTTCGGCCATGGGCGCAGGGTGGGAATGCTCCGAAGCTCCTATGGCTGTTCCAAGACTCAGGGCAAAAAGCAGGCCGGCCAAGAGCGTTTGAGGTCCGAGGTTTCGCCGCACAAGCCGTATCGGAGAGCATTTCATGATTAATTTCCTGAGGGGGTGGTTCAACATGTCGTCAGAAATTTCGTGCAATCATAACATTTCCGCATAATAATGCAATCCTCATGAAACAGCCGGCATTGCACAACCGGCCCGCTTCTGCTAGCATGCACGGAGTTGAAAAATACGGTTACATATCCCTGAAACCAAGGCTGGGACAGCCACCACCAAAAGTAGGCGCTCTTAAGCGAGTCACCAAGGCATCAAGAAGAGCGAAAAGGCGAAGACTTTCCATCTGTTTTTTGATGGGTTTTTCCGAATCTGGAGGTTGGGTAAGATTCTCTCCGTATCTTGGAGCCTTGTAGGTAGAGAGAAAACAAGAGTGGAGAATTCTAGATCCTGTCTCCCGTAAGTTTTGCTTTTCATTCTGTCTTCTGCCTTCTGAATTCCCAGGGTGCCTTGGTGGCGAACCTATTGGTCGTTTTTGGTTTTTGGGGACCGTAAATAAAAGGACGGTATATCGTGGACGAATTGCAGGAACGCATCACCGAGCTGGAAATCCGCTTTGCCCATCAGGCCCAGCTTATCGATGAACTCAATGAGGTGGTTACCGAGTGCAATCAGCGCCTCGCCGGGCTTGAAAGGGAAAATCGTTCCGTACTGGAGATGTTGCGCTCGTTGGCGCCGACGCTCCAGGAATCGCCGGACGAGTGAGGGCAGCGTGCGTCGGGAAACCAATCGTATATTGCTCGAAGCGTCGATCATTCTTGTTCTGGGAGTGGTGATCGGTCTGTCGGTCAACACTCGGCTTGTCATGGATGCCTTCTCCGGCAAGATTGCCGCGCCAAGCAGGCCGGCAGAGGTGCAACCGTCCCCGTCTGCCCAGCAGTTTCCCCAGCCGACAGTCCTCGAAGAGGTGAAGACCCTGGTCACCCAAGGGGCCGTGCTGGTCGATGCCCGAGCCTGGGAGGTCTATCTCGACGGTCATATCGCTAAAGCCTGGGCGCTGCCTCTGGGCGAAGTGGAAGAGCATCTGGAGGCCTTTCTCGCGGCTGTCCCCAAGGATAGGGTTCTCGTCGTTTATTGCAGCGGCTACGGCTGCCCCGATTCCTTTGATCTCGGCATTCGTCTGCTCGAGGAGGGGTACCTGGATGTGAGGGTTTTTGAAGGCGGCTATCCTGAATGGCGCGATGCGGGGTTGCCGACAGAAAAGGGCCAGCCATGAGTCGAGCCGGATTTTTTCTCTATCATTCCTGTCGCCTGGTTCTGGGAGGGCTCTTTCTCTATGCCGGGGTGATCAAGGCCAACGACGTTGTCACCTTCGCCCGCGATGTCGCCAACTACCAGATTCTGCCTTACAGCTGGAACTACCTGGTGGCAGCCACCTTGCCGTACGTCGAGGGGGTGGCCGGTCTGCTGCTTGTGACCAACAGCAGGGTGCGCCCCGCAACGCTGGTGCTGGGCGGGCTCAATGTCGTGTTCATGATCGCGCTGGCCTCGGTGATCGCCCGTGGGCTCGATATCGACTGTGGCTGTTTCAACCCGGGAAGTGAGCACAAGACGAGCGCCGGCATGGCCCTTCTGCGGGATAGTGGAATCTTGCTGCTGGCGTTTGTTACCTACCGCCTGCGGGGCCGGATGTTGTCCTGATTTCGATGGATATCCTGCTGATCCATCCTCCGGCCGCCAAGCCCGCCGAACCTCCCCTGGGAGCCGCAGTATTGCTGGCCCATCTCAAAAGCAGCGGCTTCAAGGCCGAGCTTCTCGACGCCAACCTCGGGGCCTACCTCCATCTGCTCGACACCGAGCGCCTGGGGCAGGCTGCAGGCGCTTCGCCTTCGCGGGCCCTGAGCCGGGCCATAGACAACACCCCCCGATCCCTCAATCTGCTGCGTTCGCCCAAAGGGGCGACATCCATGAGGGCCTTTCCGAATTTGCCCCCGCCGACCTGGAGCGGCTGGCCGCAGGAGAAGCGGGTACGCTGTTTTCGGACTACTTTCGTGAGTGGGTGCAGCCTCTGGTCGAGCAAAGGCGGCCGCGGCTTGTCGCCCTTTCTGTGAATTACCGTCACCAGGTGCTGCCTGCCTTTGAACTGGCCGGCCTGTTGCGGCGGCATTTTCCCGGCATCCGGGTGGTTGCCGGCGGGGGCATGCTGACCTCCTGGAAGAAGGCGCTCAGCGAGCTCGATCTGCGTTTTTCCTGTTTTGATCATATCGTGTTCGGTCCCGGAGAAGAGGCCCTGGCAAGTATGGCGGCGGGCGATTCGGATCCTTCGGATTATTTTCTGGATCAGACCCGGGCCATTGCTTTTGTCCCGGACTTCGGCACCCTTCGCCTTCAGGATTACCTCTGTCCGCTACCGGTGCTGCCGCTCAGTACCAGCCGAGGGTGTTACTGGAGCAACTGCCGGTTCTGCCCTGAGGCCACCGCGCCTACCCACTCCTATACCTCTCATGCTCCCAATGCGGTTCCCGATCTGCTTTTGCGTCTGGCGCAAAAGCATGAAGTGACCCATTTCCACCTGACGGACAACGCCATTCCGTTGCCGGTGCTGCAGGCCCTGGCGGAGCGTCGAAAGGACATGGCGGCGCTGGCCTGGCACGGTTTCGTGCGTTTCGAGGCGGCGCTGACCGATGCGGGCCTGGTGTCGAGGCTGGCCGAGGCGGGCTGCAAAATGCTGCAACTGGGCCTGGAAAGCGGTTCTGCTCGGGTTTTGCAGCAGCTCGGCAAGGGGACGCGCCTCGATCATGTCTCGCAGATTTTGAAAAACCTGCACCAGTCCGGCATCGCCAGCTATGTCTATGTCATGCTTGGCAGCCCCGGGGAGACCGAAGCCGACGCCGAACAGACCCTGGCTTTTTTGGAGAAGCACGCGGCGCAGATCAGCTACCTCAACCTGGCGATCATGAATCTTCCCCGCGACTCTGAATGGCTCGTCGAGCCGGGGCAGTCCGATATCCGTTCCAGTGCCCTGCTTGGCGAGGAAAAGCCCCTGGGGCTTTACCGCTCCTTTGAACCTGCAGGCAATTGGGGGCGCCGCGAGGCGAGACTGTTTCTCAAGCAGCGTCTGCTCGGTTCAGGGCCCATTCGCGAAATCGTCAATCGCACCCCGCCCTACTTCACCTCCAACCACGCCTTTTTGTTGGGCAGGGACGCTTTTAAAAGTTAAAGAAGCTTTTTCGCCACCAATGAACACGAGTCAGCGCGAATGATGAAACGAAACCGAACTCAGCGGTTGGTGGAGTCGTAGGTTGGGTCAAGGAGCGCAGCGACTGACCCAACAGTTTTTCCGATAAGGGCACTGTTGGCTTTCGTTCCTCAACCCAACCTGCAGCTTTCAATGGCTATTATTCGTGTCCATTCGTGCAATTCGCGGCAAAAAG
>CALZIZ010000061.1 GCA_945787465.1 uncultured Desulfuromonadales bacterium
GCCTTCTGGGGTGATCTGCTGAGCTACTGGCTCGGGGCCCGACTGAGCGGCACCCTGCTGAACACCCGACCATTGCGCAAGCGGCAGGTCCTGGTGCATAAGGCCGAGCTTTTTTTCGCCTCCCACGGCGGAAAAAGTATCTTCTTCGGGCGCTTTCTCGGCCCTTTGCGGGGCCTGATTCCCTTCGTGGCAGGAAGCTCGAGGATGGGGCCTGCGGGCTTTACCGCCTACGCGCTGATCAGCGGCATCCTCTGGGGCATAGCCTATCCCGGTCTCGGGTACCTCGGCGGGGCGAGCTGGCAGCGGGTTCAGCAGTTAAGCGGACGGCTGAGCCTTCTGGTGGCCGCTTTGCTGGGCCTGCTGGTGATCAACAGCCTGTTCTGGAACCGGCTGGCCCCCCGCATTGCCCAAAGGGGCTTTCAACTCTGGGGCAAGGTCGGCCTTCGCTGGCAGCGGTTGTTGCAAACCCCTGCCATGGGGGCGCTGGCCGGTCGCTATCCGCGCCTCTGGAACTTTCTTGCCGACCGCTTCAGCCTTCACCATGGCACGGGCCTTTACCTGACGACCGGCTTTTTCGCCAGCACCCTGTTCGCCATCCTGTTCGTGGTCCTGGTCCGGGGAGTTCGCCTGCAGCGGCTGTTCGTTAACTTCGATCAGTGGACCTACCAGGCGGTGCAATACCTGCAGCATCCTGTGACCGACAAATTTTTCATCGTCGTCACCTACCTCGGCAACCTCCCCGTGGTTTTGATGCTGGCGGCGCTGCTGCTGCTCTGGCTGATCCTGAACAACCGGGATTTTTCAGCGGTGATTCTGCTGGCCGGCACCTTTGGCGGCGAACTGATGGTCGTTGTGCTCAAGCAGGTCTTCAAGCGGACCCGCCCCGAGCCCTTCTTTCCCGAACTGCTCCCCGACTCCTTCAGCCTGCCCAGCGCTCACGCCTTTGTCGCCCTGGTCTTTTACGGCCTGGTCGTCTATATGCTGCTCGACACCATCAGTAACTGGCAGAACCGCTTCTCGCTGGTGCTCGGCGGCAGCTTCATGGCCCTGCTGATCGGTTCCAGCCGGGTCTATCTCGGCGTCCACTGGCTCAGCGACGTGCTGGCCGGCTACCTGCTTGCGGCCATATGGCTGACCTTTCTGATCACCGCCTCGGAGATTCGCCGACGCTACGCCGGGGAATTTCCCTGGCGCCAGGATGGCTTTTCCCTGCAAATTTCCCAAACCGCCCGGGCTACCATCCTGACTGCCGCCTCGGTTTTCACCCTCGGCGGGGTCGTTGCGTACATTGTGGCCAAGTTGGGGAGTTGGTGAAAATACGGCTAAAAAGGCGATGCTTCGACAGGCTCAGCATGAACGGACAAAAAACAGCCGGAGCGAGAACCCATGCCGTTCGGCCTGAGCCTGTCGAAGGCCTGTCTGCAAACCCTTTTCTGAAAACCCGTCAAAAGATCAATTGCAAATTTCCAGTAATTTCTTTAGGATTTGCCGGCAAATTTCATCAGGAAGGAAAATCCGCCCATGAATCGACGACTTCCGGCCGAATGGGAGGCTCAGGACGGCGTGCTGCTGGCCTGGCCCCACCCCGAAACCGACTGGCACCCCTACCTCGACAGGGTCGAGCCGGTCTTTATCGAAATAATCCGCCAGATCAGCCGCTTTGAACGGGTGCTGATCGCAGCCCCCGATTCCTGCGAGCTTGCAGCCAAGCTCCGCGAAGCCGATATCAATACCACCAAGGTTCGCATCTACGAGCTGCCCACCAACGATACCTGGACCCGGGATTTCGGCCCCATCACGGTCATCGAAGACGGCAAACCGCGCCTGCTCGACTGCGGCTTTAACGGCTGGGGGCTCAAGTTTCCCAGCCATTTCGACAACCAGGCGACCTGCGCACTGCACAAGGCAGGGGCCTTCGGCGCGACGCCAAAAGAGGTGGTCGGCCTGATCCTCGAAGGCGGCAGCATCGAAAGCGACGGCGCGGGCACCATTTTGACCACCGCCGAATGCCTGCTCAACGTCAACCGCAACCCGCACATGGAAAGAGACCAGATCGAAGAGCAGCTCAAGAACCTGCTCGGCGCGAAACATATCCTCTGGCTTGAAAACGGTTACCTGGCAGGCGACGACACCGACTCGCATATCGACACCCTGGCCAGGCTCTGCCCCAACGACACCATCGCCTACGTCGTCTGCGACGACCTTTACGACGAGCACCATGCGGCTCTGAAACGCATGGAGGCTGAGCTGAAGAAGCTGCGAACCCAGGACGGGCGGCCCTACAGGCTGATCCCCCTGCCCTGGCCCTCCCCCAGCTTCGACGAGGAGGGCGATCGCATGCCAGCCACTTACGCCAACTTTCTGATCATCAACGGTGCAGTACTTGTCCCCACCTACAACGATCCCAATGACCAGAATGCCCTTGAGGCCATCGGACAGGCCTTTCCCGAACATGCGATTATCGGGATTGACTGCAGCCCGCTGATTCTTCAGCATGGTTCGCTGCACTGCGTGACCCTGCAGATCCCCGAAGGAGTGCTGGCATGAGCAAACTGACTATCGGCCTGGTCCAGCAAAGCTGCACCGTCGACCGCAAGGCCAACATCGAAAAGAGCATCGCCGGCATCCGCGAAGCGGCCGCCCGCGGGGCCTCCCTGGTGGTGCTGCAGGAGCTGCACACAGGCCTCTACTTCTGCCAGAGTGAAGACACCGACCAGTTCGAGCTCGCTGAGACCATCCCCGGCCCCTCCACCGAAACCTTCGGCGCCCTGGCGAAGGAGCTGGGCATCGTCATCGTCACCTCGCTGTTCGAAAAGCGCGCCCCGGGCCTCTACCATAACACCGCCGTGGTTCTGGAGAAAGACGGCTCCATTGCCGGCAGGTACCGCAAGATGCACATCCCCGACGACCCGGGCTACTACGAAAAATTCTATTTCACCCCCGGCGATCTCGGCTTTACCCCCATCGACACCTCCGTCGGAAGGCTCGGCGTGCTGGTCTGCTGGGATCAGTGGTACCCTGAGGCCGCCCGCCTGATGGCCATGGCCGGGGCCGAGATGCTTATCTACCCCACCGCCATCGGCTGGGACCCCAGGGACACGGCCGAGGAGCAGCAACGCCAACTCAACGCCTGGATCACCATCCAGCGCGGCCATGCCGTGGCCAACGGCATACCGGTAGTCAGCGTCAACCGAACCGGCTTCGAGGCCGCCCCCAGCGAACAGGACGCGGGGTCGCAGTTCTGGGGCAACAGTTTCGTCGCCGGCTGCCAGGGGGAGTTTCTCGCCGAAGCCGGAGCTGATGAAGAGCAGGTGCTGGTGGTGGAAATCGATAAAAAGCGCAGCGAGGACGTGAGACGCATCTGGCCGTTTCTGCGCGACAGGAGGATCGATTTTTACGAGGACATGGTCAAGAGGTACCGGGATTAGCCATCCGCTCAGTGGGTTTGGGAAGATAAAGTTTGGGTTGACGAAGGAAACCCAACAAACCACCGTGGAAAAACCGCTGTGTTTCGTTCCTCAACCCAACAGCACAGCCAGACCAAAAGCCCAGAGGCACAATACGGCAGCAGCAACCAGACCGCCCCACGACACCCACATGGGCAGGGTCAAATGACCGATCTGAACGTGCCAGTTTTTGATCAGGCGCAACAGATGCAGTACGGCAACGATTCCAAAGATGAGGCCGGTGACAATGAAATACGCTTGAGCGACCAAGGCTTTACTCCTCTCGGGTAGATAATCGGATCAGCGACCTCAAGGTTTTAGCATGTTTATCGGGGAGGTTTATTTTTCAGCACCCGTCCCAATCCCGCCGCCATCAACAGGTACCCCGCCAGAAACAGGCCCCACCAGAAACGCCCCGGCTCATAATGTTGAAAGCCCTCCACTCCTTGTTCCAGAAGTAGGGAAAAGCCAGTCTGCAGAAAAGCCGCGAGAGCCAGAATGGCGCCTGAAATCAGAAGCGTACCGTCGATTCGGTTGAAGCGATAGGCAGCCCCGGAGACGAGAACCACCCCGCCCCAGATCACGAAAAGAAAAGCGATGGCTACCGGAGCGAGCCAGGGGCCCAGCCAAACCCAGGGAATAAGAAAGAGAATATCCCACTCGAGCCAACGCACTGGCCAGCCGATAAAGACCTTGAGCCATACATAGTAAAAGATGTCCCACAGCCCGAAGAGGTAGACAAAGGCGGCGAATACGCGGGTGAAGCCTCTTTCGGCAAGCAGGGCCACCCCCAGGATCATCACCACCGTCGCCGCTTCGCGTCCCAACTCGATGGGCAGGGCGATCTTGGCCAATACTTCCGGCGGAAAGATGACCAGAAGATTGTTCGGATAATAGAGTTGGCGAAGATAAACCACCACCGCCGACTCCACATAGGCCATGGCGACGGCAAAGACCGATAGCCAGATTATTTTGCGCTCCAGTTTTGCCATCGAATTTAACCTGAAGCTTAAAAGGGGATATCCGCTTCTGTCTTAAGCTGGGTTTAGCCAGACACCCGACAGTATCACCTGACCAGGGTAACCATGGCAGTCAAACCCGGTTGGGTTGACGAAGGAAAGTCAACAGTTCCGCAGGTTGAAAAACAACGTTGGGTTTCGTGCCTCAACCCAACCTACAACTTCCCGGACTTAATGCCGAAAACCACCTCGGAGGGAAAGCCCTTCTGGCTGATGAATTCTCGCTTCGTCTTCTCAAATCCGGCCCCCACCAGGTCGGGCAAAAGCTTCACGCCCCGGCACCCCCCGAGCCAGGCAGGGTTCAACCGATAGACAGCCTTCCAGAGGGCATTGAACCACGGTTTACCCAGGGTCATACTGACCACCACCATCCGGCCCCCGTGGCGCAGGACCCGATTGAACTCG
Source organism: uncultured Desulfuromonadales bacterium (assembly GCA_945787465.1). Taxonomy (GTDB): domain Bacteria; phylum Desulfobacterota; class Desulfuromonadia; order Desulfuromonadales; family Trichloromonadaceae; genus CALZIZ01. The sequence continues at coordinate 4,871 of CALZIZ010000061.1, forward strand.
GACAGCAGAGCAGGAAAATCTGCCTCCGGAAGGAGGTCAAACATGTAGTTGTTGATTAGCACATCAAAGGTTTCATCGGGGTATTCCAGGTGGTAGGCATCCCCGATGCTCAAGCGGTAATTTCTGACCCCAGTTCCTTCTGCCCGCACCTTTGCCTTGCTCAGCATCGCTTCGGTCAGATCGATGCCTTCGTTTCGCCCGTTCGGGTTGGCCTTCAATAAACGCTCGAAAACCAGGCCCGTGCCAACGGCAACTTCAAGCACAGATTCGCCGTCCCGGATAGCGGCCAGCTCCAGGCACCGGGAACGAGCCTTCGATTCAGTCAGCCTCCCCCAGAAGTCATAGTGCGGGGTAAGCCTGCGGTAGATCTCGGGGATCCGGCTTTTTTCGATCCCGGCTGCAAGAATGGTCTTTTTCTTTGGACTCATCGTCTCCAGTGGTTATTCGCAGCCCACCTCCTGGCCCCTGTCACACACAAAAACAGTAACAAAGAAAGTTCGTTTTCGCAGGACATCGGTGCTCAGAAAAACTCGTAGGGTTGAAGAAGGAAAAACAACTTACCAACATTCGGAATATATGTTGGGTTTCGTCCCTCAACCCAACCTACAAAATCCCAGGTGATGCCCCCTGTTGCCCTTCGTAGGTTGGGTTGACGGAGGAAACCCAACAGGCCGATGGCCGAAAAACAGTGTTGGGTTTCGTACCTCAACCCAACCTACAAAATCCCAGGTGATGCCCCTGATGCCCTTCGTAGGTTGGGTTGACGAAGGAAACCCAACAGGCCGATGGCCGAAAAACAGTGTTGGGTTTCGTACCTCAACCCAACCTACAAAATCCCAGGTGATGCCCCCTGATGCCCTTTGTAGGTTGGGTTGACGAAGGAAACCCAACAACCGTGGCTGATTATTTTGCCACTGCAACATCGCAAGAGGTTTAGTAGTGTCAAAAACCAATCATTTGCCAACGCTAACCAATTGATGTTACCTTTTTGGGTATGACAACCTGGGTGAAATGGACAGAGACCCAGCAGAAGATTCTCCTCCTATCCCCGATCGCCATGCAATATCGAAGAGCGAGAACAAAAGGCAGCAGCTATTTTTTCACTGTCGTCACCCACGACAGACGCTCCTTTTTGTGTTTGCCTGAAAACATAGCGTTACTCCGCGATACCTTCAGAGATGTCATCAAGCGCCACGCTTTCGAAATCGATGCCATGGTGGTACTCCCGGATCATATCCACTGTATCTGGACCCTGCCAGAAGGTGACGGGGACTTTTCCAAACGCTGGCGCTTGATCAAAGGCGATTTCAGCAGGCGATGTGCCAGGGAGTTCAAATTGGCACCTTCAACCTCCAGGCAAGCCAAACAGGAACAGGCCGTCTGGCAGCGTCGCTTCTGGGAGCATAAGATTCGAAACGATCAGGATTTCTTGCATCACGTCGAATATATCCATTACAACCCGGTAAAGCATGGTTATGCAGGGGCCCCGAGTGATTGGCCGTTTTCCAGCTTTCACCGCTATGTGAATAAGGGCATATATCCGAAGAATTGGGGCGAAAGTGATGTGGCGTTTGATCCAGGGATTGGCAATGAATAAATAGGTTGTTCCCCGTAGGTCAGGTTGACGAAGGGAACCCAACAGACCGAAAGCCGAAAGACAGTGTTGGGTTTCGTACCTCAACCCAACCCACAAAATCCCAGGTGATGCCCCCCCTGATGCCCTTGGTAGGTTGGGTTGACGGAGGAAACCCAACACACCGACGGTCGAAAACCACGTTAAGTTTCGTACCTTAACCCAAGGGACAAAACTACAGCCCCTGTTTCGGCAACCCGCCGGTCAGGTTCAACACCCAGCGCAGGCACTTGTGGGCCAGGTCGACGGGCTCGCAGAACATCATCGGGCAACCGCCGGGGATGACGGCGATGTTGTTTTCCCTGCAGAGCTGCACGGCAGCATCCGAAACGCTGGTCCCCGCCAGTTTCAACGCCCGGTGCATCCAGACCCTCGAAATGCCCGCCTCGGCGCACTGGCGCACAATCTCTTCGGCCACCTCGGCGCGGGTGGCAATCACCACCCCGTCCACCTTTGCCGGCACAGACTCCAGGTCCGGATAGCACCTGTCCCCTTCCACGGTTTCGGCATGGGGGTTGACGGGGAACACCTGATACCCCGCTTTGTGCAACTTGCGATAGATCAAGTTGGCGGGCTCGTTTTTCCGGGTGCGGGACACCCCGGCTACGGCGATGCACTTCTGAGCCAGAAAGTCATCGACCGCGTCTTGCAATGCAGGCATGGAATGCTCCCCTCTTCTTTTTATGTTCTTCCTGCTGCCATGTACCCTGTAGGTTGGGTTGACGGAGGAAACCCAACACACTGACGGTGGAAAGACAACGTTGGGTTTCGTGCCTCAACCCAACCTACAAAATCGTTCACTGGCTTCCAAGCGCTTGACATGGCCCTGTAGGTTGGGTTGACGGAGGAAACCCAACATACCGACGGTCAAAAATCAGTGCCGGGTTTCGTCCCTCAATCCAACCTACCGCTTGCCCGCAGCCAGCCCCCCACTTGCAGACCCAGTTGGTTCCCATGTTCGTAGCGTCGGGTCGAGATGACCTGCAGCTCGTGGGCAAGCCGCCAGAGATGCCGCGCGACTTCGAGCCGCAGGTTGGCGCGCTTGAGAGGCTCCCGTTTTTCGGCCCCGCCACTGTAGGCCGCCTGGACGAGGAATTCGAGAACCTCGAGCACAATGGCCTCGAGGCGCTCGCCTAAGGTGAAGCGCCGTAGCCGGGGAAACCGGTCCAGTTGCGGTATCAGCCAAAGGATCAGCTCATGGCAGGCCTGCACGGCCTGGGGTGTTTGATCTTTCATTTTGTTTTAAGCCGATGGAGGCCCGATGCCCTTTGTAGGTTGGTTTGACGGAGGAAACCCCACGCAAGCATGGCCGGAAAAACCGTTGGGTTTCGTCCCTCAACCCAACCTACAGACCCGCAAAACCGCGGCCAGGGGGAGCACGCAACCGAACCCCCGGGCCTGCAGGCACCCTGCGATCTCTCGCGCAAGATCGAGGCCATCGTCAGCGGCCTCGACGAAGACCACCAGATCAACGGTTGCGGCCGGTGCGGCGAAGGGCTGTTTTGGGGGCGGTCTTTTCTCAGGCGATGGAAGGCCGGCCGGCCTGAGTTCAAGGATTTTGCGGGCCAGGTCGCGAGCCAGATTTTCCTGGCGGTCATAGTAGATGCGTTCGGTGGGGTCGGGGGTGGGTACGGCCAACATGCGCGGCTGTCCGGCGGCGTCCATGGCCCAGAAGTCGTATTTCTTCAGATCGGAGATGGAATCGAGCGTCTCGTCAACGGGGCCAAGGGCGACGACAAACACCTGCCCGACGTTCGGCCCGAGGCGTTCGGCAAAGCGCTTCAGTTCCTCGCGACACCAGGTGGAGGCCAGGTAGCCCTTGGAGAGGAACAGGACCAGGGTGCTCGCCCCGTCGAGAATCTCGTGGATTTTGGGTGTTACGGCGTCGTTACCGCGCAACTCGTAGTCCATCCACAGGCGATAGGCCCCCCGCCGGCCCAACTCTTGGTTGAGTTTGTTTTTCAGCCCCCCAACGAAGGTGGCCACCCAGCCCTTGGCAGCGCCGGGCAGGGGTTCGTCATCCACGTGGGCATAGCTGATAAAGACGTCGTAGGCCATAAGAGATTCACTTATCGGCAGGTAAGCGGCCGCCGCGCCAGCAACCCCACTCAGACGCTAAGATTTTTCCTTTGGTTCTCAGCAAAATGATTTGGTGATTTCAATGCGTTATCTTTGCTGCTCATTTAGTTGCCCCTAATAAAAGATAACCCACAGCCGGGGCAATGCAATATTTGAATTATGAATTTGCTGCCCCCGATGACGTCAAGGTTTGTGCGTGTTGGGTTTCGTGCCTCAACCCAACCTACAAAGTCGATCACCGGTTAGCAAGCGCTTGTCGTGCCCTTGTAGGTTGGGTTGACGGAGGAACCCAACAGACCGATGGTCGAAAGACAACGTTGGGTTTCGTACCTCAACCCAACCTACAAAGTCGGTCACTGGTTTCCAAGTGCTTGCCATGTCCTTGTCGGTTGGGTTGACGGAGGAAACCCAACACACTCGAGGGTCGCATGACAACGTTGGGTTTCGTGCCTCAACCCAACCGAACCAAGCGACAAAGCCGACCCTTTATGGGCCGGCTTTGTTGTTTAATGCTTATTATTTTCTACAATTAGAATAGCGAACCCCCGATTCGTCGTAAAAATACCTAACCCGAGGTTCCTGATGTCTTCACTGATGGCCTGTCACGAATGCGATCTGCTGCAGAAGGTCGGCCCCCTTCCCGATAGAAACTTTGCGCGATGCGCGAGGTGCGGCGCGGTGCTGGCGCAAAGAAAGCGCAACAGCCTCGACCGCAGCCTTGCCCTGGCCCTTTGCGGGTTGATTCTGTTCGTGATCGCCAACTGCTTTCCCTTTCTGGCCATGAAGAGCGGCGGGCTGGTTCAGGAGACCACTTTGATCTCAGGGGTCAATGGGCTTTTCGACCAGGAAATGTGGATCGTGGGCACCCTGGTGCTGCTGACGACCGTGGTGCTGCCGCTTTTTGAAATCCTTGGGATGCTCTACATCCTGCTGCCGCTCAAGCTCAACCGTGTTCCCTGGAAGTTGCCGCTGGTCTTTCGGCTCATACAGGGGGCCCACCCCTGGGCGATGATGGAGGTTTTCATGCTCGGCATCCTGGTTTCCATCGTGAAACTGGCCAAAATGGCCAGCATCGTTCCCGGCACGGCCATCTTCGCCTTCGGTGCGCTTATTTTCGTGCTGGCCGCCTCATCGGCCTGCCTCGATCCCCGGCTGGTCTGGGAGAAAGTCAGGTTTGAGCGATGAAACGCACCCCCATCACGGCACGGCAAGCCGGACTGGTCGGTTGCCACACCTGCCAGTTGCTTTGCGCAGCCCCTGCCAAAGACGCCGGCCCTGCGTCCTGTCCCCGCTGCGGGGCCTCGCTGCATGCCCGCAAACCCAACAGCCTGTCGCGCTGCTGGGCCCTGGTGATCGCCGCCTTCATCTTTTACATTCCGGCCAACGTCCTGCCGATTACCACCACCGTCTCGTTGGGGCATGTGCAGTCAGACACCATCATGAGCGGCGTTCTCTACTTCATGGCCACCGGCTCCTGGCCGATCGCCCTGGTGATATTCGTCGCCAGTGTCTTCGTCCCCCTGGCAAAGCTGGTGATTCTGACATTCCTGATGATTTCGGTTCAGTGCAAATCGACCCGGCGCCCTCGGGGGCGAACCCGCCTGTACCGCTTCACCGAAATGGTGGGACGCTGGTCGATGGTTGACATCTACGTCGTCACCATCCTGGTGGCGCTGGTCAAACTCGGGGCGTTGGCCAATGTCGATGCCGGTCCCGGAGCCATACATTTTGCCACCGTGGTGGTCATCACCATGTTTGCGGCCGAAAGCTTTGATCCTCGACTGATCTGGGATTCGATGGAGAAAGATAATGACTGAACCTAAAGACCAAAACCAGCCGGACCTGGATGTTGAAGAGGCCCCGGAAGCGGTCATTCAGAAGAAGAACCGGATTTCGATCGTCTGGCTGGTTCCCCTGGTGGCCGCATTCATCGGCGGCTGGCTGGCCTACAAGGCGATCACGGAGAAGGGCCCTTCCATCACCATTTCCTTTCAGAGCGCCGAGGGCCTCGAGGCAGGCAAGACCAAACTGAAATACAAGGATGTGGAGATCGGCAAGGTTGAGGACATCCGCCTCAGCGAAGACCTCTCCAAGGTGTTGGTCACCGCCCAGTTGGTCAAAGAGGCGGACAGGTATCTGCTCGAGGACACCCAGTTCTGGGTGGTGCGGGCCCGGGTCGCTGCCGGCGAGGTTTCAGGGATCAGCACACTTTTCTCGGGGGCCTATATCGGGGTGGCCCCGGGCAAAAAAGGCGCATCGACCCGGTGGTTCGATGGACTCGAAGTCCCCCCGGTGGTCACAACCGATCTGCCGGGGCGGCACTTTCGTCTACACGCAGAAAGCCTGGGATCGATCGAAGTCGGATCGCCGGTCTACTTTCGGCAACTCAAGGTCGGTCAGGTGGTCAGCTATCAACTTGCCGAGGACGGACCGGGGATTGCCGTCGAGGTGTTCATCGAAGCGCCTCATCACCAGCGGGTCCGTACCAACACCCGCTTCTGGAATGCCAGCGGCATCGATGTGACGCTGGGGGCCAGCGGGGTGAAGATCGACACCGAATCCCTGGTGACCATTCTGGCCGGCGGGGTGGCCTTTGACACCCCTGCCTCGCTTGCCCCCGGAGAACCGGTCAAGGAAAACGCCATCTTTACCCTGTATGAAAGCCGTCAGAGCAGTTACGAGAGAACCTATGCCAAAAAGGTGCCCTACCTGCTGCACTTCAACCAGTCGGTCAAAGGGTTGCTGCCGGGCTCCCCGGTCGAATTTCACGGCATAAAGATCGGCCATGTTGTGGAGGTGAACCTGGCGTTCGATATGGCGGATCTTTCTTTCAAAATTCCCGTGCTGATCGAAATCGAACCCGAGCGGTTCATGGGGTCGGAAAGCCATGAAGAGGACCGCGAGGAGATTTTAAAAATCCTTGTCGAACAGGGGCTGCGGGCCCAGTTGAAAAAGGGCAACCTGCTGACCGGGGTCTGTATTGTGGATCTGGACTTCCACCCCAAAGCGCCTCCTGCGCAGATCTCCTTTGCAGGGCCCTACCCTGAACTGCCAACGATCGCTGCACCACTTGAGGAGATCACCGCCAGTGCTGCCAACCTGTTAAAAAAACTTGAAATGTTCCCCCTCGATCAACTTGGCAAAGATCTGCACAAGACCATCATTGCCCTGGATCAGACCCTGGCCGAAACAAGGCAGTTGCTTGGCAACATGGACAATCAGCTGACCCCGGGGCTTGGGGAAACCTTAAGTGAAGTGCAGAAAACCCTTGAAGAGGTTCAGGGGGCGCTGGGCGCGGATTCGCCGGTCCGCCATGAAGCCAGGGAGGCGATGACCGAACTGGGCAAGGCCTCCCGATCGATGCGCGTGCTCACCGATTACCTGCAGCGACATCCCGAATCACTGCTCTACGGCAAAGGACCTAAAGAATGATAAGACGAAGAATCCTCTCTTACCTCTGCCTGGCCCTGTTCTTGACGGCCCTTGCCTTGATGGGTTGCGCCAGTCCCTCTCCGCCGACGTACTTTTACACCCTGACCCCTCTTGAGCGGCTGCCGAAAAGCCTCTCAGCACCCCAGACAGGCAAACAAATCGTCGTGGGGATCATTCTGCAGACTTTTCCAGAAGCGCTCGACCGACCACAGATCGTCACCCGGGACGGAACAAACAGGCTTGAACTGGCCGAGTTTCATCGCTGGAGCGGCTCACTGCAAAAAGAGCTTATGGGCGTGCTGGCTGAAAACCTCTCGAAGATCATCGGTACTGAGCAGGTTGCCGCAGCCCCCTGGGCAGACCATTTCAAGCCGACCATCAGGGTTTTTCTAGACATTGTCCAGTTTGACGGACACCCCGGTAAGGACGTGACCATCAAAGCCCGCTATGCCTTTACCGGGCCTGATGGCAAAATAAACCTGTCAACTCGAGGCGCGACCATAAACGAGCCCGTCACAGAGGACGGCTACGAAGCCCTCATTGCAGCAAAAAGCCGTGCCATGGGCACCCTGAGCCTGGCCATTGCCCGGGAAATCGTTGAACTGAGCTCCCCGATGCTGTGAAGCAGGCAGATCAGCGATCCCGCAGCAGCACCCCCCCGCGATAAAGCAGGTAGAATGCGCCTATCTGAACCAGGTGGTAAAGATCGTTGTGGTTGAAATGCCGGTGAAAAACCAGGCCGCTCATCTGGATACCGGCAGCGGCAAAGGACACCAGGATCCCGCCGATAATCCACCCCGCCCCCGGGCTGCGCCGCCCGAACAGCTTGTACAGTTCGATCCCCAGAACCAGCACCATTGCCGGGGCATAATCGTAGATAACATATTTGAAGTCATCGTGGCCGGTCATCCAGAAGGCGTAGATCATGAACTTGCCGAAGCAGGCAAACAGCAGCCAATCGAGAAGACGCCCGGAAACCAGGCTGAACAGCCCGGCGCAGAGCAGAAAGAGGCTGGCCAGGCCCACCGCATAAACGGTCGTTTTCCACAGCACCAGGTTGACGAGCGGGGCTAACTGCAGGGCGAACCCGTGGAAGGTTCCGCCGCTGGCCGCAGCCAGGGCCGAGGCGAAAAAAGCCAGTGACCAGAGCCGAACAGCGACCTGCTCGTCTGTGCGGGAGGCCTTATACAGGCGAGCCCCCAGGTAACAGACCACCAGAGCCAGCAGGTAATCGGTGGCCAGAGTCATCGGTTCGGAAACTGTCATGGCGTACTCCTTACAAAAACCGGTACTCGATGCCGACCAGGGCGGCCCTCGATTCCCAATGGACCTCATTCAACGGGCTGGGTATGAAGCCTCCGTTGGTGAGAAAAACCCGGTCCCGACCGTCATCGGTATCAAACCTCAGGTAATCGAGATCGATGCTTACCAGCCAGTGATCGCTCAGGCCGTAGGTACCTGATAGAGACAGGACGATGCCGCTGCCCTCCGCCTGGTGTTCGAAGCTGACCGGCTGGGCCAGGTCTGGACGTAAATTCCATCGAGCCTCGGCCTCGTAATCGACCCAGTGATACTCGAATACGGCCCCCAGGGTCAACCCGGAAAGCGGCTGCAGAGAAAGCTCCAGCCCGGCCCAGGGC
>CALZIZ010000062.1 GCA_945787465.1 uncultured Desulfuromonadales bacterium
ATCTGGCGCATGCGCCCGCGAGCAACGCTAAAGTCAGCGGCCTTTTGTGGAACGAGGAGTCGCTCGGCTCTGGAGCGTTCATCGGGACTTAGGGTGCTTTTTAGCTCCAGGAGAGTGGGACTTGAGACCTTCAATGGGAAGCGCCAGAGGTGCAACTCCCCGCTCTCAATCGAAAGGCGCCGCGGGGGAGCCTGCCAGCAACTGATCTGCATTGCCATCAGCGCGACCTTTGCGCCAGCCAGACCTTTAAGCGCTGCATGCCTTCGTCAATGCTGACCTTGGGCGCATAAGCAAAATCTCTTTTTGCGGCACTCAAGTCGAACCAGTGGGCTGTGGACAATTCCCTGGCGACAAAGCGGGTCATGCGCGGTTCGCCCTTAAGGTTGAGCAGGCGGAAGACTTGTTCCAGCAGCGTGCCGATTGCGTAGGCCAGACCGGGTGAAATGCTTTTCGTCACCGGAGGGATTTCTCCAGCCGCCAGGATCCGGTTGACAATCTCCCAAAGCGGCAACGGTTCGTCGTTGGAGAGAAAATAGGCCTTGCCGGCTACCGGCGAATTGATTTCAAGATGTGACGCCGCCTGCAGATGTGCTTCGGCCGCGTTATCGATATAGATGGTATCCACCAGGCAGGGGCGCTGGCCGATTTTCCGCAATGCCCCTTGCTTGCCGCGCTCCAGAATGCGTGGCACCAGGTGGTTATCCCCCGGCCCCCAGATCAGGTGCGGACGCAGTGCCACAGTGATAGAACGAGTGGAAATGGGTCGGGTAGGGGACCGTTTCATCCACCCCCTCCATATCGCTGCCGTCAAAAACCACGCTCGGCGAGCTGGTGTAGATCAGGCGTTTTGTCTGGTGGCTGCGGCAGGCCTGGATGATGTTTCGGGTGCCGACCACGTTGGCCTGGTAATAGTCCGCATAGGGGCCCCAGACCCCGGCCTTGGCGGCCACGTGGTAAACCGTATCGCATCCTGCAACGGCGGCGCTGACCGCAGCAAGGTCGCTCAGCTCACCCTGGCAGTGTTCGACACCAAGGGCAGTCAGCTCCGGATAACACTGTCTGGAAAATGAGCGGACTGTGACCCCCTCAGCCAGTAGCAGGCGAATGATCGCCTTGCCGAGAAAGCCACCTCCACCGGTCACCAGGATCTTCATGGCAGATTCTCCTGCGCCCAGATCGCCAGTTTCTCACGGAAGATCTTCGCGTTGTGGCGGATATCAACAGGAAAAGCCGGGTGGAAGAGAATGGTTCTGAGCTCCTGGGTTATGGGGTAGTTTTGGCCTATCGCCAGCAGCTCTTGGCGAATGGTCGCCTGCGCCGCGGGATCGGCGGCATTTTCCAGTTCGATACAGATCACCGGCTGCATCTGTCCGGCCTCGCCGACGCCGACCAGCGCTGAACGGAAGACCTTTGTATGGGTATTGAAGATCGCTTCGCAGGGGATCGTAAACAGGGTGCCCTGCGCGGTGCAGACCCGATGTGCTTTGCGGCCACAGAACCAGATGCGCCCCTGCTGGTCACGGTAGCCGAGATCGCCCATCCGGTGATAAAAACCGCCCGACTGCGGCGCGTTGATTTTTGCCAGTTGCGTCGATTCCGGGCGATTATAATAATTTCGCGTCACCTGTGCGCCCTTGACGATAATCTCGCCGATCTCGCCGCAGGCAACTTTCAGCTCCTCTTGCCAGCTGGCGATTGGCTGATCACTGATGCCGATAATCTCCAGTTCAATCCCGGGGACCGGCTTGCCGATACAGACACCCTTGCCTTGATCGGTAGCGAAGCGGGTATCCTGGAGGATTTCAGTGCTGCCGATGGAGCAGACCGGCAACGATTCTGTCGCGCCGTAGGGGGTGAAAACCTGCACGCCGGGATTCAGCATAGCGGTGAAGCATTCCAGCACGCTGGCAGGGACTGGAGCCCCGGCGGAGATGGCTCGCTTCAGGGTCGGTAACTGGATCTGGTTGGCCTGGCCGTAACTCCCGACCTGGCGGATCAAGGCCGGCGAGCCGAACATGGTGGTGACTTTAAAGCGTTGAATCGCTGTGATGATTTTAACCGGATCGACCGATCCGGGCCGGGTGAAATCCATCTCCGGAATCACTGAGGACATGCCCAGGGCCGGTGCAAACAGGGCGAACAGCGGAAAAGTCGGCAGGTCAATCTCACCGGGGGTGATGGCATAGATCTGTTTTAATTGTTCTACCTGGGCGGTGAAATTTCCGTGACTGTAGACGACTCCCTTGGGGGCGCCGGTACTGCCGCTGGTAAACAGGATTGCCGCAGTTTCCTCCTGGCTGGTTTTTGCGACAGAGTAAGCTTGATCGGACGGGATTTTACTGAGCAGCTGGTGCAGGCTGGTGCCCCCGCAGAAGGAGTATTTGCCGACCGTCAGCAGAATTTTCAGGGTCTCTTTTCCCCAACCGAGGATCAGTCGGGCCAGGTGAGCCTTGGGAATGCCGATAAAGGCTTCAGGCTGTGCTTCGGCGAGGCAGACCTTGAGGTTTTTAACCCCCATGCCAGGATCGATCAGCACCGGTACCGCAGCCACCTTGAACAGCGCAAATGTCAGGGCAAAGAACTCCAGCCCGGGTTTGACCATCAGTGCGGTGCGCACCCCACGGCCGATACCGATCGATTCCAGACCCAAGGCGATCCGGTTGCTCAGTTCATCAAGTTGGGCAAAGGAGTATTGCTGATAATCGAGTTGCTTGCGCCCGCGTCTGCAGGGGATGTGAATAGCCGGTGTATCCGGTTGCCGACGGGCCATCTCCGGCAGGTGGGCCGCGATATTAGCCTGTCCGCCTGACATCATGACTTCTTATTACCCAGCGGGTTGGCGGCGAGAAACTTTTCAATCAGCGGAATCAGTTCCTCTTTTGCGTCTTCAAGGATGTAGTGGCCGCAGTCGGCAAAAGAATGTACCTTTGCTGCCGGGAAGTATTCTTTCCATTTGGCCAGAAAGTGTCGGTCGAAAACGAAGTCCTGCTCACCCCAACCGATCATCATCGGGCGATCACGGAATTGTTGCAACCCGGCTTCGACCGCAGAGATCAGCCCATAACCGGGATCTTCCGCTGAGAGCGGAATGTCCTGAACAAAGCGCAGCGTGGCAATCCTGGTGCGCCAATTATCATAGGGGCTGCAATAGGCGTTGCGCAGGTCTTTTTTGAGTGGATTTTTTCTGCAGCCGATCAGCGCCGCGCCGCGGGCGAAAATGTTAAAGCCCTGGACAAGGAAAGCGCCAAACTGAGTATCGCGACAGATCTTGAGCGCCAAGGGGAATTTCTTGCCCGCCGGCAGATGGAAGGCAGCGGTGTTGAGAATGACCAGCCGGGCAATCCGCTCCGGGTGGCGAGCTGCATAGGCCATGCCGATCATGCCGCCCCAGTCGTGCAGCACCAGGGTGATTTTTTCTTTGATGGACAGGTGCTCCAGCAGGGCTTCCAGATCATCAACCCGCTGCTTGAGGGTAAATGAATACTGGGAATCGACCGGTTTGTCGGAAAGGCCACAACCGAGATGATCTGGAACGATGACCCGGTAGCGGTTGCGCAGCTGTTTGGCCAGATCGCGATAATAAAACGACCAGCTGGGATTCCCGTGCACCATCACCACCGGATCGCCCTGACCTTCATCGAGGTAGTGGTACTGTAATTTATTCAGTTCAAGAAAATTGCTCTTGAAGGGATACTCTCTGCTCATCACGTCTGTGCTCATTACCACTGAATCCCCATCATCATGCAGTTCAGGCCACTACCGATACCGAGGAATCCGACCGTGTCGCCCGGCAGCAGCACGTCGCGTTCCTTGGCGATCGCTGCAGTTACCGGTAAAGATACCGTGCCCATGTTGCCGAGAAATTCAAAGCTGGTGAAATCCTTATCCGGGCTGATACCGATGGTTTGCAAAATCAGTTTCTGGTGCGCTTCACCGACCTGATGACAGATTACCTTGTCGATTTTGTCGGTGGTCAGGTCAAGTTCACTGGCAAAGGCATCCCAGGTCTTTTTGCCGAGCGCCACGCCATGCTTCATCACTGCAACCGCGTCGGTCTCCATGTAAGGGACGTGATTTCCCGGTGAGTCGGTTTTGATTCCCCAGCGGCACAGGGAGTGGTGCTGCGGTTCGGCAAGGTTCACCCCACCGAGCAGTCTGGGGCGTCTGGCCGGAGAGAACGAGCCATCGGTCAATAAGACTGCCGCCGCACCGGAACCGCCGGTCAGGGTTGCCAGGGAGGTCGTGAACAGCTCCATCGACGGCTTGGCCAGCATCTTGCTGATCATTATTTCGTTTATTTCGCGGGAACTTTCGCAGGCGACGACCAGTCCGGCGCGAATCTGGCCCAGCTCGATCCGGTTAGCGATGTCGAGCACCCCGTTAAGCACTCCAAGGCAGGCGTTGGAGGTGTCGTAAATTGCGACATTACCTTTAATCCCCAAGGCTGCGGCAACCTGGCAGGCGGTTGCCGGTTCGAAATGTTCCCGACAAACCCCGGCATAAACCACCGCACCGATATCATCCGGCGAGATATTTCTTTCCTGCAGTGATTTTTTTGCTGCGGCGATCGCGCCGTGGGAAATCGGAGTATTCGGTTTCCACCAGCGCCGTTCGCGGATTCCGGTTAAGGCTTCCAGTTGGCCGGGCGCGATGTGCAGGGCGTCATACATCGGCTGCAACCGGCTTTCCAGCTCCGCCGAAGTGACAACAATTGGCGCCAGTTCGTAACCGACAGATTCTATATAGACTCTTGTGTATTTCATCGTTTCACCAGTGTAGTAAATTACTTCATGGGCCGGGTTTGGCCTGATGCTTCAAACCGGACAAAGTTTGTACCACGGGAAGAGCCTTGGACAGAAGAGAAAAGATTAGCCCGTTCTCTCGACAATCGCTGAAATGTAGACCCTCGGCGGCCTGTCAGCGGGTAAACCGCAGGGAGAAATCGTTTAATTGATAAATGATTTTTCCATCAACCGACAGGTAACCATTTGCCTTGAGCAGTTGTTGTTGCTCATCAATCGCGATGATCTGTGCCTCTATCTGCACCTGGTTATTGGCTGGGATAATCTGGCCGCGATAGTTCCAGCTGTGTTTTTCACCGATGGCAATCGTCTCCAAGCGGCTCTCCGCCGTGCCACCCCAGCGTTTAACGGCGACGACCTTCAGCAGTTGCAGAAAGGATTCCAGTCCGAGCGAGCCGGGACAGACCGGATCCTGATAAAAGTGCGCCTTGAAGAACCACTCATCGGGGTTGACCTGCTTACTGCCGCGGATGAAACCGAGACCTTCAGTGCCGCCATCGGCAACATAGAGCTCGATCTGATCGACCATGCGCAGTTTTGTGTCCGGAAATGGTGCCTCGGTCGGATAGGGAAATTGCTCGCCCCGTTCAATTTCGGCTGTTGTTGGCAGATAGAGGCTTGCGCCACGCACGCCGACCTGCTGAGCGAGGGATTCCGCCGAGAAGACCCCGAAGACGGTATCGCCGCTGTAGACCGGTCCCTGGCTGTCGCTGATTTCATAGTCGTAGTTATGGATGATCATCCCGCCACTGCTGGCAACCCGGGTGATCTTTACTCTGGTGGTCAGGGTGCCCGATTGCGCCGTCACCGGTCGGTGTTGTACCGCGTTGCCATCGAGGTTGCGAAACGACAGGTCGGTTGGGCTGGTCAGGGCAGAGCCCAGATAGCCGGCCAGCCAGCCGCAGGGTTGCAGACCGGTTTCCAGCAGGATGCTGAAAGGCATCTCGGCCTGTCGGCCGGCGGCAAAATACCAGGCGTCGGCTGGCACATCGTATTCCGCTGCCACCGTCGCCCCGGCGACCATTTTCCACGGCTCGCCGTCGAGTTCGGTGATCCGGTCGAGAAACTGGAACGGCGGGCCGGGCAGGCGGGCAATTTTTCGCTCATGATCGAAAACCCGGTAGGGTTCACCGAACGCCTCAGATGGCTTACCGATAGCAAAGGCGGTGATCCGGTCGGTATCATAGAGGATCCGTTTTGCCGGAACAGCAGTTTGCGGTTGTTCCGGCTGCTGCCAGAGGGCTTCCACCAGTTGCCGATTCAGTCCGGAGAGTCGCACTGACATGTTCGGGATTTCGACGATCGCTTTGCCATCGGCGTACATCAAGGCATCGACAATCGCAAAGGGTTCCGGCCGGTAGCCGAGCTCCTTGATGCTCACCTGGTAGGTGACGGTTTTGGTCGCTTCGGTCACCTGACCACGGCACTTGAGACCGCTGTCAACGCCAGGAATCGGTTCACACCAGGTCGTACCGCCCTCGCCGATCCAGCCCATCCGCAGCAGGTAGATCCGCAGGGTGTGCATGCAGCACTCATACATCAGGGTGCCAGGCATGACCCGGTCATCGACAAAATGGCAGGTCAAAAACCAGTCGGCAGGATCGATATCCATCTCGGCAACGATCTGACCGATACCGTAGCGGCCACCGGCTGGGTTGATATCGGTAACCCGGTCGACCAGTTTCAGTTTGCCGCCCGGCAGGGTAAAGGGTCTTTGCAGTGGCAGGGTGTCGAAGGGGGGGCCGAAACCGTTAGCGAGATCACCGGCGTAGAGCGCATTGACCTGGGCTTCGTTCAGTTTCTCCCGCTGCATCGGCACCAACGGCCGCCAGTCCACCGGCAGGATTCCCGGTTGTGGCAGCAGGTCGAATTTGGTGTGAACAATCCCCTTGCCAGCGGCCAGCTCTTCAGCGGTAAAGAACCCGGCGCAGCCGTTTTTCATCGACAAGAGCGGTTCGCCGTTGACGGTGCCCTCAAAGTTGAAGCGGAACAGATAGGTCTGGTCCTGGCGGAAGAAACGCTCGATCTTGATGTCGTAGTGGATCACGTCGCCGACCACCGGCAGGCCGCGGTGGAAGGTGACCACGGCATCGAGCAGGCGGTAGACCGCCTTGCCGCGGCTTATGAAGTCGATCCCCAGGTAGCCGGAGAGAAACAGGTCGGCCTGCCCCGCCTCGACGGCCACGCAGGTGGGGATGCGGCCGCCGTCGAGGTACCAGCGATCTGCAGTGACGTCGTGTTCTGTAACCACCCGGCCGCAGGTCATGGAGCGCGGCTCCCCCTCGACGGTGAGGATGCGGTCGACCAGCATCAGCGGCTCGTCGGGCAGCCGCACCCGGGTCGGGAGCATTTTGGCGATGGAGCCGATGGCGAACTCCATGCACATCTCGCGGTTGAATGCGGGGGCTGGGGACTGGGGACTGGGGGCTGGAGCAAGGCCACGGGCTGGGGGCTGGGGACCGGGGGCGGGCGGGATCACCGCTGCTTCCACAGGCTCCCCGTTTGCCACCAACTGCTCGAGCAGGGACATCTGCAAAGCGATATTCTCCGACATCGCCTGGCTCATGGTATTCGAAAAACGCAGAAAGGCCTCATGGGATTCGGCGTTTCTGGCGGTGGCCTGCTGCAACTGCTTTAACAGGGGATTGTCCATCGGTGTCTGCTCTTGGGCTGCGGGGGAAATTTCCGGCCGGCTTCCCCCCGCAGGCGCCTGTTCGGTCGCCAGGGAGGGGGTTGAAGGATGTGCGGGTGCGACCGGAGGCGCTGCCACCACGGCGGGGGCAGGGATTTTCGGCGCAGGGGCGATAACAGGCTTGGGTTCGATTTTCGGCAAGGCGGGGGCAAAGGGGCCGCCGCCGATCGCGGCATGGATGCGCATCCCCCCGGCTTTTATCTCAGGGACGCTCGCTGCCGCGGGATAGAGAGCGGCCAGGTCCACCGGCACCCGCTCGGCCAGGCAGTTGGCCAGCAGCCGGAGAATCAGCGAGGTCGGTTCCTGCCCGGCAAAGCAGGCGGCCCGGGCCATGTGGGGGCGATCGCCGAGAATGCGGCCGATCATGCGGCTGCAGGAATTGCCCGGCCCCATTTCGAGGAAGATGCGGACGCCGTCAGCGTAGAGCTGCTCGACCACCCTGGTGTAGTCGACGGTGTCGAGGGCCTGGCCGAGGATGGCGTCGGCGATGCTCTCCTTGTCGAGCTGGTAGCTCTTGCCGAGGGCGCAGCTGTAAAAGGTGATCCCTTCGGGGGGCGTGGTTTCGAAGCGGTGCAGCTCACGGTAGGGGTGGGCCGATTTCTGCGCCACCTCGCAGTGCACGGTGGTTACGCCCCGCAGGCGGAAGAAGTGGCAACCGAGCTTCTCGACAACCTTTTCAACGGCCTGCCGGTCGCCGCCGATGACGCACTCCTGGTAGGTGTTGATAATCAGCAGGTAGACCCGCTGCTCGCCTGCAAGGGCCTCTTTGACCTGGTCGGCGGGAGCGTCGACGATCCCCAGGGTCCAGTCGACCTTCTGCTTCGACTTCAGCCCCCAGGTCTGGCGGGCCGCGGTGCACTCTCCGGCCAGCTGCTCGGTAAAGAGGGTCGATTCACCCAGGCGCCGCGACATGCCGTCACGATCCTTCCAGGCGCCGAAGGAGAAGAGCCCGGCCGACTCGCCGAGGCTGTAGCCGCTGACCGCCTGGGGCTCGATGCCGAAACTGCGGACCAGGTCGCTGACCGCGGTCCCCAGGGCCACCTGGGCGATCACCAGGGCGTTGTGATCGTCGTGGATCGCCTCGGCCAGCTCCTCCCTCCAGAAATGTTCGGGGAGAAACTGCTTGGCCAGAAAACGGCTGGCAGCATCCTGACAGCGGTAGATATCGGGCCAGCGGGCCGAAAGCTCGCGTCCCATGCCGGCGAAATGGTTTCCGGAACCGGGGAAGATAAAGGCGACCTTGCCGGCGGGCGCCAGCGGCTCAGGGGCATAGAAAAGACGGTCCCGCAGCGTGGCGGAGAGCGAAGTCTCCCCGCCGGCGCCGATCGCCTGGTCGGGGTGATTCCGCAGCGATTCGGCGGCATGACCGAGTTGGGCAAGCAGATCGTCGCGGTTGGCGGCGACCATGGCGATGCAGAGTTTTTTCGACCCATCGCCGGACGACTCCTGCAGCCAGCGCGCGGCCACCTCTTCGATGGCGCCCTGGCGAGCCTGGACGACGAAACTTTTCAGCTGGACGATTTTCTCCTGCAGTCCCGCTGCGGTATCGGCTTCGAGGGCGAAAAGCCCTTCGCCGAGGGGCCCCAGGGGCCGCTCGCCAACCTCCGGCCGGGCACCTGCGGGTTTCTCCTCGTAGGCCTCGAGCAGGGCGTGGGAACAGGTTCCGTCGACCCCCAGGGAGCTGACCAGCGCCCTGCGCGGGCCGTCGGCGCGGTTGCGCAGCCAGTACTGGGGGGCGGTGGGGACGATGAAACTGCGCTTGCCGCGAATCCACTCGTAACGGGGGGCCTGCCCCCCGCGCAGCGGCGGCACGATCTGCCGGTCGAGACAGAGGGTGGCCTTGACCAGCGAGGCCAGCCCCGAGGCGGCGCCGGCATGGCCGATATCGGCCTTGACGCTGCCAACATAGCAGGGGTTGAGGTTCTCCCGGGTCGCGAAAAAGGCGCCGAGGGCGTTGGCCTCCATCTCGTCCTCTACGGGCAGACCGCTGCCATGGGTCTCGAGGTAGCTCACCGACTCGGGCTTGCTCTTGGCGTCGTCACAGGCCCGCTCCAGGGCCAGGGAGTAGACGCACTTCTGCGCCCCGGGATGGTCCAGCGCCCCGCCGGTGGCGGTGCCGACACCCTTGATCACTGCGTAGATGCGGTCGCCGTCCTGCTGGGCATCTTCGAGGCGCTTGAGAACCACCGCCGCGGCCCCCTCGCCGATGATGGTGCCGTCGGCCCGGCTGTCGAAGGGACGGATGGTCCCTGAAGGGGAATAGGGGCGCCCGGCGTGCTGCCCGAGCACCGAACGCAGGTCGCCGCTCATGTCGGCGGCCCCGACCAGGGCGCGGTTGATGGAGCCTTCCTGCAGGGCGCGGATGGCCACCTCGAGAGCGCGCAGCCCCGAATTTTCCTCGCTGGAGAGGGTGAAGCTCGGCCCGCCGATGCGGAATTCCTTGGCCACCCGGCTGGCGACGATGCTCCCCAGCGCCCCCATGACCCGGTTGGCGGTCAGCGACGGCCCGGCGGCCTCGCGCAGCGAGGCGACCCAGTCGGCCAGTTGCGCCTCAGAGAGATCGAGGCCAAGCTGCTCGGCCCACTTACGAGCCATCTTCTGGATGCCCCAACGGAAGCTGAAGCCGGTGGCGTTGAGATCGAGTCCGGTACCGATGAAAACCCCGGTAAAGAGAAGGTCTTCGTTTTTGAGCCGGGCATCCTTGAGGGCCTCTTCGGCCACCTTGAGCATCAGCAGCTGGCGGGGCAGCATCTCCTCGAGCTCTTTTGGCGGGATGCGAAACGCCCCGGGGGACGAAAAGGCCTCGGGGACAAAATGCCCCTTGAAGTCGGTCCCCGCCAGGCCGGCGTCCTTGAACCAGCGGCTTTTCTCAGCCCCCCACCACTTCGAGGGGGAGGTCGGCTCGACCGTCCGGGGGCTTCCCAGCACCCGCTGGCTGAACTTTGCCAGGCTGTCCCAGGGGCCGAAGTTAGCTCCCATGCCGACGATGGCGACAGGCTGGCTCTTGCGCTGAAAACTGGGGGGGAAGGCGACGGTGCTCTTGCCAGGCTTTTTCGGCAGCCACTCCTCGATCAGCAAATGGGCGTTGATACCGCCGAAACCGAAGGCGCTGACCGCCGCCCGGCGCGGCTGCCCCTTTTTGCGGGGGCCCCAGGGGGCCGGTTCGGAAAGGATCCGAAAAGGGCTCCCTTCGAGCCCGACCCCTTTGGCCGGGGTGGAAAAGTTGGCGGTGGGGGGCAGGGTCTCTTCTTTTAAGGCCAGCAGGGTCTTGATCAGGGCCGCCGAACCGGCTGCGGTGAGCAGGTGACCGATATTCGACTTGACCGAGCCGATGACGCACTGGCCCCTGCGCCACCCCTTGTCGCCCCACAGGGTTTTGAGGCTGGAGAATTCGACGGCGTCCCCCACCGGGGTGCCGGTGGCGTGGCACTCGATCAGGTCGATATCGGAGGGGGACCACCCGGCCTGCTGGTAGGCCGAGCGCATGGCCCGCAGCTGCCCCTCCGAAACGGGAGCCAGCAGGCTGCCGCCGAGATCGTTGGAGAGACCGATGCCGCGAATAACGGCGTAGATATGGTCGCCGTCGCGCACAGCGTCCTCGGTGCGTTTGAGCAGGAACATCCCGCAGCCTTCGCCGACCACCAGGCCATTGCCCTGCTGATCAAAGGGGGAGCAGGTCCCCGAGGGGGAGACGGCATGGAGCTGGGAAAACCCCATCTGGGTGTAGAGGGAGTCGGGACGGGAGAGGCCGCCGGTGAGCATGGCGTCGGCGCGTCCCGAGGCGAGTTCGTCGCAGGCCAGCTTGATGGCGTAGAGCGACGAGGCGCAGGCGGCATCGAGGGTGAAGCTGGTGCCGCCGAGCCCCAGCGACTTGGCCAGCAGCCCGGCCGGAAGCCCCGCCACGTAGCGGTTCAGGGGATCGGTATCGGGGCCGGCCGTCTCGAGGCTTTTACCGAGCAGCTGCTCCTCAAAGGTCCGGCCGAGAATCTCGCGGGCCATGGCCGACGATTTTTCGCTGGGCAGCGCCAGGTTGCCGATGATAACCCCGACCCGGTCCCGGTCGAGATCCCCGGTAATGCCGTCGTCAAAGGCGCGACGCCCGGCGACCAGCAGCAGCCGGAACATCGGGTCGAGCCCCTCGAGAAACGCCCTGGGGGCCTCGACCCCTTCGAGGGTGAGATCGAGCATCTCGTCGTCGATGAAGCAGCCCTGCTTCGAATAGACCTTGTCGGCGGCTCCGACCGCCGGGTCGAAGGCCTCTTCGGGCTCGAGCAGCCAGCGCCCCTTCGGGGGGCGGCGGGAGGTGTTGATCCTGCCCTTGATGTTTTCCCAGAAACGCTCCAGGGTCGGCGACTGGGGAAACAGGCCGCCGACCCCGACAATCGCAACAGATTTTCCGTGTTTCATGCTCAGGCAGCTCCCTGCAGTTTGTTGCGCTGGAAGCTTTCATTCAGGGAGGCGTCGATCACGCACTCGTAGTCCTCCAGCCGGGCGATGAGCTTGCCGCTGGTCGGATCGAGGAAGTCGATCTCAGCCGCGGCCTTGCTGGCACTCTGGCGGGTGACCCGGACGCGGATTTCGGCGCCGCTGTCGGGGAATTTCTCGCCGTACTGGCGGTACCTTCCGGCAAAAACCGGCAGCGACGCGGCCCGGTAACGCTCGAAGCTCCAGAGGATCATCATCTGGAAACTGCTGTCGAGGGCCAACGGGTCGGCCAGCCAGGAGTTGCGCAGAGGCTGGTCGATCCACTCTCCCGGCAGCGGCGCCGGACGGACCATCGAGGTAATGCCGTCTTCAGAGCAGCCGACCACCTCCCGGATACCGTGGAAATCGGGGCCGTGGAAGAGCCGGTCAGGCTTGTAGATGTCCTCCACCGCCCGGCTGTAGAGAGGCAGCTCGAGCTTTTCTCCCGGAGCCTTTCCTTCCGGAAGTCGGGCGGCCAGAACCATCTTGGCCCGGCAGTGGACAAACTGCTTGCCATCTGCGGAGGCCCCGGAGAGCTCGACCGGCACGACGTGGAAGCCGTCGCTCTTGAAGGCTTTTCCGGTCATCACCTGGAGGGAGTGGGTCTGGCCCTGCTCGAGGGTGACCCCCTTGAGGATGCGCAGGTCGTTGAAGCCGTGGAAGCGCAGCCCCGGATTGTTATGGATCGCCCCATGGGCCATCCATTCGATGATCATCGCCATCGGCAGCACCGCCTTGCCGTCGATCACGTGCGAACGCAGGAAGGGGAACTGGTCGATCGACAACTCCAGATCGAAGGCCTTGGAGACATAAATGTTCTGATGGGACTGGGCCTCGCTGTCGGCGCCGGCCTCTTCGGTGGCACCGAGGATGACGATTTCCACAGGGCCCCCGGCGGGGTTGGCGATTTCTTGCAGCAGGTAGTCGGCGCCGGCCTTAAGATCGATGACCTCAACCCCTTCCTGCTCGAACACCTTCTTCAGCGCCGGGGTGACCATCCCCCCGTCCCAGGGCCCCCAGTTCACCGAAACCACCCGGCAGGAAGAGCGCAGGCGGGCCTGCTGCTGGGCCATCTTGTTGAGCACCTCGTTGGCGACGGCGTAGTCGACCTGGCCGGTTCGACCGAAGCGGCCGGTGGAGGAGGAGAACAGAACCATGAATTTCAGATCGTCCTCCTGCACCGCAGCGAGCAGGGAGCGCAGCCCGGCGATCTTGGTCGAGTAGACCATCTCGAACTGCTCGGCGGTCTTGTCGGTAATCAGACGGTCGGCCAACACCCCCGCGCCGTGGATCAGCCCCTTGACAGGGCCGTACTGGCGGCGGATTTCGTCGATGACGGCAGCGACCGCGGCCGAATCGCGCAGATCGACGGAGCGGTAGACCGCCTCGCCTCCGGCCTGGCGAATTCGTTCGATATTGGCCTGAATTTCCCGGTTGCTGAGGATGGCCTGGTACTGGCGGGCGACATCCCTGGGCTTCAGGGGGTCAGGGGAGTTTTCGATCAGGGCCTTCTTGATCTCTGCTTCACCGGCGAGGCCGCAAAGCCATGCCGGTTCGGCCTCGGGAGCCTGGCTGCGGCCGAGCAGCACCAGGGTCGCCTTGCTGGAGGCGGCCAGGGTGACGGCGACCTCGGCGGTCACCCCCCGGGCGCCGCCGCTGATCACCACCACATCGCCTTCGGCGACAGGCGCGGCGAGCTGGCCGCTCAAAGGAACGGTCGAGAGCTTGAGGGCGTGACGCCCCTTGGCCGAAAGACCGACTTCGGCCGGCCCGTCGGTGAAAAACTCCTCGACGATCGCCCCGGCCGGCTCGGCCAGGTCAGAGGCCAGGTCAGAGGCCAGGTCAGAGGCCAGGTCAGAGGCCAGGTCAGAGGCCAGGTCGAGCGCCTTGCAGCGGACCTTCTTCCATTCGTGACCGGCCGTCTTGGCCAGCCCGGCAAGCCCCCCGGAAACGGGGTCGGTCGGGGTTTCGCCGGGAGACAGGCCGAAGCTGCCGTTGAGCCGGGAGACGGTGGCCAGCAGGGCGGTGCCGGCTGCGGCGGCGCGGTTCAGGGCCGGCCCGGCCAGTTGCACCAGGCGGAAGGCGTTCTGCAAAAAGAGATCGTCAGCACCTGCGGCCGGGGCAAGAAGAATCAGGCCGGAGAGGTTTCCGGGGACAGCGGGGCAGCCTTCCCCGGAAAGGGGCACCTTGACCGGATCGAGTCCCATGGCCGCCAGCCGCTCGCAGACCGCCTTGCTCAGATTAGAGCCGTCTTCGCTGACCCAGACCTGCGCGCCCTCGGGCAGAATCAGGGTCTTGCGCGAGCTTTTCGGCTGCAGGGGCACCACCTTGAGCACCTGGCGCTCGACCCCCTTGCCCGGCTGGATCTCGTCGTACACCGGGATGATGGCAGGGGCCGGCTGCCCCGCACCGGAGACGCTGGCCAGAAAATCGACAATCTGGCCGACGGTCTGCAGGGTGCCGAGGTGCTCGGGCTTGATCGGCGGGGCGCTGGGGAGCTTTTCCTGTAAGGCCGAGAGGATCTCGACCCGCTTGATCGAGTCGATACCCAGGTCGGTGTCGAGGGCCATCTCCAGCTCGAGCATCTCCACCGGGTAGCCGGTCTTATCGGCAATCACCGCAAGCAGGGTCGCCGAGACGGTCTCCCGGTTAATCGCAGGGGCGGGGCTGGGGGCTGGGGGCTGGGGGCTGGATGAAGCCAGGCCGCCTGAGGCAAGATGCGCAACGATCTGCCCCAGGGTCTGCAAGGTGCCGAGGTCTTCGGGCTTGACGGCCGGGGCCTCGGGGAGTTTTTCCTGCAGGGCCGAGAGGATCTCGACCCGCTTGATCGAGTCGATGCCCAGATCGGTGTCGAGGGCCATCTCCATTTCGAGCATCTCCACCGGGTAACCGGTCTTGTCGGCGATGACCTCGAGCAGGGTCGTGGAAACCTTGCCGCTGTCAACGGCCGAGGCGGGGCTGGGGGCTGGGGACTGGGGGCTTGAAGTGTCCATGCCGGCGCTCAGGTGCTCGACGATCTGCCCCAATGTCTGCAGGGTGCCCAGATCCTCGGGCTTGACCGCGGGCGCCTCGGGGAGCTTTTCCTGCAGCGCCGAAAGGATCTCGACCCGCTTGATCGAGTCGATGCCCAGGTCGGTGTCGAGGGCCATTTCGAGTTCGAGCATATCGACCGGGTAGCCGGTCTTCTCGGCGATGACCTCGAGCAGGGTCGCCGAAACCATGCCGGTGTCCGCCGAGGAAACGGGGCTGGGGGCTGGGGACTGGGGACTGGAAGTTGCCATGCCGGCGCTCAGGTGCGCGACGATCTGCCCCAGGGTCTGCAGGGTGCCGAGGTCTTCGGGCTTGACCGCGGGGGCCTCGGGGAGCTTTTCCTGCAGCGCCGAGAGGATCTCGACCCGCTTGATCGAGTCGATGCCCAGGTCGGTATCGAGGGCCATCTCGAGTTCGAGCATATCGACCGGGTAGCCGGTCTTCTCGGCGATCACCTCGAGCAAGGTCGCCGAAACCTTGTCGGTGTCCGCCGAAGACGCGGAGCTAGGGGCTGGGGACTGGGGGCTGGATACCGTCATGCCGGCGCCCAGGTGCGCGACGATCTGCCCCAGGGTCTGCAGGGTGCCGAGGTCCTCGGGCTTGACCGCCGGGGCCTCGGGGAGCTTCTCCTGCAGCGCCGAGAGGATCTCGACCCGCTTGATCGAGTCGATGCCCAGATCGGTATCGAGGGTCATCTCGAGCTCGAGCATATCAGCGGGATAGCCGGTCTTCTCGGCGATCACCTCGAGCAGGGTCGCCGAAACCTTGTCGGTGTCCACCGAAGAAGCGGGGCTAGGGGCTGGGGACTGGGGGCTGGCGATGGTTATGCTGTCCGTTGTCATGCCGGCGCCGAGGTGCTCGACGATCTGCCCCAGAGTCTGCAGGGTGCCAAGGTCTTCGGGCTTGACCGCCGGGGCCTCGGGGAGTTTTTCCTGCAAGGCCGAGAGGATCTCCACCCGCTTGATCGAATCGATGCCCAGGTCGGAATCGAGGGTCATCTCGAGTTCGAGCATTTCGACGGGGTAACCGGTCTTCTCGGCGATAACTTCGAGCAGGGTCGCCGAGACCTTGCCGGTGTCCACCGAAGAAACGGGGCTGGGGGCTGGGGGCTGGGGGCTGGAAACCGCTGGAGACACCGCCTGAACCGGGCGCGATAACGGCTGGGGGGCCTGGGCAACGGGAGCGGCAGCAGGTGCTGCCGCAACGACCGGAGCAACCACCGGTTGAGCCGGAGGAGCATAGGCCTGGGGCATCCCCGCCGCTGGGGCGCCCTGCCCCAGCTGGCGCTGCTGCTCAACCAGGCTCATAAAGGAACGGGTGGCGCTCTCCTGCCCGTCGAGGAACTGTTTGTGCAGCCTGGCGGTCTGCTCCTGCAGGCTCTGCAGCGCCTGCAGGCTCTGCTGGGTGATGCGCAGCGCATCCTGCACCGACCCGGCCTCAGCCCGCGACGCGGCAGCCACATTCGGTGCCGCCGCAGGCTTTGCGGCAGCGGGGCCGCCCGAAGCCGCCGCTTTCGGGGCGAAGGGCGGCTGGGCGGCCGGTTTCGGCGCCACCTGCGCAGCAGCCGGAGCGGCAGGAGCAGGGGCCTGAACCGCGGCAGCCGGCTTGGGTGCCACGGCGGGGCGCTTGGCCGGAGCCTTGAAATAGTTGGCGCCGGTCAAGGGAACGGTCATCCCCTTCTTCTTCGGCTGGGCCTGCTGCTGGGATGCGGCATAACCGGCGTCCCAGAGGGGCAGGTTCAGCCCGTAGCCGAGCACGGCGAGCTGGGCCAGGGTGCGCGCCAGATCGTTGATCCCGGAACGCTTGCCGCCCGAAGAATCGATGGAAAAGGCCTGATGCTCACGCTCACCGAGAATCGCCTTGACCATGCCTGTGAGGCGGGCGCCGGGGCCAGCCTCGACGAAGGTGCGGATGCCGGCTTGGTACATGTTCTCGATTTCGGAAACGAAATCGACGGGGCTGGCCAGCTGGGCGGCGAGGAGCTCCCTGGCCTTTTTGGCGGTCGCCGGGTAGGCCTTGCCGGTGGTGTTGGAAAAGACAGTGGTCGCAAGTTTCTTGAAGGCGATATCCTTGAGCTTCTCTCCAAAGGGACCTGCGGCATCGGCCACCAGCTCGCTGTGGAAAGCCGCCGCGACGGAGAGCTGCTTATAGCGCATCCCCTTTTGTTCGAGAAGCGTAGCCGCCTTTTCGATCTCGGCGCTGGCGCCGGAGAGGACCCCCTGCTGCGGGGTGTTGCGGTTGGCCAGCACCAGGTTGAGACCTTCTTCGGCGAGAAAGCTCTCGATCTGCGCGATCGGAGCAGAAACCGCCAGCATCGAACCACGGTCGCCTTCGCCTGCGGCCATCAGCTCGCCGCGCAGCCGGGAAAGACCGTGCAGGGACTCGGTGTCATAACAGCCACCGGCGCAAAGGGCGGTCAGCTCGCCGTAGCTGTGGCCGGCAAAGGCCTCGGCAGCAACGCCGAAGGCTCCAAGGACCTGGTGCGCCCCCAGGCTGACCGCACCAAGGGCCGGCTGGGCCACCTCGGTGGCTCGCAGCCTCGCTTCGTTGGCCTGGGAAGTTGCCGAATCAAAGGCGGGGCGGGGGTAAATCAACTCGTCAAGGCTGCCCCGGCTGCCACCGGTGGCGGCGGCAAAGGCCGCATCGGCCTCCTTGAGAGCCTCGAAAAACTGGGGAAACTGGATGGCGAGGTCCTTGAGCATTCCCGGGTACTGGGCCCCCTGGCCGGGAAAGAGGATACCGAGCATGCCCGCGGCATCGCCGGAGAAGAAGCAGGTCCCGTCGGGAGTGTTCCACGACTGCTGCCCGCGGTTCTTCTCGAGCATGGTCAGTGCGCTCTGCACCTGGGCGGCGGGGTTGGTCTTGTCCTTTTCGAAGACCAGCGCCAGCCGGCAGGGGAGGTTAGCGTCGAAGGCGCTGCGGCTATTATCGGCGGACAGGCGCAACTCGTTCCAGCTTTCTGCAGCGGGAAAGGCCTTGAGGGCCGCTGCGAGGCCGTTTTCATCGGCGGCACTTAGGGTGACCAGCTGGACATCCCCCTTCCAGTCGGCATCGGGCTTCACCGGCTGGTACTCTTCGAGCAGGCAGTGGAAGTTGGCGCCGCCAAAGCCAAGGGCGCTGACCCCGGCGCGCCGGGGATGGTCGCCCCGGGTGACCCAGGGGCGCGCCTCGGAGTTGACGTAGAAGGGGGTCTTGCCGCCGGTTACCGCCTCCTGGGGCTTTTTGACCTTGATGGTCGGCGGCAGCACCTTGTGGTGCAGGGCCAGGGCGGCCTTGATCAGGCCCGCCGAACCGGCGGCGGCCTTGGTATGACCGATCTGCGACTTGACCGAACCGATGGCGCAGAAGGGGCTGTCGGCTTCGCCGAAGACCTCGCGCAGGGCGTTGACCTCGACGGCATCTCCGACCCTGGTGCCGGTGCCGTGGGCCTCGATCAGCTCGATGGTCGCCGGGTCGACTCCGCCCTGCTCGTAGGCACGCTTCAGCGCCTTGGTCTGGCCAGCGGCGTTGGGCTCGTAGATAGCCGAGCCGCGGCCGTCGCTCGAGGCGCCGATGCCCTTGATCACGGCGTAGATTTTGTCGCCGTCGCGCTCAGCGTCGGCCAGGCGCTTGATGACCACGATGCCCAGGCCCTCGCCCAGGGTGGTGCCGTCGCCGTCGGCGTCGAAGGGGCGTGCGTGCCCGCTCGGCGAAAGAGCCGGGGTCTTACTGAAGCAGGTGTACATGAAAATGTCGTTGAAGGTGTCGATCCCGCCGGTCACGACCATGTCGGCCTTGCCGGCGGCCAGCTCCAGGGCCGCAAGATTCAGGGCGCTCAGCGAGCTGCCGCAGGCCGCATCGCAGACGCAGTTGGTGCCGCCGAAGTTGAAGTGCTTGCTGATCCGCCCGGCCACGACGTTACCGAGCAGGCCGGGGAAGGAGTTCTCCTGCCAGGGGACGTAGGAGTCGGCGATGCGCGCCATGGCGTCTTCGGCCACGGCGTCATCGACCCCGGCATCCTTGAGCGCTTCGCGCCAGCGGGGATGGCCGAGACGGGCCCCTAAGGGGATGACCAGCTCAAGGGTGCCGGTGACCCCGAGGATGACGCTGACCTTCTCGCGGTCGAAGTCCCTCTCGGCGCTGTAGCCGGCATCTTTGAGGGCCTTGTCCACCGCCACCAGGCCGAGCAGCTGGGAGGTGTCGATCGCCTCGAGGGCATTGGGCAGCACCCCGTATTCCATGGGGTTGAAATCGACAGGGGAGAGAAACCCGCCGTGCTTGGCGTAGACCTGGTCGGGAGCCTTGGGATCCTTGTTAAAGTAATCCTCTGCACGCCAGTGGGTTTCAGGCACCTCGCTGATGGCATCGACCCCATCCTTTATATTGGCCCAGTACTCCTTTACGTCTTCGGCCTTGGGAAAGAGGCAGCCGATACCGACGATGGCCAGGGGGATATTGGACGAAACGATCGGGCTGTTCTTTTCTCCGCTGTTTTTTTTCAACTGAGATACTCCTTGATCTTTTCAATTTCAAGGGGCGCAAACAGGTTTGCATCGGACTCGAGGTGAATCCCTTGAAGTGACAACTGGTTGGTCCTGATCACCAGGGCCGCACCAAATAGAATATTAAAGGCTACGGTAACCACGCGGCGCTGCACGGGCTGCTCAAGAAACGACCCGCGGGCCCATTCGTTGAAGGCCCCCATGGCCGGACCGCACCAGATCTGGTAGTCGATACGGCGGCCGGCCTCACCCTTGTTGGCCCAGACTGGCGACTGGCCGAGATACCAGCGAAAGACCAGGGCCATCCTGTACTTGGGATCACGCTCGGCCTTCTCGAGCTGCCGGGGATCACGGGCAGCGAAGTAGTCGCGGGTCTGCGCCCAAACAGTCTCAAGTTGAACATGAAAAATGGTTTTTTCAAGTTTCTGCCGCTCA
This sequence comes from uncultured Desulfuromonadales bacterium, assembly GCA_945787465.1. GTDB lineage: Bacteria > Desulfobacterota > Desulfuromonadia > Desulfuromonadales > Trichloromonadaceae > CALZIZ01. The sequence goes on from CALZIZ010000062.1 coordinate 19,905, forward strand.
TCGGCGGGCAGCGCCTCGATGCTCTCATAAGCCCGGTAGAGTTCGTAGAGCTTGGCCGCGCGCATCGAAAACATAGTGCCGCGCTTGACCACCTGCACGTTGACCCCCATCTCGAACATGTCCCCGGAGGGGGCCATGGTGATGTCGGCCTGGCGGGTCTCGGCGAGCATCTGCCGAACCTCGTCGCAGGTTCCCGACTCGACGCAGGCCTGGTTGACCGAGCCGGTCACCAGGTAGGCCGCCCCCATGGAGAAGGCCGCGGCGGCCGAAGCCGGCGTCGAAATCCCCCCGCCGAGGCCGACCCGCAGTTTCTGCACAAAGCCGTACTGGCGCTGCATCCGCTCCTTAAGGGCCTGGATGGTCGGAAACAGGGCGATGGCCGGGCGATTGTCGGTATGTCCCCCCGAATCGGCCTCGACGGTAACGTCCTGGGCCACCGGGATGTGGGCGGCGAGCTCTGCCTGCTCTTCGGTCAAATCGCCGGATGCCACCAGCTCGCGCAAGAACTTCTCCGGCGGCGGGGCCAGGAACTTGGCGGCAACCTCCTCGCGGGAGATCTTGCCGATCACCCGGTTGGGGGTGTGGATCTGCCCCGAAGCGTCGCGGCAGATGCCGTGGGTGCGGTAGCGCACCACCGGCAGGGTCAGATCGAGAAAG
>CALZIZ010000063.1 GCA_945787465.1 uncultured Desulfuromonadales bacterium
CGCCGGATAGCCGAGGATCAGGGCGATGGCCGGTTTGTTGCTTTTGGGGATTTTCAATTGCCCGCAGATTGCCCGATTGCGTTGCATAATCGGCGGGGCACCGCCAATTATGCAGCTGCCCAGTCCCAGGGATTCGGCGGCCAGCATGGCGTAGGTGCAGGCGATGGTAGGGTCGGCGTCTTCGGCATAGGGTGAATGGTGGAAGATCAGGACCGCCGGGGCGTTCCAGAAGAGGGTATCCCGCCCCTGTTGATGACTGCGGACATAGCTCTCGGCCAAGGGAAGGATGAACCCGCTGAACTGTTCGTAGCGGACCCGGCCGATGAAGGGACGCAAGAGCGACAGCGCACGTGGACGGACAAGTTTAAGCATCCCCCGATAACCGGCAACGATCTCGCCAGCAAGTTTTTGCACTTCGGCAGATCCGGAAACCGTCGCCACGCCGACGTCCCAGGGCGGAATGCCCATCGGCGCGTTAGCCGACATGGCGATTATCCGCTCCAGTAGGTTCGGCTCGACCGGCCGTTCCGCAAAGCGGCGGACGCTGCGCCGCGACTGCAGCAGGGCACTCAAGGCATCGGCATCGGCCCGTTTTTCCAGCGGTGGCAGCGGTCGCAGGTCGTTGGGGTGCACGCCTCGGCCGGAGACGCTGATACATTCCTGCGGGCAGACCATCATGCAATGACCGCAGGCGATGCAGCCGAAACCGGTCGTGAGCTGCTGCACACTGCCTGCTTCAAGTGTCAGAACTTCGGCCGGGCAAATGTTGACGCACAAGCCGCAACGGTTACAACGATGCTGATCGACCGAAACTTCTCCCGCTTTCTGATACAGACTGTGTTTTACCGGCATGAATGTCTCCAGAATATTTTTCGATGCGATATTTGATCGCCAGCAGGACAATGTCCCTCGGCAACGCGTCCCAACAGCTTAGAGTGTTAAAAACATCACCATACTAGTCTTTCTTCGTTAAAAAATGGCTCAGGAGGAGTTGCTTCGCAATAATCGCAAAACCAACAAAAAAGCCGAACTCAACCGTGGGATCAAAATCCTTCGGCAGCTCAGCCATCTTTGTCACAAAGACCCGTCGCTCTCCGTCCCCCCTCACGGAAGGATTGGCTTTGTCGGCACTATCGATATTATTTATATCTATCAGAGTTCAATGAGAGATCAAGGCTATAGCTAGAAAACAATTCTATTGTGTGGAAGTGAATTTACTGGGTTTCTGCTCGGACACCACTGGCCGTTGATACTTGAATTATTTAATCCACCCGCAGTGAACAATGATTTCCAATATGTTGTTTCAGATCGTTTTGTCTATCAGTTTTTTGAGTAAAACTACCGTTCCAAGAAATCCTGACAAATGAGAAAAGCTCGCCCAGGTCGCCAGGCGAGCTGTGGATGTTGTGCGCCAGGCATAGCGCGTGGCGCGTAATCGCCGCCATCCGGTTGAATGTGGTGTCCAATTGGAGACTTGGAGGTGAGAGTCCTCTACGGACCCTGATGACGGGCACCGTTAGCTTGTAGATCGGCATGCCTATTTGACCCATCTAGGTATGAAATCGGTGAAGAAAATTGACCTACTAAGTTTCTTTTCTCGCTTGTGCTGGTGAAGATTACAGTCGTCTTTTTCTCTCTGGCCTCGGCGGCCGATGCTGGGTAAACCCGGAAAGCTGATCAACAATGGCCCTCAATTTTTCCATCTGTCAACAAGGGCCTTTATGAAGAGTGCCACGAACATCCCTTAGGGTACATTCTTACATGAATGCCCGTGGCATCCTAAGCCCCGCATCGAAACAATATTTTCAACAACTGATTGAAGGCAATTCCTAAACGCTTCAGGCGTGGTCACCCGTCTTCGTAATGCTTTGGGGGATAAAATGACTTGCACTATTGGTCGGCCGGGTCTCGCGGGTCTGGGTTTTTTACCAGCTCAAGACAAAAGTCCCGTCCCTTCTCGAAGGGACGGGACTTTTGTCTATTGACCTGCTCGAGTCTTGCTCCCCTGCCGGTTGTCGCAGGGCAGGGAGGGGAAGGTTGGTACGGTTGGCTACCGAGGTGACTTAGTTGTACGAGGTCTTGTGCTCCATCTTCTCCCTGGTTTTGGGATCATAGAGGCCTTTATCAGTCGCGTCTTTGATCCAGTCCTGCCGCAGGGTCTTGAGGAAGTTATTTTTCTCTTCCACCAGTTTCTGGAAAGGCAGGCCGATGATCTGCTGGGCTTTCTCTTTGGTTGAGAAATCGGGAGCCTGGTAGTCGGCGGCATCGTATTTGGCCAGGATGGTGCGCAGCTTGAGCCTGGCCTCCTGGCCTTTGTTTATGGCGCTGCCCAGCACCCTAAGGGTCTCTTCAGGTGCATGGAAGAAAGAGCCGTGAGCGGCGATGGAGAAGTCCCAGCGCCACTGGCCGTGGCGGATGTCCTGCAGGGCAGGGGTCATCTCCTCTTCGGTGGCACCGAGATCCCAGGCTTTTTTTGCCTCGAGATGGGCTTTTGCAAGCACATCCATGGCGGTTCGGGAAAGTTCGTTTTTGCGCTCGAGTTTTCTGGCGATGGTCGCCTTGAATTCTTCTTCACTTGCGCTGTGACAGTTCAGGCAGGTGTTCTGGATATCATTCAGCGGGCTGCCGACCTGGTGGTTCGAGTACTTGACCCCGCCTTCACGGACGTAGGGCATGTGGCAATCGGCGCAGGCGAGGTTGTTTTTGCCGTGGACGCCGGTTATGAAGGTTTCGTAGCCCGGATGCTGGGCCTTGAGCATGGGGGTTCTGCTCAGCTTGTGGGTCCAGTCGACGAAGTTTCTTTCGTCGTAATACTTTTCAATCGCTTCAGCGGAAAAGCCGTTGTTCCAGGGGAAGGTGACTACCCCGGCAACCTGTTTTTCGCCCTTGTCGTCGGTCCATTCGGTCTTTTTGAAATAGTATTCGGCGTGACACTGTACGCAGACCAGGGTTCTCATGTCCTGGTGGGTGGCATCCTCGAACTTCATGCTGCCTTCGGCGTCGAGGGCTCTTTTCAGAAAATCCCTTGTCACGGTCAATTTCATGGTCTTGTTGTCATGGCAGTCCGCACAACCCAGGGGGTTGACGATGTCGCTGCCGTGCCGGGCCCATTTGCCGGTATAGAAATCGAGTTCTCCAATTTCGTCGATGAGCCTAGGCACATCGGGGGATTTGCAGGTCCAGCAGGCGGTGGGCATGGGGCCGCTTTGCGGGTTCAGGGGGGCGCCGGTCCTCAATGTATTGATATTGTCTTCAAGGGCGAAGTAGTGGCCCCGCGGTGCGTTGTAATCCTTCGAAAAACCGTATCCGGCCCACATGACGGCCAGCGCCGGTTCCTCCTTGAGCACATCCTTGATTTCGTCGCTTTTTCTGGTCAGCATGTAAGAATCGTACTGCCGAGGGTAGTATTTGCTCCATTCGGCACTTTTTGACTCGAATTTCTTGATTTCGGGCACCGCGTTAATGGCTTGCTGTTCCGCCTTGTTCTCTTTGATTGATACGGCAAGCAGCAGCAAAGGCACCATGACGATCACCGAAACAATTGTCACCACCGACGATTTTTTCATTTAGTTCTCTCCTGGTTAGGTATCTTACAATTCTTTCACGCCAAGATTGTTCTGCGTCGCCGTCAGGTTTCTGGTTATGCCGTGAGGCATACCTCTGTGACAGTCCCAGCACCGCCGACCCATCTGAACATTGTCCTTTGCGGTTTGATAAAGTTCATTGTTGGCGAGCATTTGCGAGATGGCTTCCTTATGGCAGGAGATGCAGTTATTCTGTATCCTTTTTGCCGCATCATCGCTGATTCTAAGATTGCTGCCATAGGTTCTAAAGGTCATGGCGACCGAGTGATTGTAGCCGTCACGCGATTTTGCGATCATCTTTTTGACAAAAGATTCTCTTGGCAGGTGGCAGTCGACACAGGTGGCCCTTTCTCGGTGGGAGCTGTGCTGCCAGGTTGCATAATGAGTATTCATGGTGTGACAGTTGATACAGACCTTCGGGTCACTGGAAAGGTAGGACAACATCCGTGATTCGTGCACCACGTAGGCAAACATTCCAATGACTGTCACAACACAGCAGGTTGCCACGTATTTCATGAAGTTGGAATTTTCCATAAGCAGCCTTTTGAGGATGGTGATTTTCGGTTTGAAACTCCCTGCCTTCGTCCGTTCCTGCCTCTCTTTTATTCACCTCCTTGTCCGTTGCAGCGGAACGGCTCTGCGTCAGCAGGCGCGGCTTGAACAATGATTCAGGACCCCGGTCCATGTTGAAGTTAATTGGAAAAATTATATCCTTAAAATGCTAACATGAGAAGCCTGTGTATACAAATCGCGATGTCTGATTATTTAGCAACGGCTGTGCCATGCTGAAATTAAAGTAATTACAGGCGGATAGCTTTTTGGGTAAGTTGTCGGGTGTTACCGGATGGTAGCTTTTGGGCTCCCCCTTGTGTTACCATTTGGTGGCGGTGGTTGTCAGTTGCCAGGTTTGCGTCGGGCAACCTCTGCCTGCAGAACAATTTATTTTTTGTGGACTTTTTCGGTACCTGCCCCAACAGCCATTTTCTCCATGAAGCTAAAAGCCAAATTCATTTTTTTTATCGGCCTGGTGACCTGTTGTTCTTTTGGCGTCACCTTCTATCGGACCTCCGGCTTTCAGGAGGAGCTGGTGGTGGAGCAGGCGACCCGCCAGGCAAAAATGCTCTTTCACCAGATTCGCATCACCCGGCAATGGGTGGCGGACCACAACGGGTTGTTCCTGATGAAAGGGCCGGGTGTTGAACCGAACCCGTTTCTCGATCAGGGACAGATTCAGGATGAGCAGGGCAACTGGCTGGTCAAGCGCAATCCCGCCATGGTGACCCGTGAACTTTCGGCCTACGCGGCAAAAGAGGGGATGGGGCAGTTCAATGTCACCAGCCTGCAGCCCCTGAACCCCACGAACGCTCCCGATGATTTCGAGCGACGCAGCCTGCGCAAATTCGAGGCGGGTATTGCCGAGGCGGTTGAAATCGAAAAGATCTCCGGCACCTACCTGCTGCGCTACATGGCCCCCCTGAGTGTCGAATCGAACTGTCTTCGCTGCCACGGCCACCAGGGCTATGAGGTCGGCGATATCCGCGGCGGCATGAATGTGACCATTCCGATGGACTGGGCCTATGCCGAGATCAGGATCAATAACCGGATGCTGCTCAATATCGGCCTGGCGACCATCGTCATTGTTTCGGTGGCTATATTTTTGCTCTTTGACATCCTGGTCGCAAAACGGTTGAAAGTGCTCGCCAGGGCCATAAACCAATACCCCGAGCGCCGCTGCGTCGCTGGAACATCGGCCGAGGACCGGAGCGATGAAATCGGCGTCCTCGCCGGGCATTTCTACGATCTGTGCCAACGGCTCGACCGCTCTCAGCAAGAGCTTGACGCTACCCGTGAGCAGGTCTTTCGAAGTGAAAAACTCGCTGCTCTGGGGCGTTTGGTGGCGGGGGTCTCTCACGAAATCAACAACCCGCTGGGAGGCATGCAGAATTGCATCCAGACCATGAGAAAAAACGTCGACAAGCCCGAACTGATCGCCCGTTACCTCGGCCTGCTCGGCCAGGGGGTTGAAAGAATCAAGGGCACGGTGCAGCAGCTGCTCAAGATCGGCAGGAAGGAACCGCTGGTTTTGCAGCGCGGCGATATTGACGAGATGCTCCGGGAGTGTCTGGAACTGACCTGCATGGGGCGAAGGAACATCGTGATCGATCTGCAGCCTGGGGTGCCGCGGACGGTGGTGGCAGGCATGGAGGCCTTGCGCCAAGTGGTGATGAATCTTGCCGGCAACGCGGTGCAGGCCATGGGCGAAGAGGGGGGGACCCTTACCGCGACAAGCCGCATTGTCGATGGGGTTTTGGTGATCGAAGTCGCCGATACCGGTCCCGGTATCGCTGCGGAGCATCTGGATAAGATTTTCGAACCATTCTTTACCACTAAAGAGGTGGGCGAAGGGACGGGACTGGGCCTTTCCGTCTCTTACTCGCTGGTGGAAGGTATGGGCGGGGAGCTCAGCGCGTGCAACGGACCGGACGGCGGTGCGGTCTTTACCCTGAGAGTGCCCCTGAGCGATGAACCCGAAACCCCGACAGAGGGCAGGATATGACTGCGCGAATCCTGGTTGCCGAAGACGAAGAGATCATGCGCATTACCGTACTTGATCACCTGCGTGACCAGGGTTGGATAGCTGATGAGGCCGAGACCGGCAGCCAGGCCCTGGAGCTTGTGAAAGCCAACCGCTACGAACTGCTTCTCTCCGATATCCGCATGCCGGGGATGGATGGCGAAACGCTGCTCACCGAGGTGAAAAAGCTTTCGCCGCGTACCGAGGTTGTCATGATGACAGCCCATGGCAGTACCGATCAAGCGGTGAACTGCCTTAAACAGGGAGCGGCTGACTACATTCTAAAGCCTTTTGATCTCGATGACCTCAGCATCAGGATCAAGCGCATTCTCGAAATGCAGACGGTCAAAGCGCGTTGCGTCTCCCTCGAGCATTGCGGTGGCCCCCGCCGGCCCATCATCGGCTCGAGTGCGGCCATGCAGAAAATGCTCAGCCTGGTCAGCCAGGTGGCAAAGTCTGATTCCTCAGTGCTGATCGAGGGTGAAAGCGGCACCGGTAAGGAACTGGTCGCTGCAGCCATCCATTTTGAGAGCCGCCGGGCCGACAAGCCCTATGTGCGGGTGAACTGTGCCGCCATCCCGGCAGGGCTGATGGAGTCCGAGTTGTTCGGCCACGAAAAGGGGGCCTTTACCGGCGCCTCGCAAACCGCCGTCGGCAAGTTTGAACTCGCTGACCAGGGGACTATCCTGCTGGACGAGATCGGTGATATGCCCCTCGATCTGCAGGTAAAGCTGCTGCGGGTTCTACAGGAACGGGAGATCGAGCGGGTGGGGGGCAAAACCACGATTCCGATCGATGTCAGGGTGATCTGCGCCACGGCAAAGGACCTCGCCGAGGAGGTCGGAAAGGGCAATTTCCGCCAGGATCTCTTCTATCGCCTGCAGGTGATTCCGGTGAAGGTGCCCCCTCTGAGGGAGCGGGAGGGTGATATTTCTGAACTTGCGAGCTATTTTCTGCAGGAGTTCGGCGGGGAAAGGGGGCTGAGTTTTGAGCTCTCGGCCGAAGCGCGCCAGGCGTTGGAGGAGTATGCCTATCCTGGGAATGTGCGGGAACTCAGAAACCTGGTGGAGCGCGTCTCGGTGCTGGCCCCAGCGTCGAAAATCCAACTCTGGGATCTTCCCGTGGAAATCCGTGGCCCTGCTGTCGCTGTTGAAACCGAGGAAGAAACCCTTGCCGAGGCGGTGGCCAATGCCGAAAAGAAATGCATCCTGCGGGCCCTGGAAAAAACCGGGAACAACAAGACCGAGGCCGCGGCTGTTCTGGGGATCAGCCGGAAAAACCTGTGGGAAAAGATGAAGGGGTACGGGTTGTAGGGCTTCCTGTCGAGTCAGGACGGACCATTTTTGTGCGACCGGGTTTCCAGGTCTTCGAGTTCGATCTCGGGGAGACCACCAGCAGGGCGAGGCTTAAACCGAAACTCAGTTCGGCGATGGTGGTCAGTTGGACAAATAGAAAAAACATTGACAACGAGCAGAGAATGAAGCTGGAAACGCCCAGAGCCTGCATGCTGCGGATCAGGGCTAACCGCTTGCGAAGGTTGGAGATCTGGCGGATGACCACATCCCCGAGGTCGCTGCGGTTCTGGTCGTGCAACTGGCGTATCAACTGGGCCAGCACCAGAAACCTGTTGGTGTAGGCCAGAAGTAGCAGCGAGATGGCAGGGAACAACAAGGCCGGGGTTGTGAGGTTCATAGAATGTGCCTCTGGTGGTTTGGGTAAAAGGCTGATCAGCTTAATTGATTTGTGAAAAGGACACAAGCTGGATGCCCGATTTTCGCACCTGCTGCACGACCAGGGGATGGGTCAGGGCGGCCAGTTCGGCTTCGCGCTCAGGGGTGGAAAAAGAGCCGCCCGGCGAAGCGGCGCTGTAGCCGGGGTGACACATCAGTTCTGTGACGCCGGTCGGCATGGCTTTCAATAAGGATCGCAGGGCCTCGGGGCTGCCGGGCTGTGGGGCGGCGATGCCTGCAAAATGATCGGGAAAGAGCAGGCCGGCCTTGGCAAAGTGCCTGGCGGCCAGGCGGCTGAGCAGGCCGATAAAGCGCCGTTTGGCCGTCCATTGCCAGCGCAAGCCCCAGGGACCCTCCAGCGGCAGGCGGATGCGGCGGATGCCGAAGCGCAACGCGAGGCGTGCCACCACCTCGGCAATACCTGGAAAGACATGGATGTGATTGTTTCCATCAATATGGCTGGGCACAATCCCAAGATCAAGCAGCCGGGCGATCTGGGCGGCAAATTCCTGCTCTACTTCGGCAAGCTCATAGCCCCCGCGAAGGGCCCTGCGCCAGGCCCGCGGCTTGTCGAAGAACTGCCCGTCGTCCCCGACCAGAGACCTTGTGCCCCCGGTCAGCGGGTGCCCCTTGGTCAGGTTCAGATGCACTCCCACCCCCGCTCCGAAAACGGCTTCAAGCTCGTTGACCGTCCCCTCCTTCCATGGCAGGTTGGCCAGGGCCGTGGTGCTGGTGACTATGCCCCTGCGGCCCGCTTTCAGGATGCCCTGCGAGCGTTGCCGGTCGGTGTTGAAGTCGTCGGCATTGACGATGAGATACCTGTCGGTCATGAGATTTTCTGCAGGCCCTTATCGAAAAATGGAATGTAGTCGGGGGCCTGATGGTCCCAGGTCCAGCCCTCTTCAATGACCCGCCGGGCGTTTCGGCCCATCTCTACCCGCATCTCCCTGTCGTCCCGAAGTCTCACGATCGCCTCACGAATGGCAGATATCTGCCGTTTGACGAGGAGTCCGTTGAATTCTGTGGTAATGAGTTCCGGCACCAGGCCGACCCGGGTGGAAATCACCGGAATGCCGCAGGCCGACGCCTCGAGCACCGGGTGCGGCCCCCCCTCGGTGCGGCTGCAGCAGATATAGGCATCGAGGCCACGGTACCAGTCCACCATTTCTTCGGCGCTACGCCATTTGTCCTCGCGGGCGGCGGTGACCAGAGTCACTCCATCGAGGCCCTCAAGGGCCGGCAGCAGAAAGCCGTCCAGGCCCCTCTTGCCGGGGTGATTGGAGCGCGAACCGGCCCAGCCCAGAAGCAGTTGCCCTGCTGGCGAAACAGACTCCCACAGGGCAGAGGGGCGGAAGAGGTCGGCATCGACGCCGTGGGGTGTGTGAAAAACCGCGGGATGGTGATTCCTGAAAATATCAAAGAGAATCCGCGAGGGGACGTTGAGCGCGTCATAGCGGTTGAGGGTGGCAAGGGTCTGCTCCGAAGGGGGCAGGGAGTTGCCCCCATCCCACTTGAAGTGGCTTCGGATACCCGAGATGCATGGTCTGGGGAGCTTGACCTGCACCCCGGCGTCAATGAACTGCTTCCAGTAGGCCAGGTAGAGCAGGTCAAAATTCCCCCGGGCGATGCGGTCGGCGGCATCTGCGTTGAACGCCTTCTCAAACTGATAGCGGTCCCCCAGTCGGGTCATGACATTGTCTGCAGTGCGCTCCAGAGCCCAGCCGGGAACATCGGCGATCACCAGGATTTTTGGTTTCATAGGGTGTCCTTGTTGCCTTGTACGGTGTTTTCGGGGGGAAAGGCCCGACTTTACCACTTCAGTCCGTTCGGCCTGAGCTTGTCGAAGGCCTTGAAAACGACTGGTAAACCTGTGCTTCGACAGGCTCAGCATGAACGGCCGGGAAAAAGGCTTTTCGCTCTTCTTGGTGTCTTAATGCCTTGGTGGCTGACCCATATTTCAGGTCGACAACCATTAGTAATCTATACGGTAAAACCACACCGGATAAAAATAGCGGTCCCCGCGCTTTTCCAGTTCGGCCTTGCCCTGCCGGTTGGCCTCGAGCAGATAATCGTATAGCCCGGGGTGCAACTTGCCGGCGTCGACGGGGTCCCACTCCTTTTCCATGGTCTTGACCAGTTCCCAGGAGCGGGCGGTTTTTTCGAGAGCTGCGCGCACCCGCGGCGGATTGGCCAGAGCCGAATGGATCAGGTACAGGCGTCCCTTTCTCGGGGCCAAAATTGGCAGCGCCTGGTTGATGATGCGCAGAATGACTTCGCAACCGTCAGTTCCCCCATAGCGCCAGGGGTTGAAGTTAAATGCAAAAGGCATCTGGGGCGGCAGGGTGAGGATCATGTCGGCTTCTTCGCCGGCAATCGGGTCGAGTTCGCCCCCCTTGCGGGCCTCGAGATTTGACAGACCGTTCAGCTCGGCATTGTGGAGGGTCCACCTGATGGCTTCGTCCACAATGTCGGTGCAAATCACCTTGCCGGCCCCCAGCAGGGCAGCGACAAGGCCGATATAACCGGTACCGCATCCAACATCAACGACCCGGTCCCCGGGGCGGACCTCCATCAAATCGCACAGGGCCCAGGTCAGGGGCCCAGGCTGGTAAACATCACTGTCAAACTCAACCACGACTCTGGCCCCCTGATGGTTGCCGGTGATTCTTTTCAACATGATGTGGCCTTCTCCTTTAAAAGGGCTTGCCGGAAAACACCTGCTGAGGGCTCCATTATCCACTCTTTTCAAGGGTTTCACAAGCCCTGGAACGTTTGTCGATGGTTGGGGTGATCAGAAAAACCGGGGTGTGTGACTTAATCTGTCGCACCCGCTGGGTAGATTATACATGAAGGGTGAAAGCTTTCTTCCCCGCCCTGAAAAAGGAGGTCTGCTCATGTCAGTCGATTTCAGTCAAAGCCTGGTCATCGGAATTTCTTCGCGGGCGCTGTTCAACCTTGAGGCGGAAAATGCCATCTTTGAAAATCAGGGGGTTGAAGCGTATCGTGAATATCAGCTGCAGAACGAGCAGGTGGTGCTGCAGCCCGGTGCGGCCTTTCCCCTGGTCAAGGCTCTGCTCGGCCTCAATGGGCAGGAGCATGACAAACGTCTGGTCGAGGTGGTGGTCATGTCACGCAACAGCCCGGAGACGGGGCTGCGGGTTCTGAACTCAATCGATCATCATGGGCTCGATATCTCCAGGGCGGTCTTTGCCAGCGGCGAACTGCTCCATCCCTACCTCGAGGCCTTCAGTGTCGACCTGTTTCTCTCCAGGTCCACCGATGATGTTCAGGGGGCCGTCGACGGCGGCGTGGCTGCCGCGGTGCTCTGCGATCCTCCCCGGGAATATAACCCTTCGCGGGACCAGATTCGCATCGCCTTCGATGGCGATGCGGTGCTGTTTTCCGATGACTCGGAGCGGATTTACAAAGAGCATGGGCTGAGTGCATTTCAGGAGCACGAACGTACCCACCGCGACACCCCTCTGCCGGCCGGGCCCTTCGCCAAGCTGTTGCAGACCCTGGTCTTTCTGCAGAAAAAATTCCCCAAAGAGCGCTGCCCGGTGCGCCTTGCCGTGGTGACAGCCCGCTGCAACCCGGCCCACCTGCGGGTCATCCAGACATTCAGGGCCTGGGGGGTGGAGGTCGATGAAGCCTTTTTTCTCGGCGGGCTTTCGAAGGATAAGGTGCTCAAGGCGTTTAACGCCCATATCTTTTTTGACGACCAGGAGGTGCATCTCGCTGCCGCCTCCCAGGTCGTCCCGTCGGGCAAGGTCCCCTACCGCTCCGGTTCATCTCTTAATGGCGCCAAGCCGGCTGAACCCCATCGAATGACTGGTCATCCCGAGCCCCGGGTGGTACATTTAAACCCTGCGGTCTGAATCTTGAAAACCAGCCTTGCGTCGGGCAGGGGAGGGCATTATGGGACACCACATCGGGTCGAAAAGCAGTATCGTGCCGCTGATCGACCGGCTGAACAAATATCCCGTCGGCTTGCCCGACAGTGACAAGCTGCGGGAGATCCTGTGCCTGCTTTTCGATGAGAGGGAGGCTTTTGTCGCTTCGCGCTTTCCCCTCGAGGAGGCGACCCTGCAGGAACTCTCCAGCCGTACCCAGATCGCCGAAGCCGAGTTGCTGCCGACTCTCGAGCGTATGGCCGATAAGGGGCTGGTGATGGACCTGCCCTACGGGGGGACGACCTATTACCTGCTGCTGCCGGGGTTGATCGGGTTTTTCGAGTTCACCTTTATGAAAAACCGTACCGATCTGCCCCTGGAAAAGCTGGCCAGGCTGATGTCCGAATACCTGCATGAACGCCCCCAGGATGGGATGGCCAAGGAGTTTTTCGGCAGCAAGACACCTTTGACCCGCACCCTGGTCTACGAAAACCGGATCCCCGTCACCTCCGAAATCACCACCTATGAGAACGCCCGCCAGATCATCGAGCAGGCAGGTTACGGCGCGGTGGGGATGTGTTACTGCAGGCATAAGAAGGAGCATCTCGACCAGCGTTGCCAGAAAGGGGCACCGACTGAAGGGGTCTGTATCGCGCTTGGCACCGGGGCCAGGTTTCTGGTGAGAAGGGGCTTTGCCGAAGAAAAAAGTACCGGAGAGTTGCTCGCGGTTCTCGATCAGGCCCGCGGGCTGAATCTGACTCATGTCACCGATAATATTCGTCAGAAACCGTCATTTATCTGCAACTGCTGCTCCTGTTGCTGCGAGCTGATGGCCGGGGTGCAGTTGGGCTACCATGAGGGGGTGGCCAAAACCCCTTTTCTGGCGACTATCGATGCCCGAAAATGCAACGACTGCGGGCTCTGTTTCGGGGCCTGCAATGTCAATGCAATCACCCGGTCAGAGGCCGGGCCATGTTGTGCGGCGGTTGACGAGGCGATCTGTCTTGGATGCGGGGCCTGCGTATCGGCCTGCAAAAGGCATGCGCTTGCTCTTGAAGAGCGCAGCCAGCGGTATGAGCCCCCAGCAACGCGCAAAGCCCTGTTCAGGACCCTGCTCAAGGAAAAAGGGCGCCTGAGGCCATTTGTGGTGAGCGGGGCGAAAAAGAAGCTGCGCAGTTTGGTCAAAAACAGGGGCTAATCTCTGAGACCCAGGGTGAACCCGGCAGGGACCCTGGTGGTTCTGCCCTGGCGCTGGTCGTAACAGACCATGGTCGTCTTTGCCTCGGCAAAAACAATCCCCTGGCCGTTGTGGATGGTGTAGGCAATGTCAAAGCTGGTGTTGCCGATGCGTTCGACGCGCAGCTTCACCACAACCCGGTCGGTGAGGTCGATCGGTTTTTTGTAGTCACATTCAACCCGGACCACCAGAAACAGCAGGCCGTTGTTCATGAACTCGACAAACCCCTCCTGCAGCAGTTTGGTCCGCGCAGTCTCCAGGTAAGTCAAATAGACGGCATTGTTCACATGACCGTACGCGTCAAGGTCGGCAAACCGCACCTCGATTTCCGTCGAAAATTCCTCAGAAATGTTCATGTCGTAAGTGATCCCGATGTTTTCTTTCATAAAGGATGAGATTGCACCAAGGTTCCCGCTTGAGAGGAGCTATTCAGAAGCAGGCATCTTCTCCTGGAGGATAGTGAAGATTCGCCCTCGGTAATCAACGATATCCTGACGCAGTGAGGAAAGGTTGGAGATCTTCTGGTCGATTTTGTCGATTTGTCTCGCAAGGATTTCCAGCAGGTGCGGCGTTATTCTCTCAAAGTCCTGATTGCTGGTCTCAAAATTTTCTGCAAGCTCCTGCATCTCCTTGAGATTGATGCCCAGGTCCTTCAGCTTGAGGATAAACTTCAATCGCCGAATATCCTCCCCGCAGTATAGTCGTGTCCCCCCGACCTGCCGTATTGATGGTCCCATCAGGCCGATTTCTTCATAATAGCGAATCGTCCGGGTGGTGATGCCGAGTCGTTTGGCCAGGGCTCCAATCTGTACCAGGTTATCCTTGTGGTCTGCCATTGGCTTACCTTTACGTAAGGGTTCATTTAGAAAGCTTACTGTGCCACCTAAGGCTGTCAACCTGGTGCATCGTTGAACTGGTCACAAAGTTTTTTCTGAGTTGATTGCCTTGAGCAGGAGGGCTATCTTAGGGCCCCTTTGTCCAGCAAGATTCTGCCTGAAATAAGATTGGGTTTATGAAAAACAAACGCGTCCTTTACCACCTGCTGATTCCCGGTCTTCTGGTGCTACCGGCAGCAGTGGCCCTGCGCCTCTGGCAGCCCCTGCCCGTGCCCGTTCAAGACCTGCTGCCGTATTTTCCGGCCTTCGCCTTCGCCCTGGGGCTTTTTCTCGGCTGGCGTTTTCATCGCAGCCGCCTGGTGATGACCCTGCTGGTTCTGTTTCTGGCAGAACGGGCCCTGGTCTTTTTTCCCTCAGGGGAGTACGGGCGACTTGTCTTTGCGGCAGTGGCGCTGCTGCTGCCCCTGAACCTGGCCTGGATTTCTCTGGTCAGAGAGCGTGAACTCGTCTCTCCGGCAGGCTTTGTGCGCCTGGGGTTGATCCTGCTTCAGCCGGTGGCCGTCGATCTCGCTTTTCGCTACCGCTATATAGAGGTTCTTTCCTGGCTCAATCATGAGTTCATACCATTGCCCCTGTTTCAAGGGGGGGCTCTGCCCCAGCCGGCGCTGGTGGCTTTTGTTCTCGGCCTGGTCGTGTTGTTGATCAGGTTTCAACGCCACCCGACAGTTCTGGCCGGGGCCCAGCCCTGGGTGCTGGGTAGCGCCGCTATTGCCCTTTGGGCTGGCCCTGGAGAGCTTTCGAGCTACTATCTCGCCACTGGCGCCCTGGTTCTCGATATTGCGATGATCGAAAGTTCACATTTCATGGCCTTTCGTGATGAATTGACCGGCCTTGCCGGGCGCAGAGCGCTGGACGACTACCTGGCCCGGGCAGGCAGCCGGGTTACAGTCGGCATGGTCGATGTCGATTTTTTCAAAAAGGTCAACGACACCCATGGGCATGACGTGGGAGACCAGGTGCTCAAGATGGTTGCCTCGCGCCTGGCCAGTGTCGGCGGGGGAGGGCGGGCCTTTCGCTACGGTGGGGAGGAGTTTTCGGTCGTTTTTACGGGCAGGGGGGCCGAGGAGTGTCTTGAAGAACTTGAGAGGCTGCGCGAGTCGGTGGCACAGGCCAGCTTCGTTCTGCGCGGGCCGGACCGGCCCAGAAAAAAACCGAAAGGGGCAGCTAAGAAGCCGGCCGCCCCGAAGGCCTTGAGCGTAACCGTCAGCATCGGAGTCGCAGAACGCAGCGGTAAAAAACAACCCGCCGACCAGGTCATAAAGGCCGCCGACCAGGCCCTCTACCGCGCCAAACGCGGCGGCAGAAATCAGGTTTGTTGTTAAATACCAGGCTAAAGGCTAAAGGTAAAAGGTTTAAGGTTAAAATCTTTCTTGAACCTTGAACCTTGAACCTTGAACCTTGAACCTTGAACCTTGAACCTTGAACCTTAAAGATAGGTTCTTCCTCCCATGTAGGTTCTTTTGAAGAAGCTGTTGTCCAGGCTTGCGATCCTGACCGTTTTGCCTTTGCGCGGAGCGTGGATGAATCTACCTTCGCCGATGTACATCCCCACGTGGGAGATCTTTTTGCCGCCGTTGGTGGCGAAAAAGACCAGGTCGCCTTTTTTTAGCTTCGATTTGGGGACCCAGCGGCCGGCTTTGGCCTGGTTGTACGAGACGCGCGGCAGGTTGAGGCCATTGAGGCGGTAGCAGACCAGGGTCAGCCCGCTGCAGTCGAAACCGTTCTCGGCCGAAGTTCCGCCCCAGCGGTAGGGGACCCCGATAAAGCGGCGGGCGGTGTGAACCAGTTCTTCACGCAGGTCGCCTTTGCCGCTCTTCTGGATCATGGTGGCGGCGTAGGTCTGGGGCTCGACGATGAAAAACTCGCCGATCAAGCCCTGGGCCTGCAGATTTTCGGCTTCGCCGCGGGCCGAAGGATAGTTGGGGTGGTTGCCGAAACGCACCTTGTAGAGCCCGTCCTCGTGAAGAAAGTAATAGGCGTCGATGCCTCTAGCTGATAGCAGGCCCTCCAGGCCAACGGCATTGTCGGGGTTGGAAAAGGCCCCGACCTGAACGGCATAGCCCAGGTTCTGCAGGGCCGGTTCGGGCGCAGGTTTTTCCAGCATGGTGGAGATCGGGTCGGTTTGTGCTTCGGGGGGAAGTGAAACGGGCGCGCAGCCGAAGAAAAACAGCAAGGCGCAAAGCACAAGAACCTGGACTGCGTTTTGAAAGCGTTGAAACATGGACCTCATCGTTAGGGACCTGAAAAAGTTAGCCCCCGCTTTGCATAGGGGGGGCATCCTCCCCCTTTGCTAAAGGGGAATTGAGGGGGATTAGGTTGCCTGTTCAAATTTCTAACGGACACTGCTGAAAATAACATAAAAAAGAGGCTGCCCCTAAAAATGAATTGGGCCAGCCCCTTTTCCGATCAGAGCCCCTGTCAGGCTCAGGCGGATTTACCGCAACTGTTTGCGGTTATTCCTCCCAGAGCACAACCTGGGCAACAAAGTTATCTCCCTCCTCTGAGCCGTACACGTCCACCGCTTGCCCGGGTTGCAGATCTTCGAGGCTGGCATGGGTGCTCAGCATTCCATCGACCTGCTCGCTGATGCGAAAAAAGAGAGTCTTTTCGTTGATGACAATGGTTTTCGAGGCTCCCTCAATTGACAGTGTCAAGGTTTGCTTCGCCGGATCGGCGCCCTGTACCGTACCCTGAATCTTGTCGGGGGAGGGGAGGTTGCCAAGAATAACCAGGGCCGATTTGAACGGGCCGTCGGGTTCGCTGGACAAGACCCCGTCGACGGCGGCAACCTTGTCAGGCTGAATGTCATCAAAATCGAGACGCTGGCCTGTCCTGGAAAAGATCCTGGTCCCCTCCTGCAGGGCAACGGTGACCTCTGTCGTCGAAGTGTCGGCGAGGGTAAAGGTATCAAGGGCGTTGGCAGGGCTTCTCTTAACAGGGCCCTTGACGACCTGGAAGGCTTCTGCTCCACCCAGTTCCAGGACCTCGGCTTTCAGTTTGCTTGGAGTGTGGTCTTCGTCATCGCTGGAATGATCGTCGTCATCGTCGAACAGAATAAAACCAGCGGCGGTTAACTTGGAACCCAGGGTGATCTGTTCGGAATCTGTCAGATCTGCCTCGTCGTTAAATATCGAGGCTTCGGAGAAATAGACTTTGGTGCAGCCCTCAAAATCATCGTCCTCAGAGCTTTGCTCGGGGGATTCTGTGCAGAGGACCAGCTTGCTCTGGCTCTGGTCGACCTTGGTGACAAAGCCTTCGACTTTGACCAGTTTGCCGGGGAGCCCTGAGTGAAGGACATCGACGAAGACCACCGGGCGAAACTGGTATCCATTGCTGACATGGATCGATTTTTCGGCATCGAGGTCCACCTGAAGGTAGCTGGTTCCACCGGCGACGATCTCGAACTGTCCTCGGGGGTTGAGGTCGAGCTTGCGGTTGCCGGGCAGTTTGGGATAAACGGTGTCCTGGGGCGATCCATCGGGATTGAGTTTCACCAACGCGAGACCCTTTTCGGCCAGGGTCAGCCTGATCTTGCTATAGAACCCCGCAGGGATGCCTGATTTCAGCGAAAAAAGTTCCGAATGATTGGCGAGATCGAGCAGGTCAACGGTTTTTTCCTCATCGCTCTTGCCGGTTCCCTCAAAGATCGAAATCCGTGGGCCAGTTCCGAGTAACTCGATTTTTTCAATTTCCAGCTTAATCTGGTCAAAATCATCGGTGGGGCCGTCGGTCAGCATGATTCCGACTGAACCGGTGTTCTGGGCCACATTCGAATCGCTGGAACCTCCGCCTCCGCAGGCTGCGAGAGACGCAAACGCCAAGGCGCTGAGAAACAGCGCACCCGCCAGAAGACAGTTTGATAATGTTTTTTTCATGGATCCTCCTTGAAAGCAAAAAATCAGGACAAAAGCGGTTCGTTCATTCATGAAGGCCGCATTCCACGTACCGATAGGTAACGAGCATTTTTTGTTCCATTGTGAAAAAAAGACCAAAACAAAGATGTTTATGGCCTAATTCCTTAGGTCTTGGTTTAAGTTTTTGGTTTCGTATCGTCTCCCTTTGCAGACAGCTAGAATCCAGTCCAGTGGATTTATTGGGCCTTTTTGCTCCTTTTCGGAGTCGCTGTAAAGCGACAACTGGGATCAATGCAGCGTC
Source organism: uncultured Desulfuromonadales bacterium (assembly GCA_945787465.1). Lineage (GTDB taxonomy): Bacteria > Desulfobacterota > Desulfuromonadia > Desulfuromonadales > Trichloromonadaceae > CALZIZ01. The sequence continues at coordinate 18,071 of CALZIZ010000063.1, forward strand.
GTTTCTTCGCCTGGCTGCTCTTCTGAGGCTTCTTCGGCATTCTGAATCACTCGGTTGAGATCTGCAAGAAGCATTTCTGGCTGAATATGATGCATCTTTGCCGCCCAGTTGATTTTCATGATATGGGCCGAAAGAGCAAATATTCCATTGCGCATATCAGGGCAGCCGTGGCTACGAAAAACCTCGTAAGTTTCGGGGAAGTCCTGAAGGACATTCCACACACGCATGTCACCGGTAATGACCTGCTTTGCCATAGCGGTACTCCTCTCTTGAGCCTTTTTTATCGGGCTGTCTTTTTTATATTTTACCCGAGACCCGGTTTTCCGGTACTCTGATAGTCCGTTTGCAGAATTTAATTTACTTTGGTCTGGAGGTCCGATGGTAAATCATCCTGTCTTAAAATGGCTGATGCTCGTTTTTTTGTTGTGTGTTACCGCTTGCAGTCAGGGGGGCGAAGACCCTGGGGCAGCGTCCTTCGACAATGAATCCAGGCTTCAGAGGTTCGAGGACTGCGAGTCTGTCCAGGCTTATATCGCTGAGACCTCTGGGGTCGAAAAGGATCTGGAGGCTCGCTATAGTGAGCAGCTTGTAACGGCTGGTGATGTTGCTGTCAATGCCCCAGAGGCAGGCGGTGAACCAAGCGGGGGGGAGCGGGAGTTTACCAGCACCAACGTTCAGGAAAACGGCGTTGATGAGCCCGATTTTGTAAAGACCGATGGTGATTTCATCTATATGGTCACCGGCGGTCAGTATCTGCTCTTCAAGGGCTGGCCGGCGGCCGAGGCTGAGGAACTGTATCGTTACGAGATCGAGGGAGCTCCCCTGTCACTTTTCGTGCATAACGATGTGGTGATGATCTTTTCTACTCTGTGGAATGTGAGCGCCGTTGAGCCGGATTTTGCCCCGAAGAACCTCTATCTACTCAAGATCACCCTTTTGAAGAATCGTCCAGGGCCTTCACCCGAGCTTTTGCGGGAACTCTACATCGAGGGGCGTTTTCTCGATGCGCGCATGGTTGAGGGGCGTGTACATCTTGCGACCCTGGCCGGGCTGCCGGGAGTCGCCAAGGAACAGTCCGGCCTTGCCGATATCTTTCCAAGGTATTACGACAAGACTTTTGGGGGCTCGGAACAGAGCGTTACACAGGATTCGGTCTGTGCCTGCGAGAACCTTTATCGACCGACGATTCCCAACGGTACGGACATTCTCTCACTGCTGACCATCGATCTGAACCGTCCCCAGGATAAACCCAAAAGCATCTCGGTGATGAGCAGCGGCGGCCAGATCTACGGGGCTGAAAAAAGCCTGTATGTTGCTGCCAGAAACCAGGACTTCTGGCCCTGGTGGCCTGTCGCATCCGGCGAGTCCGAGGCGCCCCAGATAACTACCACCATTCATCGCTTCGATCTGGGGGCCGAGCCGAGCTATGCCTGCAGCGGCCAGGTGGAGGGGTGGGTGCTGGACCAGTTTTCCATGAGCGAGCATCAGGGCACATTGCGCATCGCAACAACTGACGATGACTGGGGGAGGAGCGGCAATACAGAAAACCGCTTATTCCTGCTGCAGCAGCAGCAGACAAAGCTTCAGGAGATCGGTCGCCTCGAAGGGCTCGGCAAGCCGGGGGAGTCGATTTACGCCGTGCGGTTTCTCGGGGAGCGTGGCTATGTGGTGACCTTCAGGCAGACCGATCCGCTCTACAGCCTCGATCTTTCAGACCCTGCGTCCCCTCAGGTTGCAGGGGAACTCGAAGTTCCAGGCTTTTCGACCTATCTGCATCCCCTCGGGGAGAGCCACCTTCTTGCTGTCGGCAGAAACGTCGACCGGGGCGGGGTTGATCTGAGTATTTTCGACGTCAGCGACCCGGGCCTGCCGCAACTTGCAGCCCGCGAGTCCCTCGGCGCCGGAAGTTACTCTGAAGCGGGATCCGAGCATAAGGCCTTCAGCTATTTTGCCAGCCGTGGCGTGCTGGCCCTTCCCGTGAGCCTTAAGGAAAAGAACGCTGAAGGCCAGACCGAGCTTTTCAGCGGGCTGCAGATCTATGATGTCGATACCACCAGCGGCTTTTCCCTGCGGGGGAGGATCAACCATGCCGAATTCTCCTTCAACGGATCTGAACGCCCCTGGTATTACCCTGAGCCGGTGCGCAGATCGTTCTTTATCGGAGAGCCGGGGGCAGGGGACTTCATTTACACGGTGAGCAGCCGCGGCCTCAAGGCCAGCCTGCTGGATGATCCGTCAATCGACGTGGCAGCACTTAAGCTACCTGCCGAGGAATTCTACTGGATTGAGGCACCCGGTGGAGTTGTAACTCCGGCTGCCCCTTAGTCCTTCGGTGTCATGCTGACCAGTTCCTTGCGCAGTTCGACCAGCCTCGCCTTGATTTTTGCGGCATTATCGCTCCCCATGCGGATCAGCACCTTCTGCCCGGAGGACAGGGCTTCGAGCTCGGGGTCCGCGTACTTGTAGCGGGTGATGTGGTGTACCAGGGGGACCGGGCTCTGCACCGCGGGCGTTTCGAGAAGGTGGTCTATGACCTCGATCAGCCGGTCGTTGAAATACTCATTTGAGTATCCCATGCTCTGGTAGGCTTCTTGAATCAAGGGGTAGAATCGCAGGTATGCCGCCACGGCCAGCTTGGGGTCCAGGGCTTCTGCGATCTGAACGTAAGGGGTGTAACGGCGGTAGTTGACGGGGCTGATGAAGTCCGTTCCGGCCCTTTCCGTGGCCAGGAAGGCCCCCGGCGCAGGCCGGGTCGGCAGCCGGCTGAGCGGCAGACTCTTCTGCGGCAAGGTGTCGACCATAAGTACGAAGCGTTGAATGAAATTGTCCAGGATCAGGGTCTTGTCGAGGTCCTGCCCTGCCAGGATTCTGG